>DGIT01000125.1:1719-11333 GCA_002386465.1 Burkholderiales bacterium UBA4615 | reverse complement strand
GCGCGCGGCAGCATGCCGTACTCCGCAGTGACCCAGCCGCGGCCCTGGCCCCGCATGAACCCCGGGACGCCCTCCTCCACACTCGCTGTGCACAGCACTCGGGTCATGCCGAACTCGACCAGCACCGAGCCCTCCGCATGGGATGTAAAGCCACGCGTGATGCGCACATCGCGCATCACATCCACGGGGCGTCCACTGGGACGGGCAATCGGCGCAGCCGCATCGGATAATTCGGTCATTCGGGTCATCAGGACTCTCGTTGTTGGGGATCGTGCGAACGACGGATCGCGCGTTGGATATCGGCAATCTGGCGTTCGATGTCTTCGTCGGTCAGGGGCGCAGCCACTGCACCGGCTTGTTCAGGACGCCCAAAGGCAATCGTTGTAGTGATGGCGCCATCGGGCAGATCGAGTGCGGACAGGGTCGGCAGATCCTCATCCCCGGCACCCTCCCAGGCCATGGCGACAACCGTCGTATTGTCCGCGATCCGCCCACCTTGAGCGACCGCCTGGCGCACCAGCTCGGGCACGCCGGCATCCACCGGCGCATGACGCAGCACCGATGCAAAGTGCGGCTCATTCAGCCCCGACCAGAAGCCGTCCGAGCACAGCAGCAGCACGTCGCCACGCATGAGCGCGGCCCGGTCGGACAGCTCGATGGAGGGCTCCTGCGGCGAGCCCAAACAGTTGAGCACCTTATTGCGATCGGGGTGCGTGCGCTCTTCCTCAGGACTCACCAGACCCATTTCCATGAGCGCCTGCACCCGGGAATGATCAACGGTGCGTGTCATCACTGCACCATCGCGCAGCCAATAGAGCCGCGAATCACCGGCATGGGCCCACCATGCGCCATCGTCCTGAACGATGCAGGCCACCACCGTTGTGCGCGGCGCCTCAGGCAACTGATGCAGGAGCTGGTAGCGCAAGAGCTCGCGATGCGCGCTATGCAGCGCCGCCTCAAGAAATCGTGCCGGGTCAGCCAGCCTGGGCGTGGCCATGCGCTGGAAGTGTCCTGCGCACACCTGCAAGGTCAGCTGTGCAGCCACCTCCCCGCGTGCATGCCCACCCATGCCGTCGGCCACGACCATCAGGACCGACTCACGGGTGAAGCAGTAGCCCATGCGGTCCTGGTTGATCGACCGCGCACCGATATCGGTGTCCTGGAAAATTGAAAAGCGCATGCTCAGGCAATCATTGCGGCGCGCGCTGGGTCGACCACATCAGCGTGGTGTCCTGCTTGATGGCCCTGCGCCTGCGCGCCGACAACCCATCGAGCCAGCGTGAAAACACCGCAGGCCGCAAGGGCGGCGTGACCGGCACGGTCGATTGCGGTTCACGCAAAGCACGTTGCAACACAAACACGCTTTGCGGGCGCTCAAGCGGGTTGAGCTTCAGGCACCAGTACACAATATCGATGAGCTGCTGCGAATAAAGCTTTGCCGCCTCCTGCAGCACGGCATCGACCTTGTCGTTGAGCACACGCTGATCGGCAGGTTGCGGCGGCGCACCCGCAATGCAGGCGAACATGGTGGCGCCCAAACCATAGATATCGGTCCAGGGGCCCAGATTCTGATGACGCCGATACAGCTCGGGCGCAGCGAACCCTGGCGTATACATCGGAAACAGCTTGGGGGCATCGTGCGTGAGCGTCTGCCTGGCCGCACCGAAGTCCAGCAGCATGGGCGAGCCGTCCTGACGCAGGTACACGTTGGCCGGCTTGAGATCCAGATGCAGCAGGCGATTTGCATGCACTTCCCGCAGCCCGTTCATCACCTGCGCAAAGATCCGCCGCACATACCGCTCAGGAATCACTTCGCGCCCCGGCCTGCCGCGATACCGAATAATCAGCTCCTGCAAACTACGGCCGCGCTCGTAGGCCATGACCATGTACACCGTGTCATTGGCCCGCAGAAAGTTCATCACCCGCACCACATTCGGATGCAGCACACGCGCCAGCGCGCGGCCCTCTTCAAAGAAGCACTTCAATCCGTTCTGATACGTGGCGAGGTTGTCAGGCGCCACCGCAGGCACCAGTTGCCCGGGCTCTCGGCGCACCAGCGTGCTGGGCAGGTATTCTTTGAGGGCTACCGGACGGCCTTCAGGGTCGTGTGCCAGATACACGATTGAAAACCCGCCGCTGGCAATCTTTCTGACAATGCGATAGCCGCCGACTTCGAGTCCTTCGGGCAGGGGAGCATTGGTCTGGGTCGCCATAAGGACAAATTGTAATGAACTCCAGCGCATCCATCGCGCCAGGCACCCGCCTGCTCAGCATGACCGGCTACGGCTCGGCTACCAGCGACCACGAACTCGGCCGCCTGGGGATCGAATTGCGCTCGGTCAATTCACGTTATCTGGATATCGCGTTTCGTCTGCCAGATGAACTGCGCATGCTGGAACCACTCTTGCGCGAGGCCATTGCAGCCCGGATCACACGCGGCAAAGTCGATTGCCGTGCGTCGGTGCAGCACCGTGCCGCCATGCGGCCCGAAGTGCGGCTGCGCGCAGGTGTCATCCAGGCGCTGCAGCAAGCGCAGCTGCAGGTGCACCAGACGTTCGCATCCGCGGCGCCTCTGTCCGTGGCCGATATTTTGCGGTTTCCAGGCGTCATGGATGACCCCCAGCCAGAGCCTGCACAGTGGATCGCAGCATTCACCCCGCTGGCCCACCAGGCGGTCAGTGAGCTGCTGGAGAACCGTGCCCGAGAGGGCGCACGGCTGGGCGATACGATCACCCAGCGTGCACAGGCCATGCGTGCAATCGTCGCCGCCCATCAAGTCCGGGCTCCGGAACTCGTTGCCGCATTTGGTCAGCGCATCACCGAACGCCTGCGCGAAGCGGCCACAGGCGGCTTGGCCGGCAGCGGCATCCCGCTGGAAGAGAGCATGGCCCGCATCCGTCAGGAGGTGGCGCTGCATGGCATTCGGGTCGATGTGGCCGAAGAGCTCAGCCGCCTGGATATTCACATCAACGAGCTGATGCGCATTGTCGAGCAGGGTGGCGCCGCCGGAAAACGCCTGGATTTTCTGATGCAGGAGCTCAACCGGGAGGCCAATACCCTCGGTTCCAAAGCTGCGGGTCTGGATACGACGGCTGCCTCGATCGAGCTCAAGCTGCTGATCGAGCAGGTCCGTGAGCAGGTCCAAAACCTGGAGTAGGGTCGCGATGGCACATCAGACAGTGACATCAGATCTTGACACTTGCCTTCAGGCCGCGGGCCCCTCTGGCAAATGAGTAAGGCCTCGATGGGCATGGCGCGCTCACAGGCACTGAGCGAGTACGTGAGTCAGCGGGTGCGCGATGCGTTGGAAGAGGGTCGAGTAGCGGCCGGATCGTTTAGCTCGACGAATGCATCGCTCATGCGCTGTTCGTCGGATTCGGGCGGTTTTCTGAGACACTGCATTTGGTCGCTGGTAGCCGGATTTCGTTCAGCCAGGGGAGCTTCTCCTTCGCCCCACGACTGAGCGAGCCCTCATCAGCCTTCATGCTTTTCCTCCGCGTTTTCCCTTAGCTTTTTCTTCACCGCACCATGAGCGTCCCAGCCTTTCGCGGCAGCCTTCTCATCGTCGTTGCGCCCTCAGGGGCCGGCAAGACCTCGCTCGTTCGTCATCTGCTGGGCGCACGCGCAGGCATCCGCTTGTCAGTCTCCTGCACCACCCGCGCCCCACGCCCGGGCGAACAGGACGGCATCGACTATGTGTTTCTCTCGAAGGCTGAGTTCGAGCGCAAAAAAGACGCTGGCGAGTTTCTCGAATGGGCGCTGGTGCACGGCAATTTCTACGGCACTTCAAGAACCTGGATTGAAGCGCAGATGCAAGCCGGCGACGACATCATTCTGGAAATCGACTGGCAAGGCGCCGCGCAAATTCGCAGTCTGATTCCGGACTCGGTCTCGGTCTTCATCGCGCCGCCCTCACTGGCCACGCTGCGTGAACGCCTGGTGGCGCGCGGGCAAGACGCGCCCGAGGTCATCGAGCGTCGAATTCAGGCCGCTCGCACCGAGCTTGAGCATGCGGCGGAATGCCAATATGTTATTATCAATCAAGACTTTGCGTTAGCTGCCCAGGCACTGTGCGGGGTGTTGGATGCGTCCCGTTGCAGGTTTGCGCAGCAGGCCAGTCGGCATCCGGCGCTCTTCGAGTCGCTGGGCATGCGGGCCGCACAGGTCACTTCACCGCATCACCCGCAGTCCCACCTTTGAAACAGGAATCGCGCCATGGCCCGCATCACCGTTGAAGATTGCCTCAGGCAGATCCCCAACCGCTTCGAACTCGCGCTCGCCGCCACCTATCGTGCCCGCATGCTCGCCCAGGGTCATGCCCCCAAGGTCGACAGCAAAGACAAGCCCACCGTGACCGCATTGCGCGAAATCGCAGCCGGCAAAGTGGGCGCCGAGATGCTGCGCCGCGTTCCCACCTGACCGTCCCTGCACGCGTCGCGGCCCCATGAAACAGGCCGACCCTCTGGTCCTTGAGCCGCGGTCTGCGCTCAAGGTCGGCGCGCGCGACGCAGCGGCTGGCACACGCGACGACAGTTTTTTTGCGCCGGCAGACGAACGCCGCATCGTCTCGTTAGCCAGCCTCACCCAGGCCGCCTCGCAGTACCTCGGTGAGGACGATCTCAAACGAGTTCGCGAGGCCTATCGGTTCTCGGACAGCTCCCACCTGGGTCAGTTTCGAACCAGCGGCGAGCCTTACATTTCGCACCCCATCGCAGTGGCCGAAATCTGCGTGGGTTGGCGGCTAGACGCTGATGCGCTCATGGCCGCCCTGCTGCACGACGTCATGGAAGACTCCGGCGTCACCAAGCTGCAGATGGTCGAAAAATTTGGCACGCAGGTCGCCGATCTGGTCGATGGCCTGTCCAAGCTCGACAAGGTTGAATTCGCCAGCCGCGAGCAGGCCCAGGCCGAGAGCTTTCGAAAGATGCTGCTGGCCATGGCGCGCGATGTGCGCGTCATCCTCATCAAGTTGGCCGACCGCCTGCACAACATGCGCACCTTGGGCGCAGTCGATCGGGTCAAGCAGCGGCGCATCGCGATTGAAACCCTCGACATCTACGCACCCATTGCCAACCGGCTGGGGCTCAATGAGCTGTACCGCGAGCTGCTCGACCTCGCTTTCCGCTTTCAGCATCCGTACCGCCATCGCACACTGAGCAAAGCGGTCACGTCTGCACGCGGCATGCGGCGCGAAGGCCTGGGCCGCACCATTGAGGCGGTTCAAAAGTCACTCAAGCAAATGGGTGTGGTCGCCGATGTGCGCTCACGCGAAAAAGCGCTATGGGCCATCTATCGCAAGATGGAAGAAAAGCGCCTGTCGTTCTCGCAGGTGATGGATGTATTCGGGATTCGCCTGCTGGTTGAAGACCTGCCTGCGTGCTACCTGGCGTTGGGCGCGCTGCATCAGACGTTCAAGCCCATTCCAGGGCGCTTCAAGGACTACATCGCCATTCCCAAGGTCAATGGCTACCAGTCTTTGCATACCACGCTGGTCGGACCACATGGTGCGCCGGTGGAGTTTCAGATCCGCACCCGCGAAATGCATCGGGTAGCCGAGTCGGGTGTGGCCTCGCACTGGTTGTACAAGGCTGACAAGGAAACCTTCACCGATCTGCAAAAGCGCACGCATCAGTGGCTGAAGTCGCTCCTGGATATTCAGAATCAGACCGGCGACTCGATCGAATTCATCGAGCATGTGAAGGTCGACCTCTTCCCTGATGCGGTCTATGTGTTCACGCCCAAGGGGCAGATTCGCGCACTGCCGCGCGGTGCCACGGCCATCGACTTCGCTTACAGCGTGCACACCGACGTGGGCAACCGTTCGGTCTCGGCTCGGGTCAACGGCGAGCCGGTGCCGCTGCGCACCGAGCTGCAAAACGGTGACGTGATTGAAGTCATCACCGACCCGGATGCACGCGCCAACCCGGCGTGGCTGGGGTTTGTGCGCACCGGCAAAGCGCGCTCGGAAATCCGCCATTTCCTGCGCACCATGAAGTACGAGGAATCGGTGGAGCTGGGCAAACGGCTGCTTGAGCAATCGCTCGCGGCCCTGCTCATCGACGCCGCCTCACTCTCATCTGCCGTGGTCGAGAAGGCCGCACGCGATGCCGGTTCGCACAGCCTGGAAGAGCTCTATGCCGACCTGGGCCTCGGGCGCAGGCTGGCTCCAGTGCTGGCACGCACCATTGCGCTGGAAATGACCTCCCGCCCGGCGGCTGCATTTGCGCCACGGCCGCTCCCGATCGTGATTCACGGCAACGAGGGCACGGCCGTGCAGTGCTCGGCCTGCTGCTTGCCCCTGCCTGGCGACGACGTGATTGGCCATATGCGTGGTGGCCATGGCCTGATCGTGCATCGCACCGAATGCGAATCGGCCCAGCGCCAGCGCCAACGCGACGCCGAGCGCTGGATCGACATCGAATGGGCCGAGGATATCCACGGCCAGTTCCGAACGGTAGTCGAAGTGCAGGTACGCGAAGCGCCCGGTGCGCTGGCCCGCGTGGCGGCTGAAATTGCAGCCTCCGAAGCCAACATCGTCTCGGTGGCCATGGAAGACGAGCCCGATCAGTTCGCCATCTTGCGTTTCACGCTGCAGGTGCAGGGTCGGCAGCACCTGGCCAAAGTGTTCCGGCAGATGCGCCGGCAGGTTGATGTGACGCGGATCACGCGCTTGTGATCACGAGCTTGTAATCAAACGCTTGCATTGGCCCACGCATCGGATCTCTCCGTCGTCTCCTGCCCCCCTTCATGTCTGACGCCTCCCCAAAGAAGCCCGCACTGGTCTATCTGTGTCAGCGCCTGCCGTATCCGCCCACCACGGGCGAGCGCATTCCGGCCTTCAATTTTCTGCGCCACCTGACCACGCGCTACCGCGTGTTTCTGGGCACCTTCAGTGATCAGCCCGGCGATGCGGCGGATATTGATGCGTTGAGAAAGATGGTGAGCGGCCTGTACGTCGCCACCCTGCGCAAGCCGCAGGCCTACCTTCGAGCCTTCCCCAGATGGTTGGCGGGCGAGCCGATTTCCTATGCGCTGTTTCGCGACCGCGGCCTGTCTGCATGGCTGGATCGTATTGATCATGAGGAAAGCCCCGAAGCGCTCTTCGTGTTCTCCAGCAATGTCTCGACGTACGCCGTCGATCATTTCCGCCGACCGTCCGGTCAGGATCCATTCAGATTCCTGCACTTTTGCGATGTCGATTCCCAGAAGTTCGCGGCATACGCGCAATCGGCTCGGGGATTGAAGCGGGTGATCTTCCAGATTGAAGCCAGACGTGTGCAACGCGAAGAACAGCGACTGACCGACGGCGCCAATACAGTGGCCCTGATTTCTCAAGAAGAGGCGGCGCTGTTGCGCAGCGCACTGACCCGTCATGCAGACCGGGTGGTGACGTTACCCAATGGCGTCGATTCACAGCGCTTTGATCGCCGTCTGCACCCCACCGCACCCTTTGGCGGCCAGGGGGCGACCTTCGTTTTTACGGGCGCCATGGACTATCCGCCTAATGTCCAGGCAGTCATTTGGTTTGTGCAATCGGTGCTCCCAGGCATTCGGGCGCACATCCCTCATGCGCAGTTTTATATCGTCGGCACGCGGCCCACGCCTGAGGTCAAGGCGCTTGAAGGCAACGCGGGGGTAGTGGTCACCGGAGCCGTCGATTCCACGGCCGCCTACATGGCCCATGCGCAAGTCGCCGTTGCGCCACTGCAAGTGGCACGAGGCGTGCAGAACAAGGTGCTGGAAGCCATGGCCATGGAATTGCCCGTGGTCGTTACATCGGGTGCCATGACCGGCATTGCAGGCGTTCCAGGCGAGCATCTGGAATTGGCCGAAGGGGCAGATGACTGGGTAAGGCGCTGCGTAGCGCTCATCGAACAGCCTGAGCGCGCGCAGCGCATGGGGCTGGCCGCACGCGCGCTGGTCTGCGAACACTACAACTGGAATGCTCAGTTCGAATTGCTCGACCGGTACATGCAGACATCACGGCACGCCGAGCACATACCCACGGACTGATGGCGATGGGCCCCTGGCACGTACCGCAGCGCATCAGCCGCTGTATGTCACCGCCAGGATCTCCAGTTCCAGCTTGCCTGCCGGGGTCTGCAATGCGACCGAATCACCTTCGCGTGCCTTGATCAATGCCCGCGCCACTGGCGAAATCCAGCTGATCTGCCCATTAAGCGGATCCACTTCATCAATCCCCACGATCCGCACGGTGCGCTCCACACCATCCGACTGCAGATACGTGACCGTGGCACCGAAAAAAATCTGGTCGTTGCCGGCCTGCTGAAGCGGGTCGACCACTTCAGCGCGATCGAGCCTGCGCGTCAGAAATCGAATGCGCCGGTCAATTTCACGCAAGCGCTTCTTGCCGTACAGATAATCGCCATTTTCTGAGCGGTCGCCGTTGGACGCTGCCCACGACACGATGCGCACCACCTCTGGCCGCTCCACATCCAGAAGATGCAGCAACTCGGTCTTCAGCCGCGTATGACCCACAGGCGTGATGTAGTTGCGGGCACCCGCCCCGCCTAATTCCGGCGCATCAACGCCCTGCAGGTCTTCATCGTCGTCTGCATCATCAGATTCCCTCACAAAGGCCTTGTTCATCGGTCAGAACCTGCCGTGTGACGGAGTTCCGCGCACTGCGCGCCGCTGCTCCAGATAATCATCGGACGATGAAAACACATGCGTCCGAACTGCAGCGCTATGGAACGCTGCTGAACCATGCCAGACGCGCGCTGGTCCAGGTATCCGCGCTTGAGCGCAGGGGGCCGGATGTGGACGGGCACACGCGAGCGGCGCTGATTCAGACCCTTGAGGAAGGCCTTGCACAGCTTGATGCGCAGGCCACCCACGAACCCCAGGCCAACCGTCTGGCCCGGCGTCATCGTGCCCTGGCCCAGTTGAGCGCTGAAGCGCAAGACACCTTCGCAGATCTGGGCGTCACCGATGAGCCTTCGGGTGTTGAGCACACGCGCGCGCAGGATCAAGGCTGAACGACTCACGGCTGATCAGCACGCGTGTCGTCAAGAGGCGCGCATTTTCACCATGAACCACGCGACCTGCACCGTGTGTGAAGCTCACCCGGCAATCGCCATCTGCTCCAACAGCACCGACCCCGTTCGATAAGCGCCGCGCTGCACTTCATCTGCGCCCACCGCCACGATCGAGCGATACATTTCGCGCAAGTTGCCCGCGATGGTGATCTCTTCCACTGGGTAACGAATCCGCCCGCCTTCCACCCAATACCCGCTGGCGCCACGCGAATAGTCGCCGGTCACGGTATTCACGCCATGCCCCAGCAGCTCGGTGACGAACAGACCTGTGCCCAGTTTGCGCAGCATGGCCTTCAGATCATCCGAGGGATCAGTCAAGCGGCTGGTCAGACGCAAACCGTGCGCACCGCCCGCATTGCCAGTGGTCTTCATGCCAAGCTTTCGGGCTGAATATGACGACAGAAACCAGCCTTTGAGCATGCCGCCCTGCACCACCGTGCGTGCGCGCGTGGCCACGCCCTCATCATCAAAGGGCGTGGAGCCCAGTTCACCGGGGCGGTGCGGCTCTTCAACAATATTCAACTCTTTAGCAAACACCTGAGTGCCCAGCGCATC
>DGIT01000125.1:0-1523 GCA_002386465.1 Burkholderiales bacterium UBA4615 | reverse complement strand
GCGGTCCGGATAGCGCGACGCCGAATACCAATCGTCGCGCTGCATGGCTCGGCCACGGCGTGCAATCGGCGCCACTGCAATTGAATGTCGGCTGTAGGGAAAGCCGCCCATGAAGCCCAGACTGTTGGCCGACAGGAAATGCCCGTGGCCCGCGGACACACTGGCGCCTTCAGAGTTCACCACCGCAGGACTCACTGCAAAGGCTGCAGCTTCCATGCGGCAAGCGATATCGATCGCTTCGTCTGCTTCAATCGTCCAAGGGTGAAAAAGCTGCAGATCACGGGGTTTGCGCACCAGGGTGTCCGGGTCGGGCAAGCCTGCCATGGGGTCTTCACCGGTGAACCTCGCTATTTCAAAGGCGGCCTTTACAGTCTCGCTGATCGCGTGGTCACCAAAGTCGCTGGTGCTGGCATGCCCTCTTCGCGCACCGATGTAGACCGTCACGCCCAGGCCCTTATCACGGGTCTGTTCGATGGTTTCGACCTTGCCCTTGCGCACGTTGACCGACAGGCCCGAGCTCTCCGACACATCCGCGGCTGCAGCCGTGGCACCAAGCGCAGAGGCGCGGTCAAGCACCGACTGAACAAGCTCTTCAAAGCGTGCGCGGCTGTAATCGAACATCGTGGGCGGTCTCTTGGGCGGATAAAGGGGGTGAGCGGGCGTGCGCAGGGTTAAGCGGACTATCATAGCAACCCGATTACAGTCACCTCCGATGTCTGCCTTGACTCGACGCCCCGCTCCAACCGTTGTCGACTCCGAATCCGACGAGGACGCCGATCTCGGCCCCAGCAAATCGCAACGCAAGCGCGATATGCATGCGCTGCAGGAGCTGGGCGAGCGGCTGGTGGAACTGCCGGCGTCGCGCCTGGGCCCCATGGGGCTGCCGGAAGTATTGCTCGACGCGATCGCGCTGTGCCGAAAGATTACGGCGCATGAAGGCCGCAGGCGCCAGATGCAGCTGATCGGCAAGCTCATGCGACGGGTGGATGCCGATGCGATTCGGGCCGAGCTGGACGTGGATGACGATCGCCACCGCGCGGAAACCGCTGTCATGCATGCCGCAGAAAGCTGGCGTGATGCACTGATTGCGACCCCGGACCGGCTCACGGAGTTTGTGCAGCGCTACCCGCAGGCCATTACACGCGGGCTGCATCCGCTGCTGCGATCGGCTTGCACAGAGCATTCGCGAGCGCAGCGCGGCCGTCATTACCGCGAGCTGTATCGCGAGATTCGCGAAATCCTGCTGGCCGAGACAAGGCCACCACAGACGGACACCGGACACCTTGCATGACTGACGCCTTGCACTCAGCACAACCGGGCACTGTGCTCAAGATCGGCCTGGTCTCCATCTCAGACCGTGCCTCGAAAGGGGTGTATGCAGACGCCGGCATTCCAACGCTGCAGGAATGGCTGACCGCTGCGCTTGCGTCTGACTGGGTGTCGGAAACCCGTCTGATCCCCGATGAGCAGCCGATCATTGAGCGCACGCTGATCGAGCTGGTTGATCAGAGCGGCTGCCACCT
>DGIT01000095.1 GCA_002386465.1 Burkholderiales bacterium UBA4615 | reverse complement strand
CTGGGTGCCGTGCGCAATAACCTTGAGCGCCTGGTGCAAAAAGAAAAAATGTCGGCGGCTGATCGCGATGCAGCGCTTGCGCGCATCCGTTGCACCACCCAGTACGACGATCTCAAAGGGCTGCCTCTGGTCATTGAGGCGGCCACCGAAAACCCCGAGATCAAGGTGAAGATTCTCAAGCAGCTCGACGCTCTGCTGGCGCCCGAGGCGATCATTGCCACCAATACCTCGTCCATCTCGATCACCATGCTGGCGGCCGCTACACAGCGCGCCGACCGGTTCGTGGCGATGCACTTCTTCAACCCCGCGCCATTGATGGCGCTGGTAGAGATCGTGCGGGGCCTGCAGACCAGCGATGCCACGCACGATGCCGTGTTCGATCTGGCCAAGCGCCTGGGCAAGACCCCGATCAGTGTTCGCAATGCGCCCGGCTTCGTGG
Organism: Burkholderiales bacterium UBA4615; assembly: GCA_002386465.1. Classification (GTDB taxonomy): domain Bacteria; phylum Pseudomonadota; class Gammaproteobacteria; order Burkholderiales; family Burkholderiaceae_E; genus UBA4615. The sequence goes on along the minus strand of DGIT01000095.1, from coordinate 5,754 downwards.
TGAACCGCATTCTGGTGCCGATGATCAACGAGGCGTTTTTCGTGCTGGCCGAAGGCATTGCCAAGCCAGAGGACATCGATGCCGGCATGCGTCTGGGTTGCAACCAGCCGATCGGCCCGCTGGCACTCGCCGACCTGATCGGTTTGGACGTTTGCCTGGCCGTGATGAACACCTACATGGCAGAGTTCAATGACTCCAAGTACCGGCCTTGTCCGCTGCTCAAGGAAATGGTGGCGGCCGGGCGGCTGGGCCGCAAGACCGGGCGCGGGGTGTACGCGTACTGAATCGCTGGCAGAGCCCACAGACTGAGCTCAGAGACTGAGCGTCGGGTCTGCGTTAACCTTGACGAACCATGGATCGCGATCAGCTCATCAGTCGTCTGTGCGCACTGCTGCACGAGCAGCCCGGGATAGCCTGCGCCTGGCTGTTCGGCAGTCGGGCACGAGGTGACCAACACGCCGGCAGCGATGTGGATGTTGCCGTTTTGATGGAGCATACGCCCGCCCCCACGCTGGAGGGCGCGGGCTTTGATCTGGCTGACACCTTATCCCGTGCTCTCGGCTTGCCGGTACAGGTCGTGATGGCCAACACAGCGCCGGTCGACCTCATGCATCGCGTGTTGCGTGACGGAGTGCTGGTGGCCGAGACGAATCCATCTGCGCGTATTCGATTTGAGGTTGCTACGCGCAACGAGTGGTTCGACCTCAAGCCGATCCTGGACCAATACCGCCGCGCCGGGCGTTTCGCCAATGGTTGACTAGGACCTCGTTTTCAAAAAGCTGGCATTCATCGAAACATACGTGCAGCAGCTGCATGACCTTGCCCGCCTGGATGACATCGATACGGACGTTCGAGAAGAGCGTTTCGTGGTTCATACCCTGCAACTCGCCGCGCAAGCAGCCTTGGACGTTGCATCTCATATCGTGTCGGACCACAAGCTCGGTGAGCCGGCCACCAACCGCGAACTCTTCGACCTGCTGCACGCAGCCGGATGGATCACCCCTGATTGCGCGCAAGTGATGGGGCGGCTTGCAGGCTTCAGAAATCTGGTGGTGCACGGCTATGAACGGGTGAACCTGGGCATCGTGAAGGACGTGGTGCGTCATCGCCTCACCGATCTGCTCGCGTATTGCGCGGCGATTCGCACTACGAGCGGCCGCACTCAATCTTTGTAGCGCGTCAGTTTCCAGCGCATCAGCTCGCGGCTTGATACACCTCGCGCTTGAGCTCAAATGAAAACGGATGCCAGAAGGCGGTGTCGCGCTGCGCCATCACGATGCCCGCAATGCCGCGTCGCGGGTTGATCCACCAGTGGGTGCCGGCCATGCCGCCCCACTGGAATTCATCGACTGAATCGGGTGGGTCGATGGACGACTCCGATAAAGACACGGCACCGCCCAGGCCGAAGGCCTTGCCCTTCACAGGCTTGGGAAACCCGGTGTAAACGCCCTCGGGCAGGTGGTTGCGCATCATGAGCGCGAGTGTTTCGGGCTTGAGGAGGGTGGGTCCGCCCGGGATGAGACTGCGCATGAAGGCGATGGTGTCGTGCAAGCTTGAATACAAACCACCGCCACCTGACAGGCGCGCCACCGGTCGCAGACACACGCTGGCAAAGGGTCCTTCCTCTACGCGGGTCAGACCGGGTTTAAGGGGATTGTTGAGGCTGGCGCCCCGGTAGTACGCCACCAGACGCGGCAGGTCGGCAGCAGGCACCGCGAAGCCAGTATCCCGCATCCCAAGCGGCTCGAAGATGCGCGCCTGCAGGAACGCATCGAAGCGCTGGCCGCTCACCACCTCCACCAGACGGCTGAGCACATCCGTGGCGATGGAATAAGCCCAGGACGTGCCCGGGTGAAAGGCCAGCGGCAGGCCTTCGAGCACATCGACCATCTCGGCCAGCGTGGTGCTGCTCGAGCGCACGTTGCGATCGATGAAGGCCTGAAAGAGCAGCGTGCCTGGATCGAGCAGGCCATAGCCCAGACCCGAGCTGTGGCACAGCAAATGGCGCACGGTGATGGAACTGCGCGCAGGCTCGGTCTGGTCAAGCGCTGTGGCCCCGGGCTTGAGCACCTGGCGATTACCCAGTTGCGGGATGAAGCGCTCGATCGGGTCGTCAAGGCCCAGCTTGCCTTCTTCCATCAGCATGAGTACCGCACACGAGGTGACCAGCTTGGTACTGGAGAACATGCGAAAGAGATGGTCTTCGGTGAGCTTGATGCCGCGCTCGCGATCGGCAAAGCCTGCGCAGTGCAGATCGACCACCTCACGGCCATTCAAGACGGCACTTGAAACGCCGGCCAGCAGTTCGCCATCGACGGTGCGTTGCATCGCTGCATGCAGTCCCGAGAAATCGCGTGTCGGAGTGCTGGAGGTCATCGTGTTTTCCAAGGGTGGGTCGAGCACAGCTCGATGGAGTGTGGAAGCGAGAGGCGGTGGGGAAAGCGGGAGGTCAGCGCAGCAGCCTAAGCGCTGCCGACTGCCGCATACACCGCGCGCTTCATCTCGAACGAGAAGGGGTGCCAGAAGGCCATCTGGCGCTGGGCCATGACAATGCCGGCCAAGTTCAGCCGCGGGTTGATCCACCAGTGCGTGCCCGCAATGCCGCCCCACTGGAACTCATCGGTCGACCCAGACGGGTCGATGGCCGAGGGCGTGAGCGTGACCGCACCGCCCAGTCCGAAGCCCTTGCCTTTGACCTCGCCGGTGGTGGCGAATCGGATCGACACGCCTTCAGGCAGGTGGTTGCGCATCATGAGTGCCAGTGTCTCGGTCTTCAGCAGCGTGGGCGAGTCACCCGATGCGCCAGGCATGAGACTGCGAATGAGCGCAATCATGTCGGGCAGCGATGACACCAGACCACCCCCGCCCGAGAGCAAGGGCACTTCGCGCAGGTAGGCTCCGGGGTAGGGCGCCTGATCGGTGCGGGTGAGCCCGGGCTTGAGTGGTTCGAGCACGCTGGCGCCGGCGTAGTACCCGACCAGCCGGTGCTGATCAGCCTGCGGCACCACGAAGCCTGTGTCACGCATGCCCAGCGGGTTGAAAATGCGCCGACTGAGGAACGCATCGAAGCGCTCGCCACTGACCACTTCCACCAGTCGCGCCAGCACATCGGTGGCCACCGAGTATTCCCATGAAGTGCCAGGGTGAAACGACAGCGGCAGCTCGGCGAGCTTGTCCATCATGCCTTCCAGGGTGGCGCCTGGATGCAGCATCTTGCGCTCGGTGTATCCCTTGAACATCAGGGTGCCTGGGTCGAGCAGCCCATAACTCAGGCCCGCGCTGTGACTCAGCAGATGGCGTACGGTGATCGGGCCGCGCGCCGGTTCGGTCTGATCAAGTGCAGTGGCCCCGGGCTTGAGCACCTGACGGTCGCCCAGCTGGGGAATGTGCCGTGCAACCGGGTCATCGAGCCCGATCCGTCCATCCTCGATCAGCCCCATCACCGCGCAGGTGGTGATGAGCTTGGTATTGGAGAAGGCCCGAAAGAGGTGGTCGGTACCCAGCGGCGTGCCGGCCTCATGATCGGCCATGCCTGCGCAGTGCAGGTCGATCAGCTCACGGCCTTGCAGGACGGCACTCGAGACGCCGGACAACAATTCAGCGTCGACGCTTTTGCGCATCGCTGCATACAGCGACGAAAAGTCGTACTTCGATGGACGGACAGTCAGGTCATTCATCGGAACATTTCTTCCAGAAACTCCATGGCGCTGCGGGCCCCGCTGGCGGGCCGCTTGTTTTCATGGCCGCGCAATTCCACGCGGCGGATCTTGCCGCTGATGGTCTTGGGCAGATCAGAAAACTCGATGCGCCTGACCATCTTGTAGGGCGAGACGCGTTTCTTCAGGAACTTGAAGATCGCGCCGGCCGTGGCGGCATCGGCCGCATGACCCGGGGCCAGAATCACATAAGCCTTGGGCACGAAGCCGCGCACCGGGTCGGGTGAAGGTACGACTGCAGCCTCGGCCACTGCGGGGTGCTCGATGAGCGCGCTTTCCAGTTCAAACGGACTGATCCGGTAGCCCGAGGCTTTGAACACGTCATCGGCCCGGCCCACGTAGGTGATGTAGCCCTGCTCGTCGCGCGTGCCGACGTCACCGGTGTGATAGTGGCCGTCACGCATGGCTTCGGCCGTCTTGGCGGTATCGTCGGCATAACCATCCATCAGCGGCGTGGGGCGCGTGCTGAGGTCGATGCAGATTTCGCCTTCGTCTGCGGGCTTGCCGTCCGGGTCCAGCAGCACGATCTGATAACCCGGCAAGGGGCGGCCCATGGAGCCGGGCTTGAGCGCCTGCCCTGGCGGGTTGCCGATCTGGGCGGTGGTTTCTGTCTGACCATATCCGTCGCGGATGGTCAGGCCCCAGGCCGCACGCACCTGCTCGATCACTTCGGGGTTCAGCGGCTCGCCTGCAGAGATGACTTCGCGCAGCGGCACTGTCCAGCGCTTCATGTCCTCCAGGATCAGCATGCGCCAGACCGTGGGCGGCGCGCACAGGGTTTTCACGCCGTACTTCACCAGCACATCAAGAATGGCCGGCCCGTTGAAGCGGGTGTAGTTGTAGATGAAGACGCAGGCCTGTGCATTCAGGGGTGCGAAAAAGCAGCTCCAGGCATGCTTGGCCCAACCGGGTGAGCTGATCGTCCAATGCACGTCGCCTGGCTGCAGACCCAGCCAGTACATGGTGGACAAATGGCCCACCGGGTAGCTTTGACGCGAGTGGCGCACCAGCTTGGGCTGGGCTGTGGTGCCCGATGTGAAGTACTCAAGCACGGGCTCGTGCACGCTCAGCGGCGCGGCTGGCGTAAACGTCGGCGCACTGTGCTGCGTATCGCGGTAGTCGATCCAGCCGGAGGGCGGCGCGCCATGGGCACTGCGTCCACCGTCACTCGCGAAGATGCAGCCCACGCCGCGGATTGCGTCCTGGGACAGTTCGGCCACGCGGCTTTGCCCGGTGGCGTTGGTCATGATCCAGCGCACCCGCCCGCGCGCAATGCGGTCGGCCAGATCGGCGCCCGACAGCAGGGTGGTTGCCGGGATGACCACCACCCCGAGCTTGATCGCGGCCAGCATGGTTTCCCAGAGCGGCACTTCGTTGCCCAGCATCAGCAACATGCGGTCGCCTGACTTGGCACCCAGCGAGACCAGGAAGTTGGCCACCTGCGATGAGCGCTGCGACAACTGTGCGTAGGTGAGCTTCGCCTCGACGCCGCTTTCCTCCACGATGTGCAGGGCGGGCTTGTCGTTGTTGCGCGCGATGGCGTCGAAGTAGTCGATCGCCCAATTGAAGTGACTCAGTGTCGGCCAGGCGAAATGTGCGCTGGCTGCATCCAGATCGGTGCGCCGTGAGAGCAGGCCATCGCGTGCGGCCAGAAAGTGCTGCAGTTCGCTCATGCTTGAATCCTGTGAAGAAGAGGGAGTCGCTTATTTCTTGGCGCGATCCGGGTAGCTCACGGACATCCCGTCGCGCACATCCTGCTGGATGCCGTACTGCGGGAAGGGGTAGCGAAACCCGTTTTTGGCAAGCGCGTGCATGCCAGTGATGGCTTTGGCCAGCAGTGCGGGCGGCAGCGCCATCAGCATTTCATCATCGAGTACGCCGCCGTAGCGCCGTTCGGCAAAGCAGGGGATCGACAGGCTGGGCTCACCGGTGCTGAGCGCACGTCCCCAGGAATCGGAGCATGCGGACTCACCCACCACGCTCCAGTCGAAACGTTTGTAGCCGGTCCATTGCAGGCCATTGATGAAATAGATCATCG
>DGIT01000061.1:1569-9480 GCA_002386465.1 Burkholderiales bacterium UBA4615 | reverse complement strand
GGGCGTGGTCTTGGCGGCACCCGTGAATGCGCCTTTTTCGTAGCCGAAGAGTTCGGACTCAAGCAATGCGTCGGGAATGGCTGCGCAGTTGATCGCTACGAAGCGTTTGTCCTGGCGCGGCGAGCCGGTGTGCAGCGCGCGGGCCAGCACTTCCTTGCCGGTGCCGGATTCCCCCAGCAGCAACACGGTGGCTTGCGTTGGGGCCAACCGCTCGATCTGCCGGGTGATCTTGAGCATGCCCGGGTCGCGACTGATCAGGCCGGTCATACCGGCGCCCAGCCTGGATGCCATCAGACGCTGATTTTCGCGCTCCAGATCGGCAACCCTGAAGGCGCGCGCCACCACCAGGCCCAGCGTGTCGGCTTCGAACGGTTTGGCGAAAAAATCGTATGCGCCCAGTCCAATGGCGCGCACAGCATTGCTGCGATCGTTCTGGCCCGTCAGTGCGATGACCTTGGTGGAGGGTGCCAGCGACAGCACTTCCTCCAGGATGCGAAAGCCCTGGGTGGTGTCGTCGGGATCGGGGGGCAGTCCCAGATCCAGGGTCATGACGGCCGGCTCATAGCGGCGCAGTGCCGCGATGGCACTGTCGAAGTCCTCGGCGAAGACCACTTCATATTCGTCAAAGCTCCATCGCATCTGCTTTTGCAGACCGCGATCGTCTTCGACCATGAGCAGGGCGGGGCGTTCTTCAGACATCAGGCTGCACTCGATAGCGCGTTGGATGAAGCATGTTCAGTGGAAGATCTGGGTGAATCGGCGCGCCGATGAACCGGCAGTGTCAACGTGAACGTGGTGCCTGTGCCTTCCGCGCTGCGTACGGCAAGCGATCCGCCCAACTCGCGGATGTACTCGCGGCTTTCGAAGGCACCGATCCCCATGCCGTGTTCCTTGGTTGAGCTGAATGGTCGGAAGAGCTTGGTCTCGATGAACTCGCGGCTCATGCCTCGACCGGTATCGGTGACCTCGACTCGGGCGGTATCACGCTCGCACAAGGCATTGACCTGAACCGATCCGCCTGCAGGCGTCGCTTCCAGCGCGTTTTGTATCAGGTGGCCCACTACGCGCTCCAGCCTGTCCCGATGTGCGACCACTTCGACAGCCTCGACGGTGGGATCGATGTGCAGCGAGGGCTCGATCCGGTGACCGCGCTTGGCCGCGATGGCGGCCTGCAGGGCCGGCACAAGATGTACCGGTGCAGCTTGCTCGATCGGCCGTGTGCCCACCCTCAGTTGGCGCAACAAACCCTGCATACGCTCGAGTACGTTTTCCACCGTCTCCAGCATGTCTTGCTGAAATTCCGGGTTGTCGCGGTGCCGCGCGGCGTTTTTGAGGAGCAAGGACAATTGCGCGACCAGGTTCTTCAGGTCGTGCACAACGAATGCGCTCATCCGGTTGAAGGAGTCGAACTGTCGGGCCTGCACGAGCTTCTCGACGGTGTCTTGCACAGCCAGATAACCTGCCACCTGGCGGCCGGCCGTCTTGAGCACATCACGCACTTCCCAGTCCAGGACAATGGGTGTGGCGGGCTGTTGCAACTGCACGAAACCGATCATCTGGTCATGCAGCACCAGCGGCACCATGAGCCAGGCCTGAGCATCCTGAGTCAGCCAGGCGGGCAGCCTCAGGCCGTCATAGCGCCCCGGGTGAGCACGCCACTCGTGCACATCCACGATCCAGTTCTGATCAGCCATAAACTGCGGCAGCGCCTCGTCGCTTGCAATGGGCTCAAGCTCAGGCAGGTTGCGCCGCGCGCTGTCCACCCACGACCCGGCGTCATTGCGCAGCCACAGTCGGCTGGCTGGGCTGTCAACCAGTTCGGCCAGGCCGCGCAAACTGCGCTGAGCGAGCGTACCCTGCGGGTCATCGGCCTGGGTGGGCTGGGCGATCAGGTCAGTGAGCTTGAGCCACTCATTGCGATAGTCGTAGCGGTAACTGAAGAAATGCTTGTTCAGCAGCACCTTGATCCGGGCGCGCAATTTTCCGGATGCAATCAGTGCCAGCAGGCTGACAGCGGCTGTGAACAGCACCACCAGTTGCGCCACACTGCCCCAGGCCCCGCCGGCAAAGCGCAGGCCGTAGCCGATGGCCGAGACCGCCAGCAAAAAAATGCCCGAAGCCAGCAGGGTGGCCGAATGAAAGACGACCTTGCGGGATAAGCGCATCTCCAGCCGCCAGTCGGGCATGCGCGCCGCACTGATCGCAACCAGTGGGGCAATCAGTGCGTTGGCATAGCCGCGCGCAGCCCACCAGCCGTATTCAAAGCGCCCGAAGAGCAGGGCATCGGTGTAGAGCACACCTTCGAATACGAACACTGCGAAGAGCGCCAGGCACAGGAACTTGACCGCCCAACGCGCGGTTTCGACCGTATTGCGATAGACCTGCTCCACGCACAGCAAGGTGAGGATGGCCGCCAGCAGACCCGTGCCGTATTGCAGTTGCGGGCCCAGGTCCAGCAGCATGGACACGCATTGCGAGGTGGCAATGGTGGCGGCCAGGGCCGTGGCCAGCCGGACTGGCTTGGCCTCGGCGCGCGCACGCAGCATCCAGAGCAGCAGCGTTGACCAGGCGAATGGCCTGAGCGCCTCGAAGAAGGGTGGCAGGACGAGAGGTATGGCCACGCCCGCACTGGCCAGCGCCAACACCGATGCCCACAGGGCATGGATGATGACCGCAGCGACCAGCAGCCTACCCAGTCCGCGGCCGCTGCCGCGCACCATCAGCAGCACGGCGAGCGCGGTCCACGCGAACGCGGCCGCGCCGTAGCCGAAGACCCCGATCAGCGGCGAGCCGCTCAGCGTGCACCCTTTCCAAGCAGCACCACCTGCACCGTTTCGACCATGATCATCAGGTCCAGGAACAGGGAGTGGTTTTTGACGTAATACAGGTCGTACTGCAGCTTATGCAGTCCGTCTTCGATGGTGGCGCCGTAGGGGTAACGCACCTGCGCCCAGCCGGTGACGCCGGGTTTGACCGAATGGCGCACGTCATAGAAAGGAATTTTTTCGGTGAGTTGCTCAACAAACACCGGGCGCTCGGGGCGTGGCCCCACGAAGCTCATGTCGCCTCGCACCACGGACCAGAGCTGAGGTAATTCGTCGATCCGGGTCTTGCGCAGGAAGCCGCCCACCCGCGTGACGCGGCTGTCATTGGCCGTGGCCCAACGGGCCTTGCCGTCTGCCTCGGCGTCCTGGCGCATGGAGCGCAGCTTGATGATGTCGAAGGGCTCACCGCCCTGGCCCACACGCTGTTGCCGATAGAAAATGGGGAAGCCGCTTTCCAGCACGATGGCCGCCATGGCTACGAGCAAGATGGGCATTGCGAGCACTAGCAGCGCGACCGACGCGATCAGGTCAAACAGCCGCTTCACAACGTCGCGGGACATGCCCTGCTCGAAACCATTACCGAAGATCATCCAGGAGGCCCGCATGGAATCGATGCGCAGCACGCCTTCTTCACGCTCGTAAAACGACTGCAGGTCCATGACCTTCACGCCATGCAGCTTGGCGTCAAGCAGCTGGCGCAGGGGCAGCACACCGCCGCGACGCTCGCGCACTGCAATCACGATCTCTGAGACTTTCATTTCCTTGGCGGTGCGCCGCAGCTGATCATGGTCCAGCACGCGCTCGTTGCCCTGGGCGTCCCGCTCGGGCATGACCGGATACAGACCCGCGTACTGGATGGAGCGACTGCCCGGACTCTGATGCAGGAATCGGATCACGCCTTCAGCTTCTGTGCCGTTGCCCAGCACCAGAACACGCCGTTTGGGCAGCCCGATATCGGTGACCCGGAAAAACAGCACGCGAATGAGCAGCACGCTGCCCAGCGCAAACAGTGAGCTCCAGGCCATGACGCCGCGACCGATATAGGCGTCGGGCACCAGATAGAACACTACGCTGATCAGCATCAGCGACAGGCCGTACGCGATGAACAGGCGATGCACGGTGGTGCGGAAGGATTCGCCGTGGGTCTGATACAGACCCAGTGCTGACATGCACAGCACCATCACCAGGGCGAAGATACCGGCCTCGATTTTCGGCAGCGTTGAGAATTCGCCTGGAAATCGGATCTGAAAGCCGAAGATCACCGACTGAAACAGGACGGCTGCTTCAAGTAGTGTCAGCAGCAGCAGCCGGATCGACAGGTAGTGATTGAAGACCTTGATCATCTGTATGTGCGGTCGGGCGAGCAGAGAGGCGGATGCTACGGGGTGCTTGTGACAGCCCAAAGGGAATACCGCACAGGGGTCGGAAGCGCCGCTGAACGGCAGTGAGGTGTCGTGCGGCGACATCGTGCGGTGGCATGTTGTGCAGGCGTGCCTTGCCTGATGACGACCTGACACAACCGTCCGGAAAGGCCCCCATCGAATGGGCCCAACCGCCGAGGTTACCCGAATCGGGTCGGTTATTAAAGCGGTCGCAGGGTGGCAGGATCCTGTCGGAAGTACGCCACAAAACATGCATTCAAGTCCGGGAATGCTCGGGCGAAGACGCCGTCGTCCGTAAAGAACGCTTCGCAGCCCACCGCAAAGAATTCGGCCGGGTCTGTCGCCGCATAAGGATCGAGTGGCAAGGCGGCATACCAGGCATCTGCCGCTTCGCTCTCCGGGTCGATATTCGCCGGTAAGGCCGCCTCCAGATCATCCAGTTGCCTGCAAAACTGCTCGTAAGCAGCGTCCAGGGCTGGGCGCCAGCGGCGTGCCAGGGCGAGCGGCATGGGCGGACAACCGTCGGCCTCACCGTCCGCCAGATCGAGTTTGTGGGCGAATTCGTGGATCACCACATTGCCCGGTTGCAGCGCCTCGGGATCGTTTGGATCAATGCCGGCGGCGGCATCCCAGGCCAGCACCACCGGCCCGCCGTCCAGCGTCTCTCCGGACAGCACATCCTCCCACTCAGTCACCAGGCCCAGATCATCGGTGAGCGTGCGGCGCACTTCGAAGGACGATGGATGGATGACGACCTCGTTGAAGGTCCCGTAGTGCGACAAGCTCAGCTGCAGCACAGGCAGACAGGCTTGCGCCGCAATGGCCAGGCGCATGTCGTCGCTCAGTTCCAGGCCCTGCACGCCGGTCAGCGTCTTGACCGTGAGGAACTCGGCCATAAGCGCGGCCAGGCGCTCGCGTTCGGGATTGGACAGGCGATCGAGCCAGGGCTGGGTCGGAGTGAGCCCTTCGATGGTGGTGGCATCCACCGCAAGGCGGCGTCGGGGGCCAAACGGCCAGATCATGGGTCACTTCGAATGAAAACGAGCCACCTATAATCGGACGGAAACAGGACTCACGTCCAGGAGAGACTGCATGCGGCCGCAAAGCCGGATTCCCGCATCGCCAGCCGGGACGATCACTGAATCAGCGCATTCAAGCCCGAATACGCATGGCGAAATGCTTTTGCAACGCGAGGATGCACTTGAGCGCGCCCTGCAGCGTGCGCAGTCGCAGGCGGGCGATGCGCGAGGCGGCAGCGGCGAACCGATCCTGGCCCACGCGGTCGGCACCCTGGCCATTCTGGAGTCTCTGAAGGTTGATGAGGCTACGCGCGTGGCTGCGGTGCTCTTCGGTCTGGGCGAGGAAGGCTGCTCGCTGGAGGTGATCGGGCAATCCTTCGGCGATGAGGTGCGCACCCTGGTAGCGGGTATGCGACAGCTGCTGCGGCTCAAGGATCTCACCCTGAAGGACCTGAACCAGCGCGCGGGGCAGACCGGGGGCGAAGAGCTGGAGACCCTGCGGCGCATGACCTTGGCCATGGCCAGTGATATCCGGGTGGTATTGCTGCGTCTGGCGTCCCGTCTGCAGACGCTGCGGTTTCATGCAGAGTCCAAATCGCCGCCTGATACAGGCATTGCGCGTGAAACCCTGGAGGTGCTGGCGCCTCTGGCCAATCGCCTAGGGCTGGGTCAGCTCAAATGGGAACTGGAGGATCTGGCCTTCAGGTTTCTGCAGCCCGACGTCTATCGCACCATTGCCAAACAGTTGGAAGAGCGGCGCACTGAACGCGAAAGCTTTGTGCGCGATGCGGTGGAACGGCTGCGCCATGCCCTGATGGCTGAGGGTGTGCGGGCCGAGGTGACCGGCCGCCCTAAGCATATCCACAGCATCTGGAACAAGATGCGCAGCAAGGGCCTGGACTTTGCGCAAGTGCAGGATCTGCGTGCCTTTCGCGTACTTGTGGACGACGTGAAGGACTGCTTCACGGTGCTGGGCGTGGTTCATCAGATGTGGCCACCTGTGCCTCAGGAATTTGACGATTACATCTCGCGCCCTAAGCCTAACGGGTATCAGTCACTGCACACCGTGGTGACCGCGGAAGACGGGCGACCCCTGGAAATTCAGATCCGCACGCGTGACATGCACCAGCATGCCGAGTTTGGTGTGGCCTCACATTGGCGCTACAAGGAGGTTTCCACGGGCTTGTCAGGCGCTCCGTCTGCCGGGGCGCGTGCAGGAGGTGACCTGCAGGAGGCGCGCATCGAGTGGATGCGCCAGCTGCTGATGTGGCAGCAGGAAGTGGGTGCGACCCTGGGCGGGCAGTTGTCGACCGCATCGCAGGAAGAAGGCGAGCTGATCTATCTGCTGACCCCGCAGGCGCGGGTGGTGGAGCTGCCGCTGGGCTCCACGCCAGTGGATTTTGCCTATCGGGTGCATACCGGCCTGGGCCATCGGTGTCGTGGTGCCAAGGTCGACGGGCAGATGGTGCCGCTCAATACCCCGTTGAAGAACGGGCAGACGGTAGAGATCATTGCCGTGCGCGCGGGCAGTGCCTCGGAAGGGCCTTCGCGCGACTGGCTCAATGTGCAGCTGGGTTATGTGCGCAGTGCGCGGGCGCGCGCCAAAGTGCGGCAATGGTTCAATGCGCTGGATACCGATCGTGATGTGGCAACGGGACGCGAGAAGGTTGAGCGCGTCCTGCAGCGGGAAGGGCGCACGGCGCTGGCGCACGATCAGTTGGCCCGGCGATTGAAATTTGAATCGCCCGAAGAGCTCTTCCTGGCGGTGGCGCGTGAGGAAGTCGGACCACGCATGCTGGAAGACGCGGTGCGGGCAGACGACGAAGCCGGCCGGAGCAGCACTGATGCCGCGCGTGCAGCCGCACTGGACGATGCAGCCGAAGAAGCCGAAATTCGCCAGCGGTTGGCGCGTGCTTCCAAGGCCCACACAGATGGCCGAAGTGGCGTGCTGGTGGTAGGGGTCGATTTCCTCATGACCCAATTGGCACGCTGCTGCCGCCCCATTCCTCCCGATCCCATTACCGGATTCGTGACCCGGGGCAAAGGGGTCTCGGTGCATCGGACCGGATGCAAGAGTTTTGCCGAGCTGGCGCGGCGGTCTCCAGAACGTGTACTGGAAACGACCTGGGGCACCCCGTCTCAGGTGCCCGGTGAACCGCGCCGCGCTGGCAGCCCGCCTTTGCCGGTGTATCCGGCAGAAGTGATGGTGCGGGCACGCGATCGACAGGGCCTGCTGCGCGATGTGTCGGACGTGTTTGCGCGAGATAGGCTCAACGTGGTGGCTGTTCGCACACTGAGCCGCGATGGCCAGGCGCAGATGCAGTTCACGGTGGAAGTGGCATCACTCGAACAGTTGAATCGCACGTTGGCGACGCTAAGGGCGGTGGAGGGTGTGATGCAGAGTGGGCGGGTTTAGGCTGGCGAAGATCGCCAACACATCCTGATTCGGTTCCGAATGACTGCGGCCTCCACGGCCCGATCAGTGCTGTTTCGCACATCGGTGCATTGAACAGTCCACGGGAAGCAGCGAACGACGGTACTTTCATCACTATGATCTATAAGTAATAAGTGCTTCTGGCATGGGGTTCGCATACGGATGAAAACCTCCGAAAGAACAGGACGCCGTGCATGAAACGGATCGCATACGAACTCAATGCCACTACGCCTGCGGCTGCAGACGAAGTT
>DGIT01000061.1:0-1528 GCA_002386465.1 Burkholderiales bacterium UBA4615 | reverse complement strand
GTTGGCATTCGCCGGGCAAAAATTCGTGCATTGAATTTCGACGCGGCCCGCAACTGCACCATGCTGCTGACGCTGCTTGCACACGCTGCGATGCCCTATGCGCAGCGTAAATGGCAGGTTCATGATCCGGTGGGTACAGTCCATTGCGATAACTTCCTGATGCTGTCCGGCATTTTCAAGATGGATATGTTTTTCCTGATCGCCGGATTTTTCAGCGCAGCCAATCTGGATCGCGAGGGTGTCACGCGTTACTCGAAAAACCGGCTGCAGCAGCTGCTCATGCCGATGCTGGTGGCGTTTTGCAGCTTTCAGGTGATTGAGGCTCTGATCAAGACCTATTGGCCCACCGCCAATGGCGTAGGGAGTCCGTTTTCAGGGCAACCGATGACAGGCCACCTGTGGTTCATGGTGGACACCCTGATTTTCACTGCGGTTGCAATGACATGCATGCAGCGTGGTTCATGGCCAGATCGGCTTCTGTCCTGGATGTTCAAAGGGGTCAAGGGCCCGATTGAACTTATTGCGCTCAGTGGTGTGGTGACGGCAGGTTTGATCCTTGCTGTGGCTCTTTTGACTCGCTTCACGGGGATGGGATCCGACGCCTTTGAGCTGTTTGGAGTGACTGGACTAGGGCGCCTTGCCGAAAATTTCCCGATCTTCATCATCGGCATGGTGATCTACAGGTCTGCAAAACTGCGCGAGGTTATGGCGTCGGTCCATCCGCTCTGGCTGCTGCCGGCCGTACTGATGGGTGGGCTGCTGAAAGGAAATCGATCGCCTGATGCTTCCTGGGCCATGACCCAGTTGAGCCTGTCGTTTTTCTGCTGGCTGGGCATGCTGTCGTTTCTTGCTTTCTGGTCGTGGCTGATTCCGGCGTCTGGCAGGCTCACGAAATGGCTGCGCGACGCCAGCTTCACGGTCTATCTGTCGCATCACGTGGTTGTAATTGCGATGGCCACCTTGCTCGTGGGCGTGCCCTGGCCGTCGGAGATCAAATTTGTACTCGTGGCCGTGGCGGCGTTGGGCTTGAGTGCAGGGTTTCACCACGGTCTGGTGAAACACAACGCAAGCCTGTCGTGGCTCTTGAACGGTCGGCGTTTGAGCTAGTTCATCTGATCGGCAGGGGATCTTTAAGCCGGCCTCACCGCGCTCTTCGGCCTGAACGCCTTGCAAACGCTCTCATTGGTTTTCACGTACGGCGCGCCGATCAGGTCCAGGCAATAGGGCACGGCCGCAAAAATCCCTTGCACCTTCGGGCGGCCCTCAGCGTCGCGAAGCCCTTCCAGTGTTTCCTTGATGGACTTGGGCTGGCCAGGCAGGTTGATGATCAGCGCCTGACTACGAATGACCGCAACCTGCCGCGACAGGATCGCGGTGGGTACAAAATTCAGACTGATCTGGCGCATCTGCTCGCCAAACCCTGGCATGTCCTTGTCGGCCACCGCCAGCGTGGCTTCGGGCGTGACATCGCGTTTGGCAGGCCCCGTGCCTCCTGTGGTCAGCACCAGGTGGCAGCCGCTCTGATCAA
>DGIT01000138.1:18633-28606 GCA_002386465.1 Burkholderiales bacterium UBA4615 | reverse complement strand
GACCAGGTGCCGATCGCATAGGGCAGTCCGGTGCGGCTGACCGCTGGCTCCAGGGTGATGCGCTCCCAGAGGGCCGGATCGGGCTGTGGAAAGAACACATCCGCCTGCCCGTCGGTATCGACCTCGGTGATCAGAAGCCGGTCGGCCTGGGGCAGCGCACTGGCATAGAGTTGCGCGCCACCGATGACGAAGAGCTCCGGGGCGTCCTTGCACAGGGCGCGCGCAACGTCGAGTGAATCGACCCGCTCGCAGCCCGCATGGGCCCATTGCAGATTGCGGGTGACCACCAGATTACGTCGCCCGGGCAAGGGCTTGCCAATCGATTCGAAGGTGAGGCGCCCCATGAGGATGGGATGGCCGAGCGTGGTCGCCTTGAAATGCTGCAGGTCTTCGGGAAGATGCCAGGGCAGCGCATTGCCGCGACCGATGCCGCCATGCCGATCACGCGCCACGATCAGAGTGATGCGGGGCGCTGCCATCAGACGGCGACCGGGGCCTTGATATGCGGGTGGGACTGGTAGCCCGTGATGGCGATGTCCTCGAAGCGATAGTCGAAGATCGAGGCCGGCTTGCGGCGCAACTCCAGGCGCGGCAGGGGGTAGGGTTCACGCGCAAGCTGCTCGCGGGCCTGGTCCAGGTGGTTGTTGTAGAGATGGCAATCGCCGCCGGTCCAGATGAAGTCGCCGGCCTTCAGGTCGCACTGCTGGGCGACCATTTCGGTCAGCAGGGCATACGAAGCGATATTGAACGGCACACCCAAAAAAATGTCTGCGCTGCGCTGATAGAGCTGACAGGACAGGCGTCCGTCGGCCACATAGAACTGAAAGAGCGCGTGGCAGGGCGATAGCGCCATCTTGGGCAGGTCGGCCGGATTCCAGGCCGACACGATGAGCCGGCGCGAATCGGGGTCGGCTTTCAGTCGCTTCATCAGATCGGTGATCTGGTCGATGTGACCGCCCTCGGGGTTGGGCCACGACCGCCACTGATGACCGTAAACCGGGCCAAGTTCGCCCTGCGCGTCGGCCCACTCGTCCCAGATGGTCACGCCATGTTCACGCAGATAGGCCACGTTGGTCGATCCGCTCAGGAACCACAGCAATTCGTGGACGATGGACTTCAGGTGCAGCTTTTTGGTCGTGACCATCGGAAAGCCATCGGCCAGATTGAAGCGCATCTGCCAGCCAAAGACTGATCGGGTGCCGGTGCCGGTGCGGTCGGACTTAGGGGTGCCGTGTTCCAGCACATGACGCATCAGGTCCAGGTATGGGCGCATGAGAAGGTCTCCTGGAAATTCAGGCAGCAAGCCCATGAAAGCAGCCTGCAACGATCTGCTCGACGATGGCTTCGTCGTCCATTGAGCCACCGGCCTTCAGAAAATCAAGGGTCGGGTCGCAGGTTCGGGCGTAGAGGGTGTAGAGGACAAATTCATCGCGCAGGTGGGCATGCAAACTGCCGTGGGCGCGGGCCTGCAGGATCACTGCACCGATCTGATCGGACAGGCGAGTGAGTTGGTCCATGTAAGAACGGCTTGCAAAGAGCGCCTGCTGCAGTGCCGGACTGGTCGAGGGCAGGTGTGGCACACCACCCGCCAGCCGCTGGTGCAGCGTCCACCGCAACAAGGCTTTGAGCTGGTCGATGGCCGAGGTCTGCTGCGGCAATCCGCTCAATGCAGCTTCGGTCTGGGTCAGCAGTCGGACCATGACCGCAGCGGCCAGAGCTTCCTTGGATTCAAAGTGCTTGTAGAGGCTGCCTTTAGCGATGCCGACCTCAGCCGCAATGTCGTCCATCGACATGGCGTCGTAACCACGACCGGCGAGCAGCCGGTTGGTGGCATCAAGGATGGCGGCTTCACGCTGCTCAAATTGAGACTGGCGCAAACGCTTGCGAGGAGGGGATTCAGGCACTGGGCGGGGCGGTGAACCGACCGGGACGGCCGGATGCGCATTGTACCGCTCCGCTTAGGAACGTCCGCTCAGGCGGACTGCCCGGGCACTACGGCCTGATGGTGACGCCAGGCAGACCGGCGCCCGGCATGATTCCCGCGCCAGCGGGCATCGGTTCCTGTTGCGGCAGAGGCGGGTCGGTGGGGGCCAGAGCGGGAGCCGGAGGGGGTGGAGGCGCGGGCGGTGCGCCTGCAGGGCGTCCGCCACCGGAAGCGAGGCCGGCGCCGGGCATGCCCGGGACCAGATTGCCGGTTGGGGGCAAGCCCGGCGCGGCGACGCCAGGCGCTGGAAGGTTGCCGGGGACTGTATTGGGGGCCGCCTGAGGTGCCGTGCCCGTCGCAGCCGAACCCGACGCTGGCCCGCTGGTGAGGATGGCCAGATTGGGGCGCTTCGGCGCCGGTGCGTTCACGCGCTGGCCACGCCGATCCAGGGTGACAGCGTCCGCAGACACGGCTGCCACGGTCGTGACGGCATCGACTGATTCGCCTACGGCAAAGGGTTTGGCGGGGCGACCATTGACGGCCAGCAGTGCCACGCCGCGTGGTCCCGCTGCCAACACCCCAACGACCTGGACATCGGAGGGGCCCGCCGCTTCAGCGCTGACTTCCTGAACGGGCGATGCGCCAAAGAGCCCGGACGCCTGACGCAAATCGATCGGCGCGCCGCTTTGCGCGATGGTTCCCGCAGGCGTGACCGGCGAGCGGGGCGCGAGCAGCGCCAGCGCCCAGGCCGCACAGATGGCACACAGTCCGGCAAACAGCAGCACCGAGGCCAGCGGAGCCAGAGGAACGCGGAGTCGCATGGTCGAATCAGGCCGATGGGCGTGAGAGGATGGGAAAAGTACCTTCAACGCCCACTGTTATCATAGTTTTCTTATTCTCGGGTGATGCCGCGGGGCAAACAGACGATGCAGAAAGGATGGACGGCCGCTTCGGCAGGCACTTCGCGCAGCATGCGCGGCTTCACGCTCATCGAGCTCATGGTGGTCATCATGATCCTCGGGGTGCTGGCTGCTCTGGTGGTGCCGCGTGTCATGAGTCGACCTGACGAGGCTCGTGTGGTGGCCGCGCGCCAGGACATTGCTCAGGTCATGCAGGCGCTCAAGCTGTACCGACTGGACAACTCCCGCTATCCCACGACGGAGCAGGGCTTGCAGGCGCTGGTGGTGCGGCCTACGGCGGGGCCGGTGCCAGCCAACTGGAAATCCTATCTGGACAAGGTGCCCAACGATCCCTGGGGCCGCCCTTACCAGTATCTCAACCCTGGTGTGCGGGGCGAGATCGACGTATTCAGTCTGGGCGCCGACGGACAGGCCGGTGGCACCGGTGTCGAGGCCGACATCGGTTCCTGGGCCCTCTGATCGGGCAGCGCACCGTGTGCGGCGGCATGTCCCGCAGGCGGGCGCCGCATGAGGCCGCTGCTGTCAGACCAGCGACTCGCGGGCTCAAAAGGTCGCTGGCCCGTACAGCGGGCTTCACGCTGATCGAGCTCATGGTCGTGCTGGTGGTGATTGGTGTGGTGGCGGGCATGGTCACGATGTCGGCTGCGCCCAGTCCTCAGCGTGAATTGCGCGCTGATGCGGATCGACTGGCCCAGTTGCTGTCTCTGGCGCGTGAAGAAGCGCAGGTGCGCGGTGCACCGATTCGCTTTGAGGCGGACGGCAGCGGTTTTCGGTTTGTGGTCTTTCGCGATCGCCAGTGGCGCCCGATTACGGATGACGGCGACCTGCGGGCACGACCCTGGGCCTCGGAAACGCGCGTGGCGGTCGATCGGCCCGATGGGCGCAGGGTGCTCGAGTTCGGTCGCGACCTCGTCGAAGCGCCGTATCGCGTGGTGCTGCAGCGGCCCGAAGCGGCCGTAAGCATTATGGCCAATGGCCTGGGTGCCTTTGAAGTCGTCGACTGAACGCACAGGCAGGTCACCACGTCCGCAGGGCGGTGTGCGGGTGCGCAAGGGCTTCACGCTGGTCGAGGTGCTGGTGGCTCTCACGATCGTGGCGGTGGCGCTGATGGCATCGTTGCGCGCCACGGCCTCCATGTCGACCAGCGCGCTCGACTTGCGTCAGCGCACGCTCGCGCTCTGGAGCGCGGAAAACCGGCTGGCTCAGATTCGCATTCAGGGTGAGTTTCCCAACCAGGGCCGGCGCAGCTTCGATTGCTCACAAGCCGAGGTGCAACTGGTGTGCGACGAAGATGTCTTCGCCACCCCGAATCCGCAGTTCCGTCGCGTCGAAATCAGCGTCTATCCGACCGAGGGCGCGCGGGTGCGGCTGTCGCGGCTCGTGGGCTTTGCCACCAATCTGCCGTGATGAGGCCGAGCGTGTCGCCGTTGGTGTGTGCCGTTGCCCGACCTGGGCGAGGCCCCCTTGCGCTCGACGGCGGGCGGTGTCGGGCAGGCGAACGAGCGCGCCGACGCAGGCGTGGCTTCACGCTGATCGAACTGCTGATCGCGACGACCTTGCTGGCGGTCCTGGCACTGCTGGCCTGGCGAGGTCTGGATTCGGTGCTCACATCGCGCCAGAGGATCGTGGCGGCCTCGGACGAATTGCGTTCCCTGACACTGGCCTTTGCGCAACTGGACGATGACCTGCGCAAGACCTGGTCGGTGCGTCTGCTGCGTTTGCCCACACCTGCCATCAACTTCACAGTCTCGGGCGAGCAGCCCGCAGCGTCCCTGCTGCTGCTGCGGGAGTCTGGCCGAACCGCCGAGCCGACTCAGGTGCAGCAGGTCGCGTGGCGTTTGCGCAATGGCGTGCTGGAGCGTGGCTTTGGCATCTGGGCTGTACCGACGGTGGAGGGCGGGATGGGGCAGCCAGCCCCGCGCAGTTCAGCTCCCGCTGATGCGCCGGGTCGGGCGGCAGGTGGCCTGGATTCGCCGGCGGCAGATGGTCTGGTCTGGCAGCCGATTCTCGGTCGGGTGGCCTCGATGCAGATGCAGGGCTGGATCGCGGGACAGGGCTGGGTGGCAGCGGAAAGTCTGGTGGGGCGGCTGACCGTGAGCCAGCCCGCGCAGCCGACCGTGCAACCTGGCGAGCCGCAAGCGGCCCCGCAAACACCGGCTGCGCCTGGCGCAGCCAACGCGGCCGGCCCGGTGCAGGTCACCGGATTGCAGGTGCGCATCGTGCGCGATGACGGTCAGGTGCTGCAGCGCATCTTGCCGGTGAAGGATTGAGTGTGAGCGGGCGCGCGATGCAGCAGGGCGCTGCGATCATTACCGCGATGCTGGTCGTGACCCTGGCGTCCATCGTCGTGTCGGGGCTCTTCTGGCGTGAGCACGTTACGGTGCGATCGGTTGAAAATCGTCTGGCGATGTCGCAAAGCCGATGGATCGAGCGGGCGGCACTCGACTGGGCCAAGGTGATTTTGCGGGCCGACCTGCGCTCAGGTCCGGTCGATCATCTGGGGGAGCCCTGGGCGATTCCAGTGGTCGAGACCCGACTGGATGAAACCGTAACGGCCGGTGCAAAGCTCGACGAAGGGGCGCGTAACGCCGTGCTGGCGGGGCGGATCACCGACGCGCAGTCATTGTTCAACCTGAATGCGCTCGCCGCAGGTGCCGGGCAGGCGTCGGATGTCCATATGGCAGCCTTGCGCAAGCTGCTGACGACCGTCGGTCGACCCGAATCGATGGCCGAGCTGATTGGACGGCGCGTGATGCAGTCGATGCCCGTGATGACCGAGGGCAAGACTATCCCGGCCACGCGCCTGCCGATCACGCGCGTGGCCGATTTGCTCGATATCAACGGGATCGACCCCACGCTGGTGACCTCGCTCGAACCCTTCGTGACGGTGCTGCCGCGCGGCACTCCAGTCAACATCAATACCGCGCCTGCGGAGGTGATCGCCGCGCTGGTGCCATCGCTTGACCTGGCGGGCGCTCGACGATTCGTGGCCAGGCGTGAGCGCACCTTCTATCGCACCCTCGAGCAGGCGGCCAACGACATGGACAGCCGACCGGTGCTGAACCCCACGCTGCTGGCCGTCGGCTCCTCATTCTTCTCGGTGACGGGGGTGATACGCTACGAACGAGTTGAGTCGCAAAGCGAGACCCTGTTGGAGCGGACGAACGATCGAGTCGAGGTGCTATGGCAGCTGCGCCGCTGAAACGCGGCGACGCGATCGTCTGGGTGCCCCCGCGCAGCGAGGGCGAGCAAGGCCTCGGTTCCGAGGCGCTGCTGCTGGCGATGCGTGCGCCGCCCGTGGGTACTGGGGGCTACGAACGCGTGTCACTCGAAGCGCTTCAAGGCACGAACCGCGTGCGTCTGATCTTCGACGCCCGCGACGTCACGCTCCTCACCCCCGTCGTGCCCGCCTTGTCCGGCTCGCGTCTGGCGCAAGCCCTGCCCAATGTGATCGAGGAGTCGCTGCTGCAAGACGTTGCGGCCTGCGCGGTGGTGCCGGGTCCGCCGATGGAAGATGGCCGCAGGCTGGTCGCGGTCATTGATCGGGAATGGCTTGAGACCGTCATCGGTTGGTTCGAGTCGCGCAAGATGCGCGTACTCTCGGCGTGGCCCGCGCAGTTGGTGCTGCCCGAGCCGGATGCGTCGGCATGCTGGTCCGTGGCGTGCACGAGCCAGGCTATCGTTTTGCGTACTGGAACCGTGACCGGATTAGGCTGGCGTGCGCCCGACAATCCGGCTCAGCGCACCGAGGCCCTCACCGACCTGCTCGGCGCGGCGCTCGCCACGACGCAGCGACCGCAAGGCCTGAACATTCAGATCGATGAGCCGCAATGGGAGGGTCCCGCCCAGGCGGCTGGGGCTGCGCTGGCACTGCCGGTCACGGTGGCGCCACTGCAGGCGCCGCAGACCTCGCCGATTGATCTGCTGGCGGGTCGAGCCGGCGCGTCCAAGCGGCTGATGGCTTCGTTCGATGCTCGGGTCTGGCGGGTGCCCGCAGCACTGGCCGCTGCCTGTGCCGTGGCGGCGCTGGTGGGGCTGAATCTGCAGTGGGGCCAGCTCGCACGCGAGCGCAATGCCCTGCGCGCAGCGATGGAATCCACCTTTCGCGCGGCGTTTCCAGGCACCCAGGTCGTGGTCGATCCGGTCTTGCAGATGACCCGTCAGGTAGCGGCGCTACGCAGCCGCAGCGGCCAAAGTGGTCCGGATGATTTTCTGCCGCTGCTGGGGCGACTGGGCGAAGCGCTGGGGTCTGCAGGCACCGATGCGCTGGCAGCGATGGAATTTCGTGACGGTCGCCTCAAAGTGCGTTTTCGGCCCGAACGCGTCGATGGCCGCGCTGCGCGCGAGCAGCTGCGTCAGGCGTGCACGCGTGCGGGCCTGAAGCTCGAATTTGACAATGACCGTGAGCCGACCGCCACGGTCGGGCTGCAGGGCTGACATGGCGAGCGGCCTGCTTGAGCGAGTGGTGCGTGCCTGGGCTGCGCTGCAACCCAGGGAGCGTCGGCTGGTAGGGGCGGGCACCTTCCTCAGCCTGATTGGAATCCTTTACCTGGTCGCCTTTGAACCCGCCTGGCTCGGACGCCAGCGTCTGCAAACTGAGTTGCCCGGCCTGCGTACGCAACTGGCTCAGATCGAATCGCTCGCTGCCGAAGCCCGGCAGCTGGCTGGACAGTCGGCGCAACCTGCCGAGTCGACACAGCAGATCAAGGCTCTGCTTGAGCAGTCGATCGAAGCGGCCGGCCTGAAGTCCCAGATGACCCAGCTGTCTGCCTCCGGAGAGCTGATCGATCTGCGGTTCAAGGGCGTGCCCTTTCAGTCGTTTTTGACCTGGTTTGACGCGGCGTTGCGGGAAACCAGACTGCGTGCTGTCGATGTGGCGATCGAGCGGGAAGCCACCCCGGGTATGGCGGCCGTGCGACTGACGCTTGAATCAGCGCGCCGGGAGCCCTGAGACCCCATGGCCTCTCCCCGTGCTCTGGCCCGTCCAAACCTGCGCCTGCCAAGCCTGCGCACGGGTCTGCCGCGCATGGCGCCTACGTTCAGGAGAGGCTGGATCGTCGCCTTGGTGCTGGCCGGACTGAGCGCCGTGTTGGCGGTCGTGCTCTGGCAGGCACCTGCCAGTCTGTTGGACACCGTGGTGTCGCGGCTCACAGAAGGGCGGGTAAGGTTGTCGGACGCAAGCGGTACGGTCTGGAACGGTCGTGCGCGGATCGTCCTGGCCGATCTGCGTGAATCTGCGGCGCAGGCAGAGGCTGCAGGCGGTCGTCCCATGGTCAGCACCGTGCCCGGCATGGCCATCCCAGGCGCCTTTGCCTGGAACGTCTCGCCCGCCGCACTGCTGATTGGCCAGCTGCAAGCGCGGATCGAACACGACAGCATGGCCCAGCCTGTCCAGTTGAGCGGGCGGCTCGGGGAATGGCAGGCCACGCCTGGTGCGCTCATGCTGCCGGCCATGTCCTTGGAGCGCTTGGGGTCGCCGTGGACTACAATCCGGCCCACTGGATCGCTGGCGATCACGTGGGATGCGCTCACGGTGCGCGATGGTCGCTTTGAGGGCCGTGTAGCGATCGAGCTCTCCCATGCGGCTTCCGCGCTCACCCCGGTTCGTCCGTTGGGCGCTTACAGGGTTCAGGTGGTCGGGTCGGGGTCGCAGGCGGATCTCACCATGCATACACTCTCCGGCCCGCTCCTGCTTGAGGGTAAGGGGCGCTGGAATGCGCGCTCAGGGCTGCAGTTCCTGGCCGAAGCGCGGGCGGAAGAATCCGAAAAGCTGCGCTTGATGCCGCTGCTCGGTTTGCTGGGCCGACGCGAAGGGGAGCGTACCCTGATCAAGATAGGAGCCTGAGCATTGGGTCTGATGGCGTGGTGGCATGGACAGACAGGCATCAGGCGACTGCCTAGCGCAGTGGCGTCTGCTCGCCTGCATGACAGCAGCGCCGCTGCTTTGAACCCGCGCCTGCGCGTCTGGCTCTGGAGCCTCGCCCTCACGTGTGCAGGGCTCGCAGTGCTGCCCGATATGCTGATCGCAGCCCAGGCGCAAACCAAAGACGATTCACCGCGCAGCACCTCGCGCAAGCGCACAGCGTCCGCACCGGCGGCGGCTTCGACACCGGCCCCTGCGTCGGCACAACCGGTCGCCGAGCGCGAAGCGCCACGGGCTGCACCGAAACCTGAATCCGGTCAGCCCATTGCGCTCAACTTCAAGGATGCTGACATCGACTCGGTGGTCGGTGCGTTCGGCCATCTGCTCAACAAGACGTTCATCATTGATCCGCGGGTGCGCGGCAAGATCACGCTTGAGACGCCCAAGCCGGTCTCGGCGCAAAAGGCCTACGAGCTGTTGCAGTCCACCTTGCGGCTGCAGGGGTTTTCGATTGTCGAGTCCGGTTCCGTGGCCCGCGTTGTGCCTGAGGCTGATGCCAAGCTGCAAGCCGGGCCAGTCGGGGTCGGTCGTGCGGCGCCGGGTGGCGACCAGATCGTCACGCAGATCTTCCGGCTGAATTACGAATCCGCGTCCAACCTGGTACCGGTACTGCGCCCGCTGATCGCGCCCAATAACACCATCGTGGCGTATCCCAACAATAACGCGCTGGTCATCACAGACTACGCCTCGAACCTGCAGCGGGTTGCCCGCATCATTGCCACCTTGGACAGCCCTGCCTCGGGAGAGGTGGAGGTGGTGTCGGTGCGCAACGGCCTGGCTTCGGATGTGGCGATGCAGGTGGCGCGGCTGCTCGACGATACCGCCCGCGCGGGCGGTGCGCCCGGCGCAACGGTCGACCCTGGGCAGCGCGTTTCGGTGATGGCCGACACCCGAATCAATTCGATCATGCTTCGTGCAGCCAGTCCTGCGCGCATGAATCTGGCCAAGAGCCTGATTTCCCGTCTGGATCAACCGTCCAGCGAGCCCGGAAATATTCGCGTGGTGTACCTGCGCAACGCCGAGGCGGTACGCCTGGTGCAAGTGTTGCGTGCCGTGCTGGTCAGCGACCAGGCCGCTCAGGGCGGTATCGGTCAGGCAGGGGGGCAGTTCGGGCAGGGCGGCTTCGGGCAGCAGGGGTTCGCGCCTGGTCAGCAGCCAGGCGGATTCGGTTCCGGAGGCTCGCCTGGGCAACTCGGTGCGGCCGGC
>DGIT01000138.1:0-18562 GCA_002386465.1 Burkholderiales bacterium UBA4615 | reverse complement strand
GGGGCGGTGGTGACGGTGGCAGCGGGTGGCGCGGTCATTGCGGCCGACCCGGCGACCAATTCACTGATCATTACAGCCCCCGAGCCGGTCTATCGCAATCTGCGTGCGGTCATCGACAAGCTTGATGCACGTCGCGTGCAGGTGTACATCGAGTCACTGATCGTTGAGGTCAGTGCCGAGCGTGCGATGGAACTCGGTGTGCAGTGGCAGTTTCTCGGGCAGCCCACCAGCGGCAGCGCCGCCGTCATTGGCGGCACCAATCTGCCCGGTCGCGGCACCGGCACCAACATCATCGATGCGGCCACCAATATTCTGGGCCTGGGTCGCGGTCTGAATGTGGGCGTGGTCAGCGCCAAGCCCCTGCTGGGTACGGGTACGGCCAACGGTTCAGTGTCGGTCGGGCCGATCAACCTCGCGTTTCTGGCCCGCGCCCTCGAGACCGAGGCTGGCGCAAATATCCTGGCCACCCCCAATCTGGTCACCCTGGACAATGAGGAGGCCCGGATTATCATCGGTCAGAACGTCCCCTTCATTACCGGTTCGTTCTCCAATACGGGCGGTGCGGGCGGTGCGGTGAATCCGTTCCAGACGATCGAGCGCAAGGACGTTGGCACCACGTTGCGGGTGCGCCCGCAAGTGGCCGAGGGCGGCACTGTGCGGATGCAGATCTTCCAGGAGGTCTCGAGCGTGCAGGACGCATCGCTGTCGGCGGGCCTGATCACCAACAAGCGCGCCATCGAGTCAAATGTGCTTGTCGATGACGGTCAGCTCGTGGTCCTGGGCGGTCTGATTGAGGAAAAGCTCGAGGGCAACGTGGCAATGGTGCCGGGCTTGGGGCGCCTGCCGATGGTGGGCAATCTGTTCCGTTATGACAACCGCAAACGGGTCAAGACCAATCTGATGGTCTTCCTGCGCCCGGTCGTGTTGCGTAATGCCGATGCCTCGTACGGCGTGACGGCTGACCGCTATGACTACATCCGCCTGATGCAGGGCGACTCGCGTCTCACCCCTTCGGAGCTGATTCCCGAGCAGCAGCTGCGGCCCTCGTCCTTGTCGCCCATGCCGCCCCGACCGGGTACGCCGGGGCTGGCTCCGCCCAGCGTCGCGCCCGCGCTCAATGACGCGATGCCCGACCGCTGGCGTGCGGTCACACCCGGGCAGGTGCCGGTGGCGCCGCAAGCGCCGGCGCAAGGTGATGAGGTGCGTCCGGGTGCTGCCACAGGGGCGTTGCCGCCACCCATGCCCACTCCCGGGGTGTTGCCTGGTGGGGTGATCCAGACTGCGCCCAACGAGGTGGTCATCCCACGGGCGCTGTCGCCAGCAACCGGCGGCGCATCCAACTGATGGCCTTGTCATGACCCAGGTCTCTCCGGCTCGCTATGTGCCTTACGGCTACGCACGCCAGAATCATCTGCTGGTGTCGGCCGTATCGGGCGACGCGATCGAGGTGTGGGTCGGTGAGTCCACGCCGGTCCATGCGCTGGCTGAGCTGAGCCGAACCCTGCCGCTGCGCGTGGTGCCGGTGCGCAAATCAGCCGATGAGCTGGACGCAGCCATCGCCAGCGCGTACTCGCAGCAGGAAGGCTCCGCTGCGTCGGTGGTGGATGAGCTGGGCAGCGACCTCGATTTGTCGCGGCTGCTGCAGGACATCCCCAAGATCGAGGACCTGCTTGAGACCGAAGACGACGCACCGATCATCCGCATGATCAACGCGCTGCTCACGCAGGCGGTGCGCGACGCGGCCTCCGATATTCATATCGAGCCCTTCGAGACCTACTCGCTGGTGCGCTTTCGTGTCGATGGGACATTGCGTGACGTGGTGCGACCCAAGCGTGAGCTGCATGCCGCGCTGGTGTCGCGCATCAAGATCATGGCGAGTCTGGACATTGCGGAAAAGCGCCTGCCGCAAGACGGCCGGATCACGTTGCGCATCGGTGGGCGTGCGGTAGACGTGCGTGTCTCGACGCTGCCCACCGGCCATGGCGAGCGGGCGGTGCTGCGGCTTTTATTCAAGGAGGCGGGTCGGCTGGACCTGGGCCGCCTGGGGATGTCCGACGGCACGCTGGCCACCTTCGACAAGCTCGTGCATCAGCCGCATGGCATCGTCCTGGTGACGGGCCCCACCGGCTCGGGCAAAACCACGACGCTGTATTCCGCGCTCGCACGGATCGATGCCACCACGGTGAACGTCATGACCGTGGAAGACCCGATCGAATATGACCTGGAAGGCATCGGCCAGACGCAGGTCAATGCGCGGATCGACATGACCTTTGCCAAGGCCCTGCGCTCGATCCTGCGTCAGGACCCCGACGTCATCATGATTGGCGAGATCCGTGACCTGGAAACCGCGCAGATCGCGGTCCAGGCCTCGCTGACCGGTCACCTGGTGCTGGCCACCCTGCACACCAACGATGCGGTGTCGGCCGTGACCCGGCTGATCGACATGGGTGTGGAGCCCTTCTTGCTGTCCTCGAGCCTGCTGGGTATTGGCGCGCAGCGCCTGGTGCGCCGGCTGTGTGTGCACTGCCGCGAGCCGGATCCGGTCAGCGGTGGCTGGCGCGCGGTGGGTTGTCTGGCCTGCAATCGCACCGGCTACGCCGGTCGAACCGGCATTTACGAGTTGCTCGTGGTTGACGATGCCATCCGTGCGCTCGTCCATCGCAATGCAGGGGAGGGCGAGATCCGCATGGCCGCCCTGCAACACGGTATGCAGACCATGCGTGACGACGGACAGCGCTGGGTGCTGGATGGATCCACCTCGGCAGATGAGGTGATTCGGGTCACCCGAGACTGATGCCTGCCTTCCGCTTCGAGGCCGCTACCGCGGCAGGTCGGATCGAACGCGGTGTGCTCGACGCCGACAGTGCCCGCGGGGCGCGCAGCCTGTTGCGCGAGCGTGGTCTCACCCCGGTGTCTGTGGCACCGGTCGACACTGCTTCGTCACAGGGGGGCGCATCGCGCGTGATCGGCGGTCGCCTGCGCGATGCCGACCTGGCGCTTGCGACACGTCAGCTCGCGAGTCTGCTGTCGGCGCGCCTGCCGCTGGAGCGGGCGCTGGCAGCGGTGGTCGAGCAGGCCGAGCGGCCCGTCGTGCGCGAGCGTTTTGCGGCAGTCCGCAGCGAAGTGGTTGGTGGCCAGACGCTGGCCGATTCGCTGGCCAAATTTCCCCGGGATTTTCCTGAGGTCTATCGGGCACTGGTGGCGGCGGGCGAGCAGTCGGGTGATCTGGGCCTGGTCATGTCGCGGCTGGCCGATTACGTGGAATCACGCACCGCGCTCGCGCAGCGCGTGAAGCTCGCCTTCACCTATCCCGTGATCGTCACGCTGGTGGCGGTGGCGGTCATCGTGGCACTGCTCACCTATGTGGTGCCGCAGGTGGTGGGGGTGTTCACGCAGACCAAGCAGAAGCTGCCCTTGCTGACGGTCATGCTGATCGCGGTCTCGGACTTCGTGCGGCAATGGGGTTGGCTGCTGGCGCTGATCCTGGCCGGCGCGGTGATGGTCGCCCGCTCGATGCTGCGCAACAGCCCGACACTGCGGCTGGCATGGCATACACGGCTCCTCGATGTGCCGCTCTTCGGTCGCTTGATTCGCGGTGTCAATACGGCGCGTTTTGCCTCTACCCTGGCGATTCTGACAGCCAGCGGCGTGCCGCTCATCCGTGCCTTGGACGCCGGTGCCCGCACACTCACCAACGATGCCTTGCGTGCCAATGTGGACGATGCGATTTCGCGTGTGCGCGAAGGTGCGGGCTTGTCGCGTTCTCTGGCCGCGGGCGGCCATTTCCCGCCGGTGATGATCCACATGATCGCCAGCGGCGAGGCGACCGGTGAGCTGCCGCAGATGCTCGAGCGCACAGCACAGACCCTGTCCGGCGAGGTCGAGCGGCGCACCCTGGCCTTGACCAGTTTGCTCGAGCCCTTGCTCATCCTGGTGATGGGTGGCGTGGTGCTGATGATCGTGCTGGCTGTACTGCTGCCGATCATCGAGATCAATCAGCTGGTGCGCTGAACGGGCCGCTGCGCAGCGCAGCGCGCATCAGGCGCTGTCGGCGCCGGCCTTGTGGTGGGTGCATCAGCATGCATCAGCCTTGGCCTCGCAGCGCACTCAGGGCCGAACGGCTTATGCCAGGTCCGAGGGCCCATGCCAGGTCTGAAGGCCTGCGCCAAGTAAGACGGCCCACGCCGGGTAAGGCGGCTCACGCCAGATCCGAGGGCCTTTGCCACGTTAGACGCCTGATGAAAGGCCCGACGGCATGGGACTGACCGTAGAAGCCTTTCTCTCAGCTTTTCCTGGCGGCTTGCAGGGCGGTCCAGACGCGCGCCGACGTGAACGGCATGTCCATCGGCGGCACACCGGCGCCCCGCAGTGCATCGGTGAGCGCATTCACGATGGCCGGCAATGAGCCTGAGCAGCCCGACTCGCCCACGCCCTTGGCGCCCAGTTCGTTGAGGGCTGTGGGCACCGGGTGATAGTCGGTGCGAATGTTCTGCACCCAGCCCGCGCGCGGCATGGGGTAGTCCATGAAACTGCCGGTGAGCAACTGGGCGGTCTGCTCGTCATAGATGGCGTGCTCGCCGAAGATCTGGCCTGCGCCCTGCAACACGCCACCGTGTACCTGTCCCTGGACCAGCTGGGGCGAAATGACATGGCCCAGATCGTCCACGGCGTTATAGGCCACGACCTGGGTCACACCGGTGGTCGGGTCGATTTCGACTTCGGCGGTATGGCAACCGTTGGGGAAGGTCATGCCCGAGACCGAATCGCCTTCGCAGTCCATCGGGTGGCTGCCGTCCGCCTGCGCAGGCAGGCTGCGGGCCAGGTCCATGAGGCCGATGCGCCCCGTGCCTGAATGGAAGGCGCCGTCGCGATAGGTCAGGGTGCCTGGTTCAACCTTCAGGGCTTTGGCGGCGTGCGTGCGGGCCTGCTCGATGATGCGCCCGACCAGCACCTTGCAGGCGCTGCCGGCTCCGTAGAGCGACCGTGATCCACCGGTGCCATTGCCCACCAGCTCTTTGCTGGGGTCGCCGGCTCGGTAGCGGATCAGGTCTGGGGATACGCCCAGTCCGTCGCCCACGATCTTGGAGAAGGAGGTTTCGTGCCCCTGGCCGGAAGGGCCAGTCACGCCATAAAGCTGGATGTGCCCCGCGCCGCCGAATTTGGCTGCCACCGCGTCCTTGGGCGCACCGCCGGCACCCGACGCCTCGATGTAGCAGCCCCAGCCGAAACCGCGCAGCTTGCCGCGGCGTTCAGAGTCGACGCGGCGCGCTGCAAAGCCTGCGTAGTCGGCCATGGCGAGCGCCTGATCCATCGTGCCTTCGAAGTCACCGCAGTCGTACACCGTGCCCACGGCCGTGGTGTAGGGGAAGGCGTTCTTGCTGATCATGTTGCGCTTGCGCAATTCAACGCGATCGAATCCGTGCTCGGCAGCGGCCTGATCGATCAGTCGCTCAATGGCATACGCGATATCGGGCCGGCCAGCGCCCCGATAGGCGGACACCGGCACCGTGTTGGTGAAGACGAGTTCCTGGCGCGAATGCAGGGCCGGGATGTCATAGACGCCGCCCATGGTGACGGACAGGTTGCGTGTGCCGATGTAGGACTGGAAGTAGCAGGTGTAGGCGCCCAGATCGGCCTGGTCTTCCCAGTCGATGGCAAGGATGCGACCGTCCGCATCCAGTGCCATGCTGCCCTTCAGACGCAGGGCGCGGCCATGCCACTCACCCACGAAGAGCTCGGAGCGCGAGGCCGTCCATTTCACGGGGCGCTCCAGCGTGCGTGCCGCGAGCATCAGCAGCAGTTGTTCAGCGGCCGGCCCGCCACGCAACCCGAAGGAACCCCCGACATCTTCTGCGATGACCGCAATGCGATCCTGTGGGACCTGGCTGACCTGTGACAGCGAGGCGCGCATGCCGAGCATGCCCTGGGTGGGTGTGTAGACGGTGTAGCGGTCGGTGGCGGCGTCCCAGGCGGCCAGGCAGCCGCGGGGCTCCATGGGGGCGCCCACCAGACGCTGGCTGTGCATGTCGAGCGTGGTGACATGTGCAGCCCGCGCGAACGCGGCCTTGACCGCAGCAGCATCGCCGGCCTCAAAGAGCAGGGACAGGTTGCCTGCGACGGTGTCATGCACCAGCGGGGCGCCCGGGGCTCGTGCGGCATGCATCCCGGCGACGGCGGGCAGTTCGTCGTAGTCGACCATGATCTGCTCGGCGGCGTCTTGGGCGGCACGGGCCGACGCCGCGATCACCATGGCGACTGGCTGACCGACGAAGCGCACGCGGTCGGTGGCCAGCAAAGGCAGGGCGTGCTTCACATGGTCCTTGCCATCAGCGCCCTTGGTCGGTGCACCGGCTGGCACATCGCCGTAGCCTGCCGCGCGGACATCGTCGGCCGTGAGGATTTTCACCACGCCCGGCGCCTGCAGAGCCGAGGCCGTATCGATGCTTCGAATGGTTGCGTGCGCACGGTCCGAGCGCAGCACGTACGCATACAACTGGCCTGGCAGGTTCCAGTCGGAGGTGTAGCGGCCTTGGCCGGTGACCAGCCGCAGGTCTTCGTTGCGCGAGAGGGCGGGCAGGGATGCTTGAGCAGGAGCGTTCATGGCGGGTACGAAAAAAGCGGGGTTCAGGCCGGGGTGCCAGGGGCGCGCTTCAGGATCTGGGCAGCGCTTTTGACCGCCGCCACGATGTTCACGTAGCCGGTGCAGCGGCACAGGTTGCCCGCCAGCCCTTCGCGAATCTGGTCATCGGTGGGGTCGGGATGGCGTCGCAGCAGGTCGGCGCTGGCCATAATCATGCCGGGCGTACAAAAGCCGCATTGCAGACCGTGGCAGGCTGAAAAAGCGGCCTGCACCGGATGCAGGGTGTCGCCTTGTGCGAGGCCTTCGATGGTGGTGATGCGTGCACCCTGTGCCTGGGCCGCCAGCATGGTGCAGGACTTCACGGCTTCGCCGTCGAGGTGGATGGTGCAGCAGCCGCATTGGCTGGTGTCGCAGCCCACATGGGTGCCGGTCAGGCCGAGTTGTTCGCGCAGCAATTCGACCAGCAGGGTGCGGTCTTCGCATTCGGCAGTTCGGGTGGTGCCGTTGACGGTCAGTGAGATCAGCATTCGGGGTCCTTCAGGCGCTGTGCAGCGCCGAGCATGTCGGGCAATTCAGCGAGGCAGAGTTCAGCTTGGCAAAGGTCAGCGTGCAGGGCCGGCCAGTTGCGCTACAGCCTGTCGGGCCATCACGCCCACCAGATGCGCGCGGTATTCGGCGCTGGCATGCAGGTCGGTATTCAGGCCGCCGGCATCCACTGCCAGGCCGTCGAGCGCCTCAGGGGCCAGGCGTGCGGTGAGTGCCGCTTCGGCCTGCGTCCAGCGGAACACGCCCGGTCCTGCACCGGTGACCGCCACACGCACGCCTTGGTCGAACTGCGCCACCATGACACCAGTCATTGCATAGCCGGAGGCGGCCTGGGCGAACTTGGCGTAGGCCGCACGTCTGGGTCGGGCAAAGCGCACCGCCCGGATCAGTTCGCCGGGTTCGAGTGCCGTGGCAAACATGCCCTGGAAGAACGCTGCAGCCGGGATCGAGCGCCGGTTGGTGATGACCGTGCCGTCAAGCCCGAGCACCGCCGCCGGATAGTCGGCCGCCGGGTCGTTGTTGGCGACCGAACCCCCCAAGGTGCCTCGGGCACGCACTTGCGGGTCGCCGATGAGGCCGGCCAGATCCGCCAGCGCAGGCAGGGCCGCACGCAGTGCGGGGTCGGTGGCTACTTCGACGTGCCGCTGGGCGGCGCCCACCGTGACCGCATCGGCCTCGATCCGGATGCCGCGTAATTCGGGCAGGCGTGCAATGTCGATCAGTTGGGTGGGGGCCGCCAGGCGCATTTTCATGGTCGGCAGCAGGGTCATGCCGCCGGCCAGCGGCCGCGCCTCCGGGTCATTGAGCAAGGGCGCCAGAGCATCGTCGAGCGTGGCGGCTCGCTGGTATGTGAAGGGATACATGGGCAGTCGTTGGAAGCGGATGGGGAAGCGCAGGCGAGAGTAGCATTGGCCAGCATGGCGCAGCACGATCGGGCGTGCCGAAAGACGTAAGCCTTCAGTATCAGCCATGCATTCGCCCTGAAGGGGCGGCGGGGATACGCTTAAGGGCCGGTTCCGGGAACGGGCCCTGGATGTGCTGCAGGGGCAGAGGGCTTGTGATGCCGTCACGCGCCCTCAATTGGGGTGAATGGCGCGGTTGCGCGGTCAGGAGGGCTCGGGAATGTGGATGGCTCGGATCTGGAAACTGTTGAAAACGGCGGGCCGTGACGGCCTGGTGCTGCTGCACGCGCTGCGTGATCCGCACACGCCGCGCGGTTTGAAGATGGGTATCGTCGCCCTGGGGCTGTATGTCCTGAGCCCGATTGATCTGGTGCCCGATATCCTGATGCTGTTCGGTTGGGCTGATGACTTCGCCGTGCTGATGTTCGGAATCCCGTTTCTCGCACGACGCCTGCCTGATGCCGTGCGCGCGCGCGCCGAGGAAGGTGTGGACCGATGGATGGCCCGCTGGCGGGCCTCCGGCCGGGTCTGAATCGATACTCGGGCGAGAGGGCGATCGGGTTGGCGCCACAGTTGGGCGCCCCAGTCGGCGCTAGGCGTGCACCGCGTGTCGGCATGCAGCAGGCTTTGCGACCCGACACCGCCTGACCGCCTTAAAGCTTGAGCGCCCCGGCATAACCTGTGAGTTCGAGATAGCCGCGTCCGATCCGCCGTCCGCCCTCCAGCGCCGTGACGGCGCCTTCCCAGTATCGGGTGCCGGTGCTGCCGCGCGCATCAAGCTCCTGGTCGTCGAAAAGCGGCTGCAGTTCTATGCGTCGCCCGTCGAGCTCGATGCGCATGTGCACTGGCCATTGCGCGCCGCTGCGTGCTGACCGCCAGGTGCGCAGCACTTCAAAGGTGGGTTGCAGTCCGCGGCGCACCGAGCCGTGCTCGCCCGGGCGGAGCAGCCCGTCACGCCAGAGCGTCGCGCCCTGCTGATCGCGGATCCGAAAGGCCATGAGCGCGCCGCCGTCGTCCAGGTTCACACCGCACCAGTCCCAGCCCACTGCGCCTTCGATGAGCAAGGCGCTCGACCATTCATGGTCGAACCAGGCCGATCCGCTGATACGCGCGTCAGGCTGCGTGCCGATGCGCAATTGCCCGGTCACTTTCAACTGCGGCCGGCTGTAATAGTGGCTCGCATGGCCTGAGCCCGGGCCTTTGCGAGAGAACCCTGCGTCGCCTTGCAGGACTGGCAGGGCAGAAGTGCTCAGCTCCAGGTCAAACCCGAAGGCTGAGGTCTGAACCCGAGCACGGTAGCGTCCGTCGGCGGCGTCGCGCTGCAGGCGCCAGGCGGCGCTTCCCGCGCCGATCCAGGCGTGTGTGTCGCCAGTGTCTGCCCCGGCCAGCCCGAAGCCTGCGCGGCTTGCGCGTTCGGCGTGCAGCAGTCGGCCGCGTTCGGGCAAGGCCAGCGCCGCATGGGCGAGGACCAGTTGACGCGGTGCAAAGCCGCTGGGGTTGGCAACCGGGTGACGCGTGCGGCTGCGAAAGAAAGTGAGCTGAAACCCGGCATCTGCAGCGCCCGGGCGTTGCAGCCAGCCCGTGACGTACCACCATTCGGTGCGATGGCAGGGGTGTGCGCCGTAGTCCTGGGCAAACTGCAGGACCGTCTCGGGGCGCACCGGTGCCCAGGCGCTATCGGGGGCCGCACACTCGCCAGTCTGCAAACCGGTGGCCGGGCTCAGTTCGCGCGCAACGGCAGACGACGCGCTCAATGGCTGGCCAGCGTCGGCCGCCGCGACCCACCACACAGGCAGCTGCGACGCCATGCGTGCGAGCCAGCGACGCCGCCGGGCGCCCGCAGGGGAGACCTGTGAGGGTGCGGCATCGCGTCCCTTGGAGCCCTGGTCCACGTGGAATCTCACCAATCCTGCCTCACGGCCTGCAGTGGACCGGCGCCAAGTGCCGTGCGCGACGCAGCGAGTGCCGCCAGCACCGAGGCACCGATCAGGGCCAGTCCGCTGGCCGCCAGGACCCCAAGCGGCCAGTGCACATCCATCGTCCAGTGAAAGGATTGCGGATTGACGCGCTCGATGAGCACGAGCCCGATGGCCGCGCCGATCAGGCCGCCCCAGATGACGGCCACCGTGACGCTCAGCGCTGCCTCGATGGTCACCTGCGCCACGATCTGCCGCCTGCGCACGCCGACGTGACGCAACATACCGAACTCGCGCGCACGTGCCAGCGCGTCGCCAGCGCATGAGGCCGCCACCCCGAACAGCCCGACGGCGATCGCAATCGCTTCCAGAGCGTAGGTGACCGCAAAACTGCGATCAAAAATACGCAGTGACAGCGCGCGGATATCGGCTGCGCTGCGCCATTCAAGCGCCGTGAGCCCGGGTTGGGCACGAATGAGTGCATCGATGGCGTCTTGCGGTGCTGTGCCGGG
Source organism: Burkholderiales bacterium UBA4615 (assembly GCA_002386465.1). Lineage (GTDB taxonomy): Bacteria > Pseudomonadota > Gammaproteobacteria > Burkholderiales > Burkholderiaceae_E > UBA4615. The sequence continues at coordinate 8,106 of DGIT01000138.1, read as the reverse complement.
TGCAAGCCAAAGAGCCACGTCCGAGGCGCCTTGTTCGCCCGTCAGGCGTTGCCAATCGCTGGCCGACAGGGCCAGCGCGCCGTGCTGCCGGGCGTAGTCGCGCCAGACCCCGGCGACAAAAAAGCGCGGCATTGCACCCGCGGGCGCGCCGATTGGCAACTCGATGCGCTGGCCTGGGCTCAGACGATAGCGATCGAGCATCGGCTCGGACACCCAGATGCCGATCGCATCTTTTGGCACCGGCAGCGACGCACCGGTGAGCGGCAGATATCGCCAGGGGGCATCCCCGTCGATTTCCCGAATCAGCAGTGCGACCGCGGGGCGCAGCGGATCGAGACTGAGATCAATGGTGCGCAGAAAATCGGCGCGCTCGACGCCGGGGACCGCTGCGATGGCGCGTTGCAACGGCTCATCGAGCGCCGGTGCGCCGCTGGCCGGCGCGCGCGCATACACATCGGCGGGCAGCACAGCGTCGAGCCACTGCGCCACCGATGTCCGAAAACTGCTGACCATGATCGCCATGGCGCAGGCCAGTGCAAAGCTCGCCACCACCCCGGCCAAGCCTGCGGCTACGGTGCCTGGCGACTGAGCCAGCCGTGTGACCGCGAGCCAGGCGGCAGGCCGCTGCCACAGATGCCTGTCGGCCAATCGACTCAAGCCCATACCGGCCGCACGGGTCATGAGCGGCACGCAGGCAATGCCAGCCAGCAACCACAGGGCGATTGCGCCATAGGCACCCAGCGGCAGATCGCCCACTGCGGGCGCCCACAGCAGCAGGGCGCCAACGATCGTCAGCACGGCGACCAGTCGTGGGCTGGCCAGCGCGGCCAGCGAGTCTTCCGAACTGCCACTGCGCAGCGCCCTGGCTGGTGCCATGCGGGCCGAGACCCAGGCAGGCGCGAGCGCACCGAGGATGCCGACCGAAAGACCGAGCCCGCCGAACCCCAGCATTGCCGGGCCATCGAGCAGCAGGCCGGCACGCGAGCCGCTGAAATAGCCGCCGCCCAGATCGCCACCCACGGCCTGCAACAGTCCCTTGGCGAGCGCAATGCCCAGCCCCACCCCCAGTGCCGCACCGACCGCACCGAGCAACGCGCCCTGCATCAGCACGGCCCCCAGACGCGCACTGCGCGATGCACCCAGCACGCCCAGCAGGGCGAGTTCGCCCTGCTGCCGGGCGACCGAAAGCGCCATAGTGGCGAAGACCAGGAACGCCCCGGTAAACAGCGCCACGCCCGCCAGCACGTTCAGATTGACCCGGTAAGCCCGCGACACATTCGACATGCGCTGAGCGGCCGCTTCAGGGGTGGTCCAGACGGCTTCGCCCGGAAGACGCGCGCTGACCACACGTTGGAGGGCCCTCGCGTCGACGCCTTCCTCAAACCGCAGGTCGATGCGCGTGAGACGACCGATCTGTCCGAGTCGCCATTGCGCGCTGCCCAGATCCATCACGGCCAATGGCTGCCCGGGGGGCACCCCGGGCAAGGTCCCGGCAATGCGCAGGTTCAGGATCTGCAGACCGACCCGCACCGGCAGCAGGTCTCCCACCCGCAGACCGATTCCGTCCAGCGCCGTCTGCGACAGGAAAATCGCGTCGGGATCGAACAGGTCTGAGGTGGCGCCTGAGCCCTGCGCATCCTGCGCTTGCGGGAGGAGTCCCGGCGTGACGCCAGCCGCTGCAAACGGATCGAGGGCGATGAGCTTGAGACTTCGCCCCCGGCCCGACGCGGCCGATCCGGCTGGCGTCGCGTCAGCCGTGAGAGCCAGCACCAGGTCGCTCTCCAGGACCGGGCTGATTGCAGCCAATCCGGGTGGTGGCGATTGCGCCAGATCGGCCCAGATGCGTTCATCGAAGGCCTGCGTGCGTGCGCGGATGTGCGCATGGGCGTCGCCGTTGACGGTGGCGATCGCCTGCCGAAATTCCTCGAGGGCCGAGGCATTGACCAGATGAATGGCCAGGGCCAGCGCCACGCCGATCGCCACTGCGCACACCGAGACCGCGGCGCGCGCCGGGGCGGCTCGCCACTGGCCCAGCGCCAGCCAGGTCCACCATCGCAGCGTAGGCCCGAGCGCAGTGCGCGCATTCATGGGCAGGCGCTCACGGGCACGTCCTCACAGGCATGGGGGTATGAACTTTCGTGCAGGGACATCGGTGCAGAGACATCGTTACTAAGGGACATCGTCACTAAGAGGCATCGGCTCAGACGCATTCGCTCAGGCCTTGCGGTGTGAGCTGCACCCTGCGCTGCGCGATGGCCGCAGCCTGAGCCGAATGGGTCACCATCAGCAGGGCGGCGCCGTGTTCGCGGACTTGCGTGTCGATCAGTTCGAGCACGCGTGTGGCCGTGGCCGGATCGAGGTTGCCGGTCGGCTCATCGGCCAGCACGAGCCGGGGCCGATGCACGAGCGCGCGTGCCAGTGCGACCCGCTGCTGCTCGCCGCCTGACAGCTCGCGGGGCATGGACTGGGCGCGATCGGCCAGCCCCACCTGGGCCAGCATGTCGATGGCCTGTGCGCGTGCATCGGCTGCACGCGTGCCATTGAGCAACAGCGGAATGGCCACGTTTTGCCACACATGAAGATGCGCCACCAGATGAAACGCCTGAAACACGAAGCCGATCTCGCGGGCGCGCAGCCGTGCCGCCGCAGCTTCGTCAAGGTTCTGGATGGGGACACCCGAGAGTCTGATTTCACCGGTATCGGGATGCTCCAGTCCCGCGATCAGATTGAGCAGCGTTGATTTGCCCACTCCGGACTCGCCCAGCAGCGCGACGCGCTCACCCGCGTCGATGTGCAGGGCAATGCCCCGCAGCACATCACGCTGTGCACCGAAGCGTTTGGACAATCCGGTGATCTCGACCGCAGCAGTCATGCGTGCTCGATGAAGGTCAATACGCACACCGCGATGGCAAGTCCAAGCGAGGCCGCAGGCGCACGCGCCTACGTGCGCACCGTTGCGGTGGCTGCGCAGTGCCCGGCAATCGCCTGCACGAGTCGCGGCACCAACGGCTCGGGCAGGTCATGGCCCATGCCTGCAATCGCTTCGAAGCGAGCACCGGGAATGTGGCGCGCGGTGTCTTGGCCGGCGGCCAGGGGCACCAGCGGGTCGACTTCACCATGCAGCACCAGGGTCGGTGCGTTGATGGTGCGCAACAGCTTGCGACGATCGCCGCTGTGCATGATGGCCAGCAGTTGGCGCGCGGTACCCGAGGCGTCGCCGCCGCTGCGACGCATGTCGGCCCTGAGGCGCTCGCGCAGCTGATCGGGTGGCGGCTGCATGCCCGGGCTGCTGATCAGCGACCAGATGTGAGCGTAATGATCGAGCAGCCGCTCTTCATCAGCCCCACGGGGTGGCGGCGTCAGCACTGCGCGGGTGGCCGGCGTGAAGTGAAAGCGAAACCGAGTGGCTCCGCTCGAAGACATGATCGAGACCAGTGAGCGCACTCGCTGCGGCGCAGAGGCAGCCAGCACCTGTCCGATCATTCCGCCCATGGACACGCCCACCACATGGGCATCTGACAGGCTCAGTGCATCCATCAGTCCGACAACGTCGCCGGCCATGTCGCGCAGCGTATACGGCGCGCGCACGGTCAATCCGATCATGGAGCGCATGGCCTCGGTGCGGATATCGAGCGCACGGGCGCTGCGTACCCTGCTGGAAAGGCCCGCATCGCGATTGTCAAAGCGCAGCGTGCGAAATCCCCGGTCATGCAGGCCCCGCATGAACGACGCGGGCCAGGCGGTCAGTTGCAGGCCCAGTCCGGTGATGAGCACGAGCGGCGTGCCTTGTGCGGGCCCATCCTGCTCCGCTTCGAGGCGGACTCCATTGGCGAGCTCAATGTGCACGGCGCTCACCGGTGCATGACGTGAGCGTCACGGCGCTCCGAGCGGACATTGGGTTCTTGAACACAGCAGTAGGCATCCTTGCACGCGTTGCGGAATCAGGCCTTATCCCTCGGCACCCATGCCCGGCACGCCAATGGAAAACCCGGCGTCTACATAGGTGATCTCGCCGGTGATGCCCGAGGACAGATCGGACAGCATGAACGCGGCCACATTGCCCACTTCATCCGTGCTGACATTGCGGCGAAGGGGTGCGTGCTGCTCGGCAAAGTCGAGCAGCTTGCCGAAGCCCTTGATGCCCGAAGCGGCCAGGGTCTTGATCGGACCGGCCGAGATGCCGTTGACCCGCGTGCCCTGCGGGCCCAGGCTCGTGGCCATATAGCGCACGGTGGCTTCGAGCGAGGCCTTGGCCATGCCCATCACGTTGTAATTGGGCACCGCACGCACCGCGCCCAGATAGGACAGGGTCACGAGCGCGCCATTGCGCCCGGCCATGAGCGGGCGTGCAGCACGCCCAACGGCTGCGAAACTGTAGGCCGACACGTCATGTGCCACCCGGAAGGCCTCGCGGGTCAGGCCGTCGTACAGATCGCCCTGAATGGCCTCTCGCGGTGCAAACGCAATGGCGTGCACCACACCGTCGAGCCCGTCCCAGCGCTCCCCCAGGGCCTTGAAGAGGCCGTCGATCTGATCGTCTTCCGCCACATCGCAAGGAAAGACGGCATCGGAGCCGAATTCAGCCGCCATTTCGGTGATACGGTCGCGGAAACGCTCATTTTGATATGTGAAGGCCAACTCGGCGCCCTGGGCCCGGCAGGCCCGTGCAATGCCGTAGGCAATTGAACGATTCGACAGCAAGCCCATGATCAGGATGCGTTTGCCGGCCAGGAACATCGGGTTTCTCCGATAGAATTTTTGAATGACGATTGTCTCATGTTGCTTCCGGATAGCTGTCTGGGCCGCTTTGCTGCTTGGGCCGCTGCAGGCTGCGCGCGCAGAAGAGCCCTTCGTGCATGCGCTGGCCTGGGGTGCCAAGCCGGCGTACGGGCCTGATTTCAAGCACTTCGGCTATGTCAATCCGTCCGCACCGCGCGGCGGTGTGCTGTCGCTGGACGGCTTTGGTTCCTTCGACAAGCTCAACCCGTTCACCCTCAAGGGCATGGTCGCAGCCGGTGTCGGGCCACTGCTGTTCGACACGCTCACCGAGCAAAGTGATGACGAACCGTTCTCGGTCTATGGGCTGCTTGCGCAGAGCATGCACTTTGCGCCCGATGGCCTGTCGATCACCTTCAAGCTCGATCCGCGCGCAACTTTTTCGGATGGCAGCCCGGTCCTGGCGGCTGATGTCAAACACTCGTTTGACATGCTCATGAGCAAGCAGGGGCATCCGCGCTTCAAGAACCTGTACGGCGATGTGAAAGCGCTCAGCCTGCCGGACGAGCGCACGATCCGCTTCGAGTTCAAGCGAAAGAACCACGAGCTGCACATGATCCTGGGCTCGCTGCCGGTGTTTTCGCGCAAGTGGGGTGCGGGCAAGCCCTTTGATCAGATCATTCAGGACGTGCCCATCGCCAGCGGCCCCTATGCGCTTGAAAAAGCCGACTGGGGCAAATCGATTGCCTACAAACGGCGGGCCGACTACTGGGCCAATGATCTGCCGGTGCGTCGCGGCATGTTCAACTTCGATCGCATTCAGTACACCTACTTCAAGGACGAAGTGGCGCGCCTGGAGGGCTTCAAGGCGGGCCAGTTCGACTGGATCGCTGAAAATTCCGCCAAGAACTGGGCGCGAGGACATGTCGGGCCGAAGTACCGGTCGGGTGAGATCCGCAAAGAGGAGTTTGTGCACTCCAATTCGGCGGGCATTCAGGGCTTTGCCATGAACACGCGCCGCCCGCTTTTTGTCGATCGCAGGGTGCGCCTGGCGCTGGCGCAGGCGTTCGATTTCGAGTGGATGAACCGCCAGGTGTTCTACGGACAGTACGCCCGCAGCCCGAGCTATTTCACCAATTCCGAGATGCAGGCTCGCGGCCGCCCGGGACCGGATGAACTGGCGCTGCTCGAGCCGCTGCGCGACAAGCTCCTGCCCGAGGTCTTCAACGACGCGCCCGATCCGCCCGACACGGTGGCGCCGGCCACCCTGCGCGACAACCTGCGCCGCGCGCTTGCCTTGTTGCGTGAGGCTGGCTGGACGGTGGCCGATGACGGCCTGTTGCGCAATGCCAAGGGCGAGCCGTTTGCGTTCGAGGTGCTGTCGTATTCCAAGGCGCTTGAGCGCATCGCCGTACCCTGGGTGCGCAATCTTGAAAAGCTCGGCATTCAGGCGCGCCTGCGGGTCACCGACCCGGTGCTCTTTCAAAAGCGTCTGGATGAATTCGATTTTGATGTGACCGTGGTCTCGATGCCTGCCAGCCAGACCCCCGGAAACGAGCTACTGGAGCGCTTTTCCAGTGCATCGGCCGATGAGAAGGGATCGGACAATGCGCCGGGCATCAAGGATCCGGCGGTCGATGCGCTGATCAAGTCGCTGCTCGCCAGCGGCAGCCGAGATGAACTCGTGGCCGCCTCGCGTGCACTGGACCGCGTTCTGCGCAATGGCTGGTACCTGGTGCCCCATTTCTATGCACCCCGGCATCGGGTGGCGCACCGGGACATCCTGGCGCACCCCGATGTGCTGCCCAAGTACTACACCGCTCCGATGTGGGCGCTGAAAACCTGGTGGCGGGTGCCGCAGGGTGCGGCGCCGCGTGTGCAGGCAGCGGGCGCATCCGTCGCCCCCGCATCGGCCGTGGCATCGACTGCGGCGCCCACAACCCCCGGGGCCCGTTGACCATGCTCGCCTATATCGTCAAGCGCGTGCTGCTGATGGTGCCCACCCTGCTGGGCATCCTGATGGTCACCTTTGCCGTGGTGCAGTTCGTGCCCGGCGGGCCAGTCGAGCAAATGGTGCAGGAGCTGCGGGGGCGCGGCGGTGCCGGTGAAGCCTCGGCGGGCGACAACACCTATCGGGGCCGTCAGGGTGTGGATGAGGCCAAGCTGGAAGAGATCCGCAAACTCTACGGCTTCGACAAGCCTGCCCATCTGCGCTTCTGGGACATGATCAAGCGGTTTGCGCGCTTCGATCTGGGCACCAGTTATTTTCAGCAGAAGTCGGTGTGGGATCTGATCAAGGAAAAGCTTCCGGTCTCGATCAGCCTGGGCCTGTGGACGTTTTTCATTTCGTATCTGGTCTCTATTCCGCTGGGCATTGCCAAGGCGGTGCGCCACGGCAGCCGTTTCGACCTAATCACCTCCACAGCCATCCTGGCGGGCTACGCCATTCCGAGCTTCGTGCTCGGCGTGGTGCTGCTGGTGCTCTTTGGCGGGGGCAGCTTCTGGCAGGTGTTTCCCTTGCGCGGCCTCACCTCCGACAACTTCGCTCAGCTGTCTGCGCTGGGCAAGGTCATGGATTACCTGTGGCATATCGCGCTGCCGGTCACAGCGATGGTGGTGGGCAGTTTTGCGGTCACCACCATGCTGACCAAGAACACGTTCCTGGAGGAAATCCGCCGCCAGTACGTGCTGACCGCGCGCGCCAAGGGGCTGTCGCAAAACAAGGTGCTCTACAAGCATGTGTTTCGCAATGCACTCATCCCGCTGGTCACAGGATTTCCTGCTGCGTTCATCGGGGCATTTTTCACTGGTTCGCTGCTGATCGAAACCTTGTTCTCTCTTGATGGCCTGGGCCTGTTGTCCTATGACTCGGTCATGAAGCGCGATTACCCGGTGGTGATGGGCACGCTCTTTCTGTTCACGCTGATCGGTCTGGTCACCAAGCTCATTACCGACCTGGCCTACATCTGGGTCGACCCGCGCGTGAAATTCGAGGGGGCGCAATGAACGCGGTGCAGGGCGTGGCACCCGTGGCACCCGCGGCGCTGACACCGGGTGCGCGTGCCTGGCGCAGGTTTCGCTCCGATCGACGCGGCTGGTGGAGCCTGTGGATTTTCGTGACCCTGGTGGTCCTAAGCCTCGGCGCCGAGCTGCTCTCGAACGACCGGCCGATCGTGGCGCACTATGAAGGCCGCACGGTTTTTCCGCTGTTCAACAGTTATCCGGAAACTACGTTTGGCGGTGACTTCAGAACCCAGACCGATTACCTCGACCCGTTCATTCGCGCGCAACTTGCCAAGCCCGGCAATTGGGCGATTTATCCGCCCAATCGCTACGGCTTCGATACCCTCAACTATTTTTCGCCCAGCCCCAATCCGGCACCGCCCTCGG
>DGIT01000015.1 GCA_002386465.1 Burkholderiales bacterium UBA4615 | reverse complement strand
GGCCCCACGCCGCCAGCCATCGACACCATCTCGGACAGGCGCATCCCGGTGGTCTCAATCGGGTAGCGGCCCGGGCGGGCAACCTGGCCCAGGACCGAGACCTGCTGACTGCGAAACGCGGTCACATTGACCGTGACCTGCGGACTCTGCAGGAAACGCCCCTGGCGCAGCCGCTCGGCCAGATGCTGCTCCAGTTCAGACACGGACAACCCGGCCACCCGGACCGCGCCGATCAGTGGGTAGGAAAGCACCCCGGATTCCGAGATGCGGGCTTCCACAGTCAGATCAGGACTCTGAAAGACCTGAATGCGCAAGGCATCGCCCGCACCCAGCCGATAGTCGTCCCGCGCAACATCCTGATTGGCGCGCTCGGCTACAGGTGCTGCCAGCGCCGACGGCGCCAGCGAGGAGGACGGCAACGCAGCGGGTGGCGACACCGGTGCGGTCTGGGCAATGACCGGTGATGCCGCAGCGTCCGGTGCGGCCGCGGCGCTGCCCGGCGCCAAGCCCGAGAGGGTGGCAGCGAAGCCCAGACACAGCGCCAGATGACGGGCACCCACGCGGCGGGTCAGCCGGCGGACAGATGCAATCGATGCCTTCATGCAAGTACTCCTGTGCAAAGTGAGACCCGAACGACAACCGTCGGGACAAAGGGTCACGCCCACGGCCATCGCGTTCAGAACGCGGTCGACACACCCACACCGGCCCAGCGGTCGGTAAAGGCATAGCCGGGGTAATTGGAGCCGCGTGACAGTTGGCGGACCGAGGCGCTGAGCCAGGTGCGCCGCGCGATCTGATAGCGCAATTCGAGCCCGTACTGGCGGATCTGATCCTCACGCACAAGGCCGCCACTGAGCGCGGTGCCGGGATCGCCGAGATACCGACGGCTGGAGTAGGCCGCCGTTGCCTCCAGCCGGGTGCGCCCGGTGATCTGCCAGGCGGGCCGCAGCGCAACGCCGCGAACCTCGATGTAGTTGGCGGAAGGCAGCTCGGCGACCTCGATGCTGCGCAACAGCCCGCCGCGCATCACTACGGCGCCCGACAACGGCCACTCGGCATCCAGACCGGTCGTCACACCACTGAAGTCGCGCTGCGACAGGTTGTCGTATCGGCGCTGCGTGTAGCCCAACTGCCCGGTGATCCGACTGGCATCGTGCGGTCGATAGGCGAGTCTTAAGAGCGGCGTGTCCTGGGTATAGGCGTTGTCCACCGCATCGGGCAGCGGGACCCCATTGGCATCGACGATCTGTCTATTCGGGTAGCGGGCCGACTCATGGCGCCAGACCGCATCAAGCTCCAGCGCACTCTGCGGAGCGTATCGCACGCCCGCCTCCAGACCGGTGCGACTGTAGTCGGCCGGCTGCTGGCTCATCAGCGAGTTGGTGGCGCGGGTTTCGTCAAACGCCGCAATCGCCGCCCAGGCCTGGGTCAGACGCAGACCCGCCAAGGCCCGAATGCTGACCAGGGTCTGCAGATTGTTCGCATAGGCGCCCACCAGATCAAACGGGGTCTGTTCGCGGCCCACGCGCGCCACCAGGTCACCAAACCAGCCGCGACCCACCGCCCAGTTCCAGGTGGCGCCCAATCCGTAGCCGAGGTAGCTGTAGTCGGCGTTGTCCAGGTAGCGCACCGGGACCACGAACGCCTCCAGCCCGACCCGCTGCAGCCCGATGACACGCTCCAGGCGCACCCCCGCCGTGGCCCGCAACACCGTGTCCGAGGGCCCGCCTGCGGTGCGAAAGATGTTGTCGTGACGCTCGACGTCCAGCGCGGCCTGAACCGTGAAGACGTCAGGCACTTCCGGGGGCAGCGCTACGGGCTGGCTGGCCGCGCCGCCGGCCAGCGCCAGACAGGCCGTCGCCGCGCAGGCGCGCACCACCGCGCAGCGGCGCAGCATGGCAGGGCCAGGCAACAGGGCGGTCGCATCATCGGTCAAGGGGCCCTTGGGCGCATCAGTCATGGCGGTCAACCTGGCAGGTGGCCAGCGGCCACGATCGAGGCCACCGTAGCAGCCGGACTGAGGTGCGAATACCGCCGTGTCAGCATGACCGGGCGGACTACCCAGGCGCCCCAAGGTCACGGCGCACAGACAATCACCAGTCTGCGCGGCCCGGCCATTCAGACCGAATCCCGCACCACTGCGCCGCTTGCGGGGGCAGGCTGCGGCCGCAGGGCGTCATCCCGTGACCGCGGCCTACCTGATGAGACGCCGAGCGCCGATGCCAAGCTCAGCCGGACGCTGATCATGGGACGAGGCGCCGTCCGACCCCGGCGCGCGCTCGCCGCCCGCTGCCACGGGCTTGATGACTCAGCCGATTGAGCAGATTGTGTCTATATAGACAAAATCTATTAGCACTCTACCTGGACGAGTGCTAGGATTATCCGCTAGAGGCGTTGTGCCTCGGATTCAACCTTGAAAAGGAAGACTGAATGACTGCTGCTTCGACAGCTTTGGTGACCTCTTCACGCGCCGCCGGTGCGATGCTGGCGGTTCCGGCGGTCGGGAACATCGACGCGTACATCTCGGCGGTCAACCGACTGCCCATGCTGTCTGCCGACGATGAAGTGTCATTGGGCCGGCGCTTTCGCGAACAGTCCGATCTGGCTGCCGCGCGTGAACTGGTGATGTCCCACCTGCGGCTGGTGGTGTCCATCGCGCGCCAGTATCTGGGCTATGGTCTGCCCCATGCCGACCTGATCCAGGAAGGCAATGTGGGTCTGATGAAGGCGGTCAAACGCTTCGATCCGGAACGCGGCGTGCGCCTGGTGTCGTTCGCCATGCACTGGATCAAGGCCGAAATTCACGAGTACATCCTGAAAAACTGGCGTCTGGTGAAAGTGGCGACCACCAAGGCGCAGCGCAAGCTGTTCTTCAACCTGCGCTCGCTCAAGCGCGATGCGCACACGCTTGGCCCCGACGCGGTGGCGGCCATCGCGAGCGAACTCAGCGTGCGGCCGCAGGACGTGGTCGAAATGGAAACCCGCATGGGCGGGGGTGACGTGGCGCTCGACCCGATGAGCGACGACGGCGAAGACAACTACGCCCCGATCGCCTATCTGAAGGCGCCGCACAGCGAGCCGCTGCAGGTGCTCGAATCGCGTGAGTTCGATCATCTGCAGGGCGAGGGTATCCGTGAAGCGCTCGCCGCTCTGGATGAACGCAGCCGCCGGATCATCGAATCGCGTTGGCTGCGCGATGACGACGAAGGCGGCGCACGCACGCTGCAGGACCTGGCTGACGAATATGGCGTGTCTGCTGAACGGATCCGCCAGATCGAAGCCAAGGCGCTGAAAACCATGCGGGGCGCGCTCGCCGCTTACGCCTGACCCCAAAGCAGGCCCGGTTCCTCACGGAGCGGGGCCTGCTTGATTCATGGTGCGATGAAATTGCGTTCTTTGGTTCAGCGACCGTAAAACACCCGATACCAGCTCACAAAACGCTGCACGCCCTCGGTGAGCGGCGTGCGCGGTGCAAACCCCACCAATGCGGCCAACTCGGATGTGTCGGCAAACGTCGCCGGCACATCCCCATCCTGCATGGGCAGGAAGTGCTTGGTCGCCTCGCGGCCAATGGCGGATTCCATGGCGCCGATGAATGACATGAGCGGCACCGGATCGGCATTTCCAATGTTGAAGACGCGATACGGCGCGCGGCTGGTGGCTGGATCGGGGCGCTGGGGATCGAAGGCCGGATTGCCCTGCGGCGGATGATCCAGCAGGCGCACTACCCCTTCGACAATATCGTCGATGTAGGTGAAGTCGCGCTTCATATCGCCATGGTTGAACACATTGATCGGGCGGCCCGCCAGGATGGCGTCGGCGAACAGGAACGGTGCCATGTCAGGCCGGCCCCACGGACCATAGACCGTAAAAAAACGCAGCCCCGTGGTGGGCAGCTGGAACAAATGGCTGTAGGTGTGCGCCATCAGTTCGTTAGCCTTCTTGGTGGCCGCATACAGGCTCACCGGATGGTCCACCGCATCATGCTCGGAGAACGGCATCTTGGTATTGCCGCCGTATACGCTGGAGGACGAGGCATACACCAGGTGCTTCACGCCCCCGTGCCGACAGGCCTCCAGGATGTTGGTAAACCCGACCAGATTGGCGCTGGCATAGGCATGCGGATGCGTGATCGAGTAGCGCACGCCGGCCTGGGCCGCCAGGTGCACGACACGCTCGAAGCGATGCGACTCGAAGCAGCGTTGCATCGCTGCCATGTCCGCGATGTCCATGCGCTGAAAGCTGAACGCCGGATGCGCCTGCAATTGCGCCAGGCGCGCTTCCTTGAGCGCCGGGTCGTAATAGGCGTTCAGGTCGTCGATGCCCACGACCTCGTGGCCCGCATCCAGCAGTCGCTGTGCGACATGCATGCCGATGAAGCCGGCTGCGCCGGTGACCAGCAGCTTCATGATGGGCGCCTTGTCGGTACGCGCAGCGCCACGCTTACAGCCGGCCGATCGAGATGTAGTCCAGACCGGCCGCGCGAGGCAGCGCCGGCGGATACATGTTGCGTCCGTCGATCACCAGCGGCTGCTTGAGCGCGTTGCGGATCGCATCGAAGTCGGGGCTGCGGAACTCCTTCCATTCGGTCACGATCAGCAGTGCATCCGCGCCTTCCAGGGCCTGCATCGGGCCTTCCGAATACACCAGGCCGGCACGCTCGCCGATGGCGCGCTGCGCCTCGTGCATGGCCACCGGGTCGTAGGCACACACCGTGGCGCCGCGCGCAATGAGCGCATCAATGATCACGCGGCTGGGCGCTTCACGCATGTCGTCGGTGTTGGGCTTGAAAGCCAGCCCCCAGAGGGCAAACCGCCGTCCGGACAGATTCTCGCCGAAGCGGGCCACCACTTTTTCGACCAGCACATGCTTTTGCGCATCGTTGGCGGCTTCCACCGCCCCGAGCACCTTCATGTCGCGCCCGTTCTCGCTGCCGATGCGAATCAGCGCCTTCACGTCCTTGGGAAAGCACGAACCACCGTAACCCGCACCGGCATACAGGAAGTGGTAGCCGATCCGCGGATCGGAACCGATGCCCTGTCGCACGAGCTCAATGTCGGCGCCCACCTGCTCGGCGAGCAGCGCCAGTTCATTCATGAAGGAGATGCGGGTGGCGAGCATTGCATTGGCGGCGTACTTCGTGAGCTCGGCTGAGCGCACATCCATCACCACCAGGCGCTCGTGATTGCGCTGGAACGGCGAATAGAGCGCTTTCATCAGGAAGATCGCCTGTTCATCATCGGCGCCCACCACGATGCGGTCGGGCCGCATGAAGTCGTCGACCGCGGCACCTTCCTTCAGAAACTCGGGGTTCGAGACCACCGCATACGGCACCTCGACCCCTCGGGCCTTGAGCTCTTCGGCCACCGCCTGGCGCACCTTGTCGGCAGTGCCGACCGGAACCGTCGACTTGTCGACGATGACCTTGTAGTCGGTCATGTGCTTGCCGACATTGCGTGCCGCGGCCAGCACATATTGCAGGTCGGCCGATCCGTCTTCGTCCGGTGGCGTGCCCACTGCGATGAACTGGATCGTGCCGTGCTCGGCAGCGCGCCTGGGGTCGAGCGTGAACTTCATCCGGTTGGCCGCAACATTGCGTCGGACCATATCCTGCAGCCCAGGTTCCCAGATGGGAATTTCGCCGCGTTCGAGCATCTCGATTTTGCGCGGATCAACGTCCATGCAGAGCACGTCGTTGCCCATTTCGGCCAGGCAAGCGCCTGAGACCAGACCGACATAGCCGGTCCCAATGACAGTGATTTTCATGCCGGCATGATAAAGGCAGGCCCACGCAAGCGCTGTGACATGCGCCACTGACGGGGCCGTCCGGTGGAGCGAGTCGGCAGCCACGCCACAGCACGGCGGTGGCGAGACCCCGATCCTGCGCACTGCGCGGGGCCACGGCCACGGCGTCACACAGGCACGATCGTCGCCTGATCGCAGGCATACAGCCCGGTCTGGAGGGCTGCCATCGGTCAGGACACACAGGATGCCCTCGCTCACCTCACATCCGATCCGCCGGTCGGCTGCGCCGCAGCCTGCTGCCCCGCTACACGGTCTGCACGACACGTCGCACCCTGGAGCCCAGCGGCAACATGCCCTGGCCGATGCGGGGCTGGGCTCGTCCGAGTGGCTCGGCGAAAGCCATCGCGGCCGCGGCCTGCGCCCGCGTGAGCGGGCGCTGCGCAGAGGCCCCGATCGGGTGCTGATCGTTGGCGCCAACCCACTCGGGCGCACGCTGGCCCGCGCCCTGCTCCGGCAGGCACACCCTCGAGTGCAACTGGCGGGCTTTCTGGATGATCGCCGCATCCCGCGCGCCGAAGACCCGACCCAATCGCTGGAAGCGCCACTGCTGGGTACGACTCAGAGACTGGGTGAGTGCGTACGCGCGCGACACATCGATCGGGTGTATTTCGCGCTGCCGATGAGCGCACAGCCACGCATTCGTGCGCTGCTTGAGCAACTGGGCGACACCACGGCCTCGGTATTTTTCGTGCCTGACATCCGTCTGGCTGAGCCACTGCGCGTGCGGCTGGAGACCGTGGCTGGCCTGCCGGTCGTGGGCGTGTGCGATACGCCATTTCGCGGTGCGCGCGCGGTATACAAACGCATCTTCGATATGACTGTGGCCGTGCCGGCGCTGCTCGTCGCTGCGCCGCTGATGCTGGCGATTGCCGCGGCGATTCGTCTCAAAATGCCCGGGCCGATACTATTTCGACAGCGCCGCTACGGTCTGGATGGCGCCCCAATCGAGGTCTGGAAGTTCCGCACCATGCGCGTACAGGAGGACGGTGCGGTCGTACGTCAGGCTACACGGTGCGATGACCGGGTCACCCCACTGGGGGCTTTCCTCAGGCGCACCTCGCTTGATGAACTGCCTCAGCTCTTCAATGTGCTGCGCGGCGAGATGAGCGTGATCGGGCCCAGGCCACATGCGGTGGCGCACAACGAGCACTACCGCCGGTTGATTCGCGGCTACATGGTGCGCCACAAGGTGCGACCCGGGATCACGGGCTGGGCCCAGGTCAATGGCGCGCGCGGTGAGACCGATACGCTTGAAAAGATGGAGCGCCGCGTGGCCTACGACATGGAGTACCTGGCGCACTGGTCTCCTGCGATGGATGTGCGCATCTTGTGGCGCACCGCGGTGCAGACCCTGCGTGGCGATGACAATGCGTACTGATGGGCGTGCGGTGGTACTCGCTCTGGGCCGCATCTGGTCGGAACTTAGGACTCCGGCCTCGGCTTGGGTCTGCGCTCAGGTCTCAGTACTGACGGCCGAAGCCTGAGGGCTAAGGTTTGCGCAGCAGCAGCTTGAGATCGGCCGCGACATCGGCCGCGCTTGCGCCATGGCGCACATACAGGCGCAACTGGCCTTCGCGATCGATCACATAACTGGCAGCGGTGTGATCGATCGAGTAGTTGTCGGCACTGGAGCCGGCATTGCGTTGCATGAAGACCTTGAATTCGCGCGCAGCGCGTGTGGTGGCAGCCGCATCACCCGACAGGCCGAGAAAGCGCGGATCAAAGGCGGTCACGTAACCTGCCAGCACGGTGGGCGTATCGCGCTCGGGGTCCAGCGTGACGAACAGCACCTGTATCTTGTCGGCATCCGGGCCCAGCTGCTTCATGACCTCGGCCATGGTCACCAGGGTGGTCGGGCAGACATCGGGGCACTGCGTGAACCCGAAGAACAACACGACCAGCTTGCCGCGAAAGTCTGCGAGCGCGCGGGCTGCACCGGTGTGATCGGTCAGCTCCAGCGTCTTGCCGTAGCCGGCGCCCGTGATGTCAGTGGCTTTGAACGAGCCTGAAGCGCCGTCCGGATCAAGGTTCAGCTTCTGCTGGACGCGTTCGCACCCGGCCATCGCAACCAGAAGACCCGTGGCCAGCACAGCAGCCACCCTACGAAGACGCCGCGCCTGGGGCCTCTGAAGAATCACACCGGCACCAGCGCTCGCAGCCAGTGGTCGATCAGCAGCGCGCCAAAGAGTGCCGCGAGATAGGTGATCGAATAAGTAAAGGTGCGTCGCGCCAGCGCGTCGGAGTACTGACGCCACAGCCGCCAGGCGTAGGCCAGAAAGATCCCGCCGAGCACAAACGCACACCCCAGATAGAGCAGACCGCTCATGCCGATCAGGTAAGGCAGTACCGTGGTGGCCACCAGCAGGCAGGTGTAGAGCAGAATGTGCAGGCGGGTGAACTGCGCGCCATGGGTGACCGGCAGCATCGGCAGACCCGAGCGGCGATAGTCCTCGACGCGATACAGGGCAAGCGCCCAGAAGTGCGGTGGGGTCCAGACGAAAATGATCAGAAAAAGCACCAGCGCCTGCGGGCCCACATCGTTGGCCACCGCCGCCCAGCCCAGCAAGGGTGGCATGGCGCCGGACGCACCGCCGATCACGATGTTTTGCGGCGTGGCAGGCTTGAGCACCAGGGTGTAGACCAGCGCATAGCCCACGAAGGTGGCCAGGGTGAGCCACATGGTGAGGGGATTGACGAAGGCGAGCAGCAACCACGCGCCGACCCCTGCCAGCAGCAAGGCGAACGCCGCCGCACCTGAGACTGAAACCTCGCCGCGTGCAGCCGGGCGCCCGCGCGTGCGCGCCATGCGGGCATCGATACCTCGCTCTACCAGGCAGTTGAAGGTAAAGCCCGCGCCCGCCAGCAAGGAGATGCCAAGGGTGCCGAACACCAGGATGCGCCAGGGCACCATGCCCGGCTCGGCCAGCAACATGCCGATCACGGCGCAAAACGCAGTGAGCATGACGATGCGCGGCTTGGTGAGCGCAACGTATTGGCCCAGCAAGTGGGCCCACGTGGCTTGAGGGCGCTGAATCAGGTCCATGGTCAGGGGTCAGGCCCGCGATCGGGCATTGGCCACGCGCGGATCGTCGTGAGAAGAAGGCGACCACTGGGCGGATGCGTCCATCGAAACGCGTGCCGAGCGACAGGCGAAGGCTACCACGACGAGCACGCCAACCAGCGCAGCCGCGCCGCCTGTGTGAGCGACCGCAGCAGCCAACGGCCAATCCAGAAAAATGTTGGTCAGCCCGGTGACAGCCTGCAGAACCAGCACCGCCGCGAGGGCCCGACCGTAGCCGCGCAGTACTGCGACCCTTTGCAGCCGCCACGCCAGCAGGCCCAGCACGGCAAAGACTGCAAAGGCGAAGCAGCGGTGCGTCAGATGAATAGCCGTGAGCGCCTGAAAAGGCAGCGCGCGGCCATCGCCGCTCACCCCCAGGGCACGCCACACCTCAAAGCCCCGGGCAAAGTCAGCGGGCGGCCACCACTGGCCCTGACACATGGGGAAATCGCGGCACGCCAGCGTGGCGTAGTTGGTGCTGACCCAGCCGCCCAGCGCGATCTGCACCCAAAGCAAGGCCAGTGCGCCCAGTGCGAGCGGCGCCAGAGTGCCGGCCTGCCTGGCATCGGGCCCGGCAGGCACGGGGGCGTCGGTTCGGGCCCATTGGGCCACCAGCAGGGCAAACAGCCCCATGCCGCCCAGCAGATGCAAGGTGACGATGGCTGGTTGCAGCTTCATGGTGACCGTGAGCGCACCGAAGGCACCCTGCATGAGGATCCACGCCAGGGTGAACCACGCCAGCGGCACGCTGGGCAGCGGTGCGCGCGCAGTGGCCGAGACAGACCTCCCGCGCGACACAGTGCGCCGGGCCAG
>DGIT01000098.1:5366-6047 GCA_002386465.1 Burkholderiales bacterium UBA4615 | reverse complement strand
GCAGCAGCGGCGGCGGCGGTGGAGGCGGCGGCGGTGGGTTCCGGCGCACCGGCGGTGGTGGTGGCGCAGGAGGCGGTGGCGGCGGTTACGGTGGCGGTGGCAACGGCGGCTACGGTGGTGGTGGCGGAAATGGCGGCGGTGGCAACGGCGGGCAGCGCCGCCCTCGCCAGTACTGAGCCCCGTCGTGTCTCTGGGCTGACCGACCGCAAGGCGCTTGCCTGCGCCTTGCGGTAGCACTGACCGCACAGCTCATCGGGTGTCGGTCGTGTGCCCTGAAAGACTCACCGTACGCGGGTTGTCGCCTTTCAGGCGTGGCTGAAACGTGCCCGAAACGCCGCGTGGCGGGCGTGAACGCGCTGCACGAATCAGCCCGTGCTCAACCGCTCAGTGCTGCGCGCCGGCGGTCATCGCGCTGGTGTCCAGCGCACAGCCTGTGCGAGCGGTAATGTCCGCGACGCTGACGCCCGGGGCCAATTCGCGCAGGACCAGACCCGCATCGGTCACCTCGATCACTCCCAGGTCGCTGATGATCAGATCGACTACGCCCAGACCGGTCAGCGGCAAGTTGCACTGAGGCAGGATCTTCAGATCCTCGCCACCGTCCTTGCGCCGTGCGGTGTGCTCCATCAGCACAATGACCCGGCCCACTCCAGCCACCAGGTCCATGGCGCCGCCCATGCC
>DGIT01000098.1:0-5296 GCA_002386465.1 Burkholderiales bacterium UBA4615 | reverse complement strand
ATCATCCAGTTGGCCAGATCGCCACGCTCGGAGACCTGCATCGCCCCCAGGATAGCCAGGTTGATCTTGCCGGCGCGGATCATCCCGAAAGAATCGGCCGATGCAAAGATCGAGGAGCCCGGCAGCGTGGTCACGGTCTGCTTGCCGGCGTTGATCATGTCGGGATCGACCTCGTCTTCGGTCGGGAAGGGGCCAATGCCCAGCAACCCGTTTTCCGACTGCAGCCAGACCTCCATGTCTGCAGGCACATGATTGGCCACCAGCGTCGGCAGGCCGATGCCGAGGTTGACGTAAAAACCGTTTTTCAGCTCTCGCGCTGCGCGCGCAGCCATGTCGTCACGGGTCCAGGGCATGGTGTTCTCCTCAGCGCGATGCGCGCGTAGTGCGCTGCTCGATGCGTTTTTCGGGGGTCGGATTGTGAACCAGGCGGTGCACATAAATGCCGGGTAAATGCACGGCATCCGGATCGATCTCGCCGTTGGCCACCACCACTTCAACTTCGGCCACCGTGATCTTGCCGGCCATTGCCACATTCGGATTGAAGTTGCGTGCGGTCCGACGGAACACCAGGTTGCCCGAGCGGTCGGCCATCCAGGCCTTGACCAGCGACACATCGGGCACGAGCGCACGCTCCATTACGAAGGTATCGCCGTCAAACTCTCGGGTTTCCTTGCCTTCGGCCACCACGGTGCCCACGCCTGTGCGCGTAAAAAACGCCGGAATTCCGGCCCCGCCTGCGCGCAATTTTTCAGCGAGCGTGCCCTGGGGCGTGAACTCGAGCTCAAGTTCGCCGGCCAGGAATTGGCGTTCGAATTCCTTGTTTTCGCCCACGTAGCTCGCGATCATCTTGCGGATCTGGCGGGTGGCCAGCAGCAAGCCCAGACCAAAACCGTCGACCCCGGCGTTGTTCGAGATGCAGGTGAGGTCGCGCACGCCGCTGTCACGCAAGGCAGCGATCAGCGCTTCGGGAATGCCGCACAGCCCGAAGCCACCCACCGCAATGGTCTGGCCGTTTCGAACGATATCGGCAAGCGCGGCCTGCGCGCTTGGGTACAGCTTGCTCATGAATAGACTTCCTGTGGCTGAGCCGCAGCGATTGGCGCTGCAAACGGATTACATGCCGGGATAGTTCGGTCCGCCGCCACCTTCAGGCACCACCCACACGATGTTCTGCGTCGGGTCCTTGATGTCGCAGGTCTTGCAGTGCACGCAGTTCTGCGCATTGATCTGCAGGCGATCGGACTGGTCCTCGTTTTTGACGAACTCGTAGACCCCCGCGGGGCAATAACGCTGCTCGGGCCCGGCAAAACGAGCCAGATTCGTGCCCACCGGGACGCTCGCATTCTTGAGCGTCAGGTGGATCGGCTGATTTTCTTCGTGATTGGTATTCGACAGGAACACCGAGGACAGCCGATCAAAGGTGAGCTTGCCGTCCGGCTTCGGGTAGACGATCGGCTGGAACTCCGAGGCCGGGCGCAGGCATTCATGGTCGGCATGTGCATGGTGCAGCGTCCAGGGGGCTTTGCCACGCAGCACGACCTGTTCGATGCCATGCATGATGGTCCCGGTCACCAGGCCTTTGCTCATCCACTGCTTGAAATTGCGGGCCTGCCAGAGCTCGTCGTACAGCCATGACGAGCGGAATGCAGCCGGGTAAGCAGAGAGTTCGTCGGCAGAACGGCCCGCGCCCAGTGCCTCGAATGCGGCGTCGGCCGCGAGCATGCCGGTCTTGATGGCGGCATGACTGCCCTTGATGCGCGAGGCGTTCAGAAAGCCTGCATCGCAGCCGATGAGTGCCCCGCCCGGAAAAACGGTTTTGGGCAGCGACATGATGCCGCCTGCAGTAATGGCACGTGCCCCGTAGCTCAGGCGCTTGCCGCCCTCGAAGGTGCTGCGAATGGCCGGATGGGTCTTGTAGCGCTGGAACTCCTCGAAGGGCGACAGCCAGGGGTTCTGATAGGCCAGACCCACGACGAAGCCGACCGAGACCAGGTTCTCGCCGAAGTGATAGAGGAACGAGCCCCCATAGGTGGCGTTGTCGAGCGGCCATCCGGCGGTGTGAACCACCAGCCCGCGCTTGTGCTTGGCTGGGTCGACTTCCCATAACTCCTTGATACCCAGGCCATAGGTTTGCGGATCGCTGTCGGCATCAAGCCGGTACTTGGCGATCAGCTGTTTGCCCAGGTGGCCGCGCGCGCCTTCTGCAAAGAGCGTGTACTTGGCCAGCAGCTCCATGCCGGGCTGGAAGTTGTCGGTGGGTTCCCCGTCGCGACCTACCCCCATGTTTCCGGTGGCCACGCCGCGCACTGCGCCCCGGTCATCGTAGAGAATCTCGGCGGCAGCAAACCCCGGATAGACATCGATCCCGAGCGCCTCGGCTTGCTGACCCATCCAGCGCACCACGGCACCCAGGCTCACGATGTAGTTGCCGTGATTACGCAGCCCCGACGGCAGCGCCCAGTTGGGAGTGCGGTACGACTTGGTCGCCGTCAGAAACAGCACCTCATCTTCAGTCACCTCGGTTTGCAGCGGCGCACCCTGCGCTTTCCAGTCGGGAATCAGCTCGGTGATGGCCCGCGGGTCCATCACGGCGCCAGACAGGGTATGGGCCCCGATCTCGGAGCCTTTTTCGATCACACACACTGAGATATCGCTGCCGGCCTTGGCCGCCAGCTGCTTGAGCCGGATCGCTGCGGCGAGCCCGGCTGGCCCGCCACCCACGACGAGCACGTCGAATTCCATTGAATCCCGTTCGATGTCCATCTTGTCCTTCCCTTTGCAACCTGTGGATTTTCGCCAAAGCAGGCGCTTGGCGCAAACCGTGGTCTTCTGCGCATGCGTCCGGCACCTGTCGCATGCGTCGCATATGCGATGATCTGCGCCCTCTCAGGAGACCCGACAATGGCTCAGCCCATGCAATTTGATCTGAAAGACAAGACTGCCCTGGTGACCGGCGCATCAAGCGGTTTGGGCGCCCGATTTGCCCGCGCGCTGGCTGCCAATGGCGCCACCGTGGTGCTGGCTTCGCGACGCATCGAGCGCCTGAAGGAATTGCGCGCCGAGATTGAAGGCGAGGGCGGCCAGGCCCATGTGGTGCCGATGGATGTCACCGACACGGTCTCGATCACGGCTGCGATCGATCAGGCCGAGGCCCATGCTGGTGCGATCGACATCCTGGTGAACAATTCCGGGGTCAGCACGACCCAGCGTCTGGTCGATGTGGCGCCCGATGATTTCGATTTCGTGTTTGGCACCAATACCCGCGGCTCGTTCTTCGTTGCGCAGGCAGTGGCCCGCCGCATGATCGAGCGTGCCCGCTCCGAGCCCGACCGGCAGGCGCGCATCATCAACATCGCTTCGATGGCAGGCCTCAAGGTGCTGGCCCAGATCGGCCTGTACAGCATGAGCAAAGCGGCCGTGGTGCACATGACCCGGGCCATGGCCTTGGAATGGGCCCGCTTCAATATCAATGTGAATGCGATCTGCCCCGGATACATCAGTACCGAACTCAATGAACATCACTGGGAAACCGAGGCCGGACGCAAGCTGATCGCGATGATGCCGCGCCGCCGTCTGGGCCAGCCCGAAGATCTGGATGGCCTGCTGCTGCTCCTGGCCTCGGATCAGTCCCGTTTCATCAATGGTGCGATCGTGACGGCCGATGATGGGTTCGGACTGACCTGAGTGCGCGCACCAGTGCGGCTCAGATGGGCTTGTCGTTGCGCATCAGGCGCTTGCGTGCGGCGCGCAGGGCGAGCGCCACGCCAATCACGATCGGGACTACGGCAATGCCGCTGGCCAGCGTCGGATCGATGGGCAGGCCGGCTTCGGACAGCCCCCTGAACACATAGCTCACCAGCCCGGTCGCGTAGTAGGAAATCGCCGCCACCGAGAGGCCTTCCACAGTTTCCTGCAGGCGCAGTTGCATCGCTGCCCTGCGATTCATATCGGCCAGGATCGCCTGATTCTGATGCTCGCGCTCAAACTCCACGCGGGTGCGCAGCAACCCGCTGGCGCGGGCTACACGTTCCGAGGCCGAGGCGAGGCGGATCCCCACCGATTCGCAATAGGACATGGCGGGCTCGAAGCGCCGGTCCAGGAATTCGGTGATCGTTTGCAGCCGTGGCAGCCGGGTTTGGCGCAGGTCGGCACCGCGCTGTCGCACCAGGTTGCGATAGGCGTGCGCAGCACTCAACCGGAACAGCGAATACGCCGAGATCTGCTCGATGGTGGCCGACAGCCCGGTCAGATCGCGCAGCAGCTCGGGCTCTTCCGATTCCGGGGCGATATCGAGGCGGGCGACCAGGCCGGCCAGATCGCGCTCAGCGCGATCGAGCTGTCGAGCCAGATCGCGTGCCTCGGGAAACGCCAGCATAGCCATCATGCGATAGACCTCCATCTCGATCACCCGCTGCACGGCGCGACCCATCTGGCTGGCATTGGTCTCCCGGTCGATAAGCAAAAAGCGGCCGTAACCGTCCGCATCCAGGTGAAAGTCGGAGTAAAGCGCTGCGTCGCTGTCCGAAATGGCAGCGCCGACCAGTTGCTGTGAACCCAGCAGTTGCTCCGCGCGGGCCAGATCAAAGCCATGTGTGCCTGCAGGCAGCACGGCGATGCGCAATGCCGCGATCACCTCGCCTTCTTCTTCGTCGATCAACTCGGCAAGCAGCTGATCGGCTGCACTTTGGGAAAAAGGCTGGAGCGGATCACAGCCCTGCGCATAGACGGTGAAGTCGTCGAACTCCCCGTGCCGCTCCCACTTGATTCGCAATGTGCCGTGCTGGGCATCGAAATGGCTTTGACCGCTTTCGGGCGGGCTGAGGTCATGGCGCGCGCACCAGGCGCTGAGTCGCACGGGTTTGGGCCGCTCGTGGCGCTTATGGTGCAGCACTGAAAGATGCGAAATAACCTGGGGTGCACTGACCGGAGGGCGCGGCCTGGTGTGCACCTCGTTGTGCAGTTCGGTGCGAAGGGCGTAGTTGTGCATGGCATTCGGACCCGCAACAGCCGCGAAGCAGGCACGCGGCGAAAAACCGCCATGATGACCGAATCCTGATGGGCCAGGGCAGCATGTCCATGAGGGTGCGGGACTTTGCGCCGGCGTTTGGGCGCTCAGGGACATCGCGATGTGCGCAGTGTGAGCGCATTCATCCGGACGCCCTGCAGAGCTTGTTATAATCGGCCTTTCCCGTTGGCCTCCATGACCAAATTTGTTTTTGTCACCGGCGGGGTGGTCTCTTCTCTCGGAAAAGGGATCGCCGCCGCGTCAATGGCTGCGCTACTTGAGTCGCGTGGG
>DGIT01000001.1 GCA_002386465.1 Burkholderiales bacterium UBA4615 | reverse complement strand
GCAACCGAAAAATAACTTTTTACTACGCTCAGGATACCATTGAGTCGCGTGCAGCGGTGCACTTTTTACAAGAACGTCCGAATGCTCCAGTTCATTTCTCACATGAGAAGAACTGGCATTCATGCTCAAATCAAAGCCCGTCACCAGATCAAGGCAGCGCGCCTGCGGAGCGTCATCATGGATTCAAAACGCCATTTTCTGAGGGCTTGCACACTCGGACTCAGCGCTCTTGCCGCACCGGGAGGCGCCCGCAGTCAAACCGACTGGCCGCGCAAATCGGTGAGGTTGCTGGTGCCGTTTGCCCCGGGGGGAAGCTCCGAAATCGTGGCGCGCTCAGTGGCCACCGAGATGAGCAAACATCTGGGCCAAAGCGTCTATGTTGAAAACAAACCCGGTGGTGCCGGAACGGTAGCCATGGCCGAAGCGGCCAAAGCGGACAAGGACGGGCATACGCTAATTCTGGGTCACGTGGGAACCCTGGCGGTCAACCCCTACATGATGCCCAAGCAGTCTTATGACGTGGACCGCGATTTCACCGCAGTGACCTTACTGGCCCGCGTACCGAACATGTTCGTGGTGCATCCGTCCGTGCCCGCGAACGATCTGAAGTCGTTCGTGGCACTGGCCAAACAGCGCCCGGGCCAATTGAATTACGGCTCGGCAGGCAATGGCAGCGCCGGTCACCTCGCGATGGAGTATCTGAAGCTGGTCACCGGGACGTTCATCACCCACATTCCTTATCGCGGCACGGGTCCGCAGCTGGTTGATCTGCTTGCGGGGCGCACGGATGCTGCTTCAGCTGGCGCACCGGCGCTGATGGCTCATATTCGAAGCGGCAAGCTGCGCGCGATTGCAGTGGGTACGCAGCAGCGTTTGCCGATCCTGCCCGATACGAGCACGGTCGCCGAGCAGGGCTACCCGGGATTCGAGACTTCCCAGTGGTACGGGTTGCAAGTCCCGTCTGGCACGCCCGATCCGATCGTGCGGCGCATCGCGGAAGAGGCCTCGCGTGCGCTGCGAGCCTCGGCCGTCACCGAACGTTTTGCGAACGATGCAGCGGTAGGGGTAGGCAGCACCCCGGAGCAATACGCCGCCTTTATCCTCAGCGAGCAGAAACGCTGGGCCGAAGTGGTGCGGCGGGCAGGGATTCGCCCGGACTAAGTACCGCCAGCCCCGCTTCTCAACCCGTTGTGATTCGGGTCCGTAGATCACCGCCTCTGACCCACCCCCCGCAGGGCCGGACAGCGTGGGGGTCATCGGGGGGCAGGCGTGCGCCACACGATCAGGGCGATCAGCCCGAAGACCACACCCCAGAATGCGGGCCCGATACCCCACAGAGTCAGCCCCGAGGCGGTCACAAGAAAGGTGACCAGGGCTGCATCGCGTTGCGCCTCGTCGGCGAGCGCCGCATGCAGGCCGCGCCCGATCGTGGGCAGCAGCGCCAACCCGGCAATCGTCATCACAAGCTCTTTCGGCAGGCTTAGAAAGAGGGCTGCCAGCGGCGCAGCGAACATTGCGACCAACAAGTAGAGCACACCCGCTGCAGCCGCGGCGAGCCATCGGCGATGCGGATCAGGATGGGCGTCGGACCCCATGCACAGCGCTGCAGTAATGGCAGCGAGGTTGAGTGCAAAGGCACCGAAGGGCGCCAAAAGGAGCGTGGCCAGTCCGACGATCGTGAGCAGCACCGAAATCGGCGCATGCCCATAGCCCGAGGCTCGCAGCACAGCCACCCCAGGCAGATTCTGCGACGCCATCGTGACCACGAAAAGCGGCAGGGCCACGCCCAGAAAGGCCTGGGTGGACCAGGTTGGCGGCCAGGCCAGCGGTTGCATGGTCACCATCGTGGAGGCTGCTGCCGGCCAGCTCAATCCTGCGGGTTGCAGGGCGACTGCAACGAGTCCTGCCAGCAGGCTGAGGGGGACTGCAAAGCGCGGCCACACACGCCGCCCGACCAGCAGCACCAACAGCATCGGCAGCACCGTCCCTGGCGCCCGCTCCAGCGCGGGGAAAATATCGATCCCGAAACGCACCAGCACACCCGCAAGCAATGCGCTGGCCAGGGAGTGCGGGATGCGATGCATCCAGCGTTCGAACAGGCCACTGGCGCCCGCTGCGGTCAGCAGCAACGCGCAAGCGATAAACGCCCCGATGGCCTGATCCAATGGGATGTCGCGCAGACTGACCGCAAGCAGCGCGGCGCCCGGGGTGG
This sequence comes from Burkholderiales bacterium UBA4615, assembly GCA_002386465.1. Lineage (GTDB taxonomy): Bacteria > Pseudomonadota > Gammaproteobacteria > Burkholderiales > Burkholderiaceae_E > UBA4615. The sequence goes on along the minus strand of DGIT01000001.1, from coordinate 25,893 downwards.
ACCAGGCGATCACAACTGGCAGGCGCAAGAGCAGGCTGGGCACCAGGCATGTCAGTCCCATGCCCAAAGAGAGCGCTGCCGTCATGGTCGCCAGCTGATCGGCCGACAGACCCATTGCCGACGCGGTCTGCACGATCAGCGGGTAAGAGCTTGAGAAACCCACCAGCACGGTGACGAACCCGGCAGTGAGTACGCCCGTTGCAGCACCGAACCTGCCGCCCGCGTTGGGAGCGCCGGGGGGCGGGGGCTGCAGGGAGCTCATCTCAGGCCGCGATCCGCTGTCCGTGTTCGCGGGTGGCGTGAAACCGCACTTTGGGCCAGCGCTCCATGGTCAAGCGCAGATTGACCCCGGTATCGGCCAGATAGACGAGATTACCGTCCACATCGCGTGCAAGACGCATCTGCTGCGCACGCATGAACTCCTTGAGCACCTGCTCGTCTTCGCAGGTGACCCAACGGGCGCTGTTGATGCCGGCGCTCTCGAAGCTGGCTTCCACGCCGTACTCCGTGCGCAACCGATGCTCCACGACTTCAAATTGCAGCTGACCGACCGCCCCCAGCAGGGGTGTGGCGTCGACAAAGGGCTCGAAGACCTGCACAGCGCCTTCCTCACCCAGTTGCTGCAATCCCTTGGCCAATTGCTTGGACTTCAGCGGATCGCGCAGACGGGGCCGCGAGAACAGCTCCGGCGCGAAGTAAGGAATCCCGGTAAAGCTGATCGGATCATTCGCCTCGGTCAGCGTGTCTCCGATCTGAAGCTGACCATGGTTATGCAAACCGATGATGTCACCTGCATAAGCCACTTCCATCAGCGAGCGCTCATTGGCCATGAAGGTCAGCGCATTCTGGACCTTGATCTGTCGGTTGAGCCTGCGATGGTTCACCTTGATGCCAGGGTCATAGCGACCCGAGCACACCCTCAGAAACGCAATCCGATCCCGATGGTTCGGGTCCATGTTCGCCTGGATCTTGAAGACAAATCCGGTGAAACCGGGCTCTTCAGGCTTGACCGATCGAACACCTGCATCGCGAGGCTGGGGCGGCGGCGCCCAGTCGCTGAGCGCACGCAAAATTTCGCGCACACCAAAATTGTTGATCCCCGATCCGAAAAAGACCGGCGTTTGCAGGCCTGCAAGAAACTGGTCGAGCTCGAACTCGGAGCCGGCCCCGCGCACCAGATCGATCTCATCGCGCATGGTCGCCATTTCCTGCGGAAATTCGGTGTCGAGTGCCGCAAGCTCTGCGCCGGAAATGGCCTGAACCGTCTGATTTGCCCGCTCTTCACCGGGCGCAAACCTGAGGACTTCATCGCGCAGCAGGTGATACACGCCACGAAACCGCTTGCCACTGCCGATGGGCCAGGTGACCGGCGCGCACCGGATTTTCAGCACTGATTCAATTTCATCGAGGAGCTCGATCGGCTCTCGCACTTCGCGATCAAGCTTGTTCACGAAGGTGATGATGGGCGTATCGCGCAGGCGGCAAACCTCCAGCAGCTTGATCGTCTGCGCTTCGACACCCTTGCCTGCATCGACCACCATGACGGCGCAATCGACGGCAGTCAGGACCCGATAGGTGTCTTCTGAAAAATCCTGGTGCCCCGGCGTGTCCAGCAGATTGAACACACAGTCGTCGTATTCGAACTGCATGACCGAACTGGCCACCGAAATGCCGCGCTGCTTTTCAACCTCCATCCAATCGGAGGTGGCATGTCGCGCGCTCTTTCGGGCCTTCACCGTCCCGGCAAGCTGAATCGCTCCCCCAAAGAGCAGCAGCTTTTCGGTGAGAGTGGTCTTGCCGGCATCTGGGTGGGAGATGATCGCGAAGGTGCGCCGGCGCGCGACCTGTCGGCCCACTTCGGGAGAGGTATCCATGGATCGGGCCGCAGTGTATCAGCCCGCTCAGAGCATCGGCGAAGCGAGCTGCGCCGCATTCTCCAGGATCCGCCGGCCAAGTCCACGGCCTTTCCAGAGGCTTGCATCCAGAGGCTTGCACTGCTTGAGGTAGCTGCGCTGCAAAGCCAGCAGGCGTTCGGCCACCGCACGGTCGTAGATCAGCGTAGACAGCTCGAAATTCAGATGAAAGCTGCGCAGGTCCAGGTTCACCGTCCCGAATACGGCGAACTCACCATCGACCACCATGCTTTTGGTGTGCAAGAGGCCGCCATCGAATCGCTCAATGCGTATCCCGGCAGCAAGCAGGTCCGCAAAGTACGAGGCGCTCGCGTACTGCACCAGCCGTGAATCGCATCGCAAGGGCACAATCAGCGTGACCGCAACACCGCGGCGCGCGGCCGAGCGCAAAGCCATGACAATGGATTCGCCCGGCGCGAAATAAGGCGTGGTCAGGATCAGTTCGCGGCGGGCCGAATAGATCGCGCTCAGCAGCACCGACTCGACATGCTGATACGCAAACCCGGGGCCGGAGGGAAACGGCTGAAGGGCCACCGGTCCGCGGACCTCGAGCGGCCGTACCGCCGGGTCCAGGACAACGGAAGGCGCACCCATGTCCTGTCCACGAGGCCCTTGCTGCAAAAATGCCATCGCGGCGGTCATGGCGCCCAGAACCGCACAAGATGGCCCCTCGATGCGCACCATGGCATCGATCCACTGGCCGACGCCGGCGTCCCGCTTGAACTCGAGCGGATCGGCGAGATTGAAGCTTCCGGTCCAGGCGATGCGGTGATCGAACACTGCAATTTTGCGATGATTGCGCAGGTCGGCCCGGGCGGCAGCCAGCCGCAATGCGCTGACGGGCAGTACTACCACGACTTCCACGCCTGCTTGACGCAGTGCATGCATCGCAGCGCTGCGAGTGAAGGGTCGGCTTCCAAGGCCGTCCATCAGGATGGTCACCTGGACGCCACGTTGGGCGGCGCGCACCAGCGCATCAATCACATCCAGCACACGGCCTGCGTGATGCCAGATGTAAAACTCAAGCGAGCAGTGCGTCTTGCAGGCATCGATGTCATTGATCAGGCCCTGCAGAATGCGTGCGCTTTCGCTGAACAATTCGACGCGATGCCCGCTCATGACTGCGATACCGCCCAATGCGCGAGCCAGTCGGGCGGTCGGCTCTGCAGCAAGCCCAAGCGCAGCAGCGTCGACCTCCGACTCACCGGCGAGCCGTGCAAACCGATCTGCCATGACCGGGCGTTCTGCCTCGGCGCGTTCGATCCAGCGGCGGCCGAGGCGACGCTCGCCGATCATCACGTACAGCAGGGCTCCGCCCACCGGGACGGCAAGTACCAGCAGGATCCACGCCATGGATACGCCAGGCGGATTGCGGCGCGACAAGATGCGCAGCATCAGTGCGAGACAAATCGCACCATGCGAGCAGGTGAGCAGGAACGCCGGCGTGAACATGATGGCTCAGTCTAACGGCCGCCACAGGCGGGGTGCTATCCTGACCGGTCCCCGGCTTCCCCCTCATCCAGATGGATCTTTTGCTGCTGCTGCTCCTCGTCGTGCTGAACGCCCTGTTCGCGATGTCGGAGATGGCCGTGGTCTCCTCCCGCAAAGCCAGGCTGCAGCGCATGGCCGACGACGGCCACCCGGGTGCACAAGCGGCCCAGGCCCTGCATGACGAGCCCGGCGGATTTCTGTCCACGATCCAGGTCGGCATCACGACGATCGGCGTGCTGAGCGGTATCGTGGGTGAAGGACTGATTGCCACGCCGATTGCGCAATGGCTCAGCGGCTTTCCGCTGCTGGAGCCCTACGCCAAAGGCTTGTCGGTAGCGACTGCGGTCACGATCATCACATTCATTTCTGTGGTGATTGGCGAGCTCGTACCGAAACGTCTCGCGCTGCGCGCTCCTGAACGGATCGCCTCGATTGTGGCGCGCCCGATGGCCTGGTTCGCCCGGATCACTCGCCCGCTGGTATGGACCCTGTCGTCATCAAGCAACCTGCTGGTGCGTCTGCTTGGCGGACGCGGGCAGGAAGAGCCTCCGGTCACAGATGACGAAATCAAGGTCCTGATGGAGCAAGGGGCCGAGGCCGGTATCTTTCATGAAAGCGAACAGGCGATCGTCTCGAACGTGCTGCGCCTGGACGAGCAGCGCATTGGCGCCATCATGACGCCACGCATGGATATCTACTCCATCGATCTGGATGACGGAGACGCTGCGGTGCGCGCGCAGATTGCGGAAAGCCCGCATGCGCGCGTCGTGATCTGTCGTGGCGGCCTTGAGCACATTCTGGGTGTCTTGCGCGTCGGAGATCTGGTGGGCCCGGCCTTGCGGGGTGATCTGCTCGATGTCGAGCACCACCTGTCCGCGCCGCTGTATCTGCCGGAAACCATCAGCACCACCCAATTGCTCGACACGTTCCGGCGCGAGCGGGTGCAGTTCGGGCTGATCGTGGATGAGTATGGCGATCTGCAGGGCCTGGTTTCACTCACTGATGTGCTGACCGCCATTGTGGGCGAACTGCCCGAGCCCGATGCCACGGGCGAGCTCGATGTCGTGCGCCGCGACGACGGCTCATGGCTGGTTGACGGCTCGGTGGGGCTGGAAAGACTGAAGGCGGTCCTTGAGGTCGACGAACTGCCCGCCGAGGAAGAACGCAGCTTCCATACCGTCGGCGGCTTTGCGATGCACCGCCTGGGCCGTATCCCGTCGGTGGCAGACCACTTTAATGCAGCCGGTTTCCGATTCGAAGTGGTCGACATGGACCGCAACCGGGTCGATAAAATTCTGGTGGCAAGACTGCCCGAATCGGATGACGATCTGATCGAATCACACTGAGCGCATCGGCTGCAAGACCGATACGCACTGCCTCTGAAAGGAGACCTGCCTTGTTCCGCATGCATTTGAATCGCCGCGCGCTGTTGTGCGCCACTGGCCTGCTGGGGCTGTTGATCAGCGTCGGTTTTCCGGTGCAGGCGCACGCACAGATTGACACGCTGAAAGTGATGATCGGGGCGAATCCAGGGGGTGGATTCGATCAGACCGGCCGCGGCATTGCTGCCGCGATGCAGTCGGCCGGAACCATTCGCAACGCCACCTTCGAGAATAAAGGCGGTGCAGGCGGAGCGATCGGGCTGGCGCAATTCGTCAATACCGAAAAAGGCAACCCGAATGCCATGGTGGTTACAGGCGCCGTGATGGTGGGTGGTATCGAGTTGAGCCGCTCGCCGGTTTCACTTCGCAACGCCACCCCGATTGCCCGGTTGTTTGCAGACACGATGATCCTGGTCGTCCCGGCCCAATCAAAGATTCAATCGATGGCCGATCTGATCGCGCAACTCAAGGCCAATCCCGGATCGGTGTCCTGGGGAGGCGGTTCGCGAGGGTCGATCGATCACATCCTGACCGGGCTGATCGCCAAGGAAGTGGGCATTGAGCCCGCACGCATCAACTACATTCCGTTTGCCGGGGGCGGCGAGGCCACTGCGGCCATTCTGGGTAACCAGGTGACGGTCGGGCTGGCCGGCGTGTCGGAGTTTTTGCCCTTCGTCAAAGACGGCAAGATGCGCGCGCTCGCGGTGTCATCGAGCTTTCCGGTTCAAGGCATCCGGCCGCTGAAGGATCAGGGTCTGAACGTCGAGATCTACAACTGGCGCGGCGTTTACGGAGCACCCGGCATTACCCCAGAGCAGCAAAAAACGCTGATCGATGCGGTGGTCAAAGGCACTCAGACTGCCCAATGGAAAGAAACGCTGGTCCGTAATGAATGGGCGCCTTTCCTGCAGACCGGGGCGGAATTCGGCAGCTATGTGGAGTCGGAGTCCAAGCGGCTGGGGACGATCCTGCGCGAGCTCGGTCTGGCCAAGTGAGGTCGCCGGGGTCAAGCGGGCAATACCGCCGACAGCCATGAGAGCAAGCGCGCTCGGCGTCGCAGCCGCGGTGCTTGCAGGTGCTGTGATCTTTGGCGTCGGCGCCATGTCGATTGAAGGCACGGGCGGTTATTCCGGCCTGTCGCCCCGATTCCTGCCGACTCTGGTTGCAGTGGGCCTTGCCGCCTGTGGCACCCTGCTGGCGGCGCAGGCCATGCGGTCCAAGGAACAGCCCGCGCCTGAACAAACCGACGCCGCAGGCTCGACAACAACTCCAACGGCCGCTCAGAGCCCGCTCAGGAACCTGGCCTGGGTGGTCTCGGGGTTGGTGCTCCATCTGGTGACCATCGGCCACATCGGGTTCGTGGCAGCCAGTGTTGTGCTGATGGTGTGCGTGGCGCGCGGCTATGGCAGCCAGCGCACACTGCGAGATGCCTGCGTCGCGCTGGCTCTGGCCCTGCCGGTCTGGTTGCTTTTTTCGAGGGTGATCGGCGTCTCGCTGCCCTTGTGTCCGGTGCTGGGCTTGTGATCGAGACGCTCAATGCCCTGATGGGTGGGTTCGCAGCCGCGATCTCGCCGGTCAATCTGGCCTGGGCGCTCGCAGGCTGTTTCATCGGCACGGCGATCGGTGTGCTGCCGGGGATCGGCCCGGCGCTCACCGTCGCAATGCTGCTGCCGCTGACTGCGAAAGTTGATCCGACTGCCGCGCTGATTCTGTTCGCCGGGGTCTATTACGGCGCCATGTTCGGCGGCTCCACCACTTCGGTCCTGATGAATACCCCTGGCGAATCAGCCACCATGGTGACCGCCATGGAAGGCAACGCGATGGCGCGCAGCGGGCGAGCCGGACCGGCCTTGGCCACGGCGGCCATCGGATCCTTCGTGGCCGGTACGCTGGCCACGTTGTTGCTGACGCTGTTCGCGCCCGTGATGGCGCAATTCGCGCTGAGCTTCGGTCCGGCAGAGTACTTCATGATCATGGCGCTGGCCTTCACGATGGTCTCGGCCGTGATTGGCGAGTCGCTCCTGCGCGGCATGACCAGCCTGTGCATCGGACTGGGGATTGGGCTCATCGGCATCGATCCGGTTTCAGGCGTCGTGCGCTTCACAGCAGGCATCCCGGAACTGTACGACGGCATTGATGTGGTCGTGGTGGCGGTCGGGCTGTTCGCTGTCGGAGAAGCGTTGCACGGCGTGCTGCAACCTGCTCGTGCAGGCACCATGAACCGGATGAGCCCCACGCGCATGAGCGCGTCCGACTGGCGTCGATCTGTTCCTGCGTGGCTGCGGGGTACCGCCATTGGTTTTCCCTTCGGGCTGATTCCGGCTGGCGGTGCCGAGATTCCCACTTTCCTCTCATACGCCACCGAAAAGAAACTGTCGCGCCACCCGGAAGAATTCACACCCAACGGCGGCCCGGGTGCGATCGAGGGCGTTGCGGGCCCCGAGGCCGCAAACAACGCCACCGTGACCGCTGCGCTTGCGCCTTTGCTGACGCTGGGCATTCCCACCTCTGCCACCACCGCGATCCTGCTGGCCGCATTCCAGAACTACAACCTGCAACCCGGTCCAGCACTGCTGCAAACATCGGGGGCTCTGGTCTGGACGCTGATCGCCTCGCTGTACATCGGCAATGTGATGCTACTGGTTCTGAACCTGCCGCTGATCGGCATCTGGGTCAAGGTGCTGCGCATCCCGCAGCCGCTGCTGTACGGCGGCATCCTGGTCTTTGCCGGTCTGGGTGCCTACAGCCTGCGTCAATCCTGGTTCGACCTGCTGCTACTGCTGATCATCGGGCTCGCAGGCCTTGCGATGCGCAGATTTCAATTCCCGGTCGCCCCGGTACTGATCGGCATGATTCTGGGTCCGATGGCCGAAAAACAACTGCGCAATGCGCTGGCCATCGCACAGGGGGATTGGACCGTGTTTCTGACCCGACCGCTGTCACTCGTGATCCTGTGCGTGATCATCGCGGTCCTTATGCTGCCACGACTGGCGCGGCTCAGACGTGAGCCCGCACAGTTTGCACGGTGATGCCTGCAAACGCTGCACCGCCCATCCCGCATTTCGCCCGACGCGTCTGGGGACTGATCGCCCCTTATTTTCGCAGCCAGGTGCGATGGGCAGCGATCGCAATGCTGACCGGCGTCGTCGCGCTGAACCTGATCACAGTCTGGGTCGACGTGTTACTCAACGATTTTCAGCGCGACTTTTTCAATGCGCTCGAGAGCCGTGATGAGACGGCCTTTCGCGAGCAGTTGTGGCGATTCGGCGGTCTGGCATTCGCGTTCATCCTGGTCGCGGTCTACAAGTTTCATCTCACGCAACTCCTTGAGCTGCGCTGGCGCACCTGGCTCACTCAGCGCTTTCTGGATGGATGGCTGTCGCACCGGGCCTACTACGCGCTGGAGCTTGCCGGCACGCCCACCGACAACCCCGATCAGCGTATGGCAGAGGACATTCGGCTGTTCACCGAATACACGGTCTCGCTGTCCATGGGATTGCTCAACGCGCTGGTCACGCTGGCCTCCTTCGTAACGATTCTGTGGACGGTCTCCGGACCGCTGTCGGTCACGCTCGGATCAACCGAGATCTCGATCCCCGGCTACATGGTCTGGGTGGCGCTCGGCTACGCATTGCTGGGCAGCTGGCTGTCACACCGGATCGGCAAGCCTCTGATCGGACTGAACGTGGCGCAGCAAAGGCTGGAAGCCGATTTTCGCTATGGGCTGATTCGGGTGCGTGAGCATGCCGAGAGCATCGCCCTCTTTCGGGGCGAGGCGTCGGAAACCTCAGGACTGCTACATCGCTTTCGGGAGGTGGTTGCCAACTACTGGGCCCTGGTGAAAGCGCAAAAGCGGCTGATCTGGACGCAAAGCCTGTATGCGCAACTGGCAGTGATCTTTCCCTTTGTGGTGGCTGCGCCGCGCTACTTCCATGGGCCGCTGAAACTCGGTGACCTGATGCAGATCGCCAATGCGTTCGGGCAGGTGCAGTCGGCGTTGTCATGGTTTGTGAATGCATATGCCAACCTGGCCAGCTGGCGCGCCACGGCCGAGCGTCTGCTGACCTTCGAAGACGCCATCGCGCAGAGCAGGCTGGTCGCTCAGCAGGGTCTTCGCAGCACGCCGGGCGACATGCCGGCCCTGCATGACGTGCGCCTGGATACGCCCGGAGGGCACCCGATCGTGGCCCGCACCCGACTGGAGATCCGCATCGGGGACCGTGTGCTGCTCAGCGGACCATCAGGAAGCGGAAAAAGCACCCTCTTTCGTGTCCTCGCAGGCATTTGGCCCTATGGCGAGGGCCGTACTGAACATCCTCGGCATGGGGTGCTGTTCCTGCCCCAGCGACCCTACCTGCCTCATGGCAGTCTGCGCGCCTGTGTGAGCTATCCGGCCGCTGACGGCGATTTCGATGACCCACAGCTGAGGCTCGCGTTGCAGGACTGCAGACTTCCTCAGCTGATTCCACGGCTCGATGAGGTGGCGACCTGGGACCGCCAGCTTTCGCCAGGCGAACAGCAGCGCCTCGCCTTTGCGCGCGCACTGCTCAACGCACCGACGTGGCTCTTCCTGGACGAGGCCACCGCATCGCTTGACGAAGCGACCGGGTCGGCTCTATATGCGCTGCTCATCGAGCGTCTGCCGCACAGCGCCGTGGTCAGCATTGCGCATGACGCCTATCTGAGCCGCTTTCATTCACGGCATATTCGTCTGAGCCCTGGCGAGCACGGGGCCATCCTGACCGAATCCGTTGCATGATCCGCAGTGAGCCTGCCCACACGTGTTGAATCAGCCTGACCGTGACCGCATGAAACCAATTGTGTCAGACCCACTTCGTCAAGAGCACCTCGTCCTGGTCGCTGATGTCGGCGGGACGTATCTGCGCCTCGGGCTGGCACGCAATCACGCGCTGATCGCGCCGGCCTGCCATTTCGAGCGGGAAGGCTTTCCCGATCTGGAATCGGCGTGCACCCGGTTTCTGAACGATCAGACCGGTGGTGAGCGGCTGGATGGTGCGTCGATCGCGGCTGCGGGCCCGCTCAAGGATGGATGCATCGAGCTCACGAACGCAGGCTGGCGCATCGAGCCGCCCCGACTGGCGTCGGCCCTCGGGTTGGACCCGAGTCGCGTCAAGCTGCTCAACGATTTCGAAGCCATGGCCTGGGCGTTGCCTCGGCTCGCATCACAGGATCGTGCAGACATTCCGGGCGGGTCATACAGCCGGCAGGGAAAGCCCGCGACCACGGGCCATCCGCAAGGCCATCAGGCCATCCTGGGGCCAGGGACAGGCCTGGGGGTGGCTGCCCTGCTGCAGACCGAGGCCGGGTACAGACCATTGGCCACCGAAGGCGGCCATGCAAGCTTTGCGCCCGAAACGCGCTTCGAACATACCGTCGCAGCACGCGCCGTTCAAAGGTATGGGCGCGCTTCCTGGGAGCGGGTGCTCAGCGGGCCTGGACTGGTCCTGCTGTACGAGGCCGCGCTGCAGGACAGCGACCCGCGCACGACTTCGAAGATCGATCATCCGGGCGACGTGCTGAAAGCCTGTGCACAGGGCGATACCCATGCGCTACTGGCCGCGAACACGTTCGTCGCCCTGCTGGGCGCGTTCGCCGGCGACCTCGCGCTGCTTTACAACGCCAGCGGGGGAATCACGGTAGGCGGGGGCATGATGGCCGCATTGGCGCAGGCCGTGCCGCTGGAGGGCATGCGCGAGCGATTCGAGGCGAAGGGCCGATTCGCACCCTGGCTGCAGCAGATTCCGTTGCAGCGTGTGGTGACGCCCTTCATGGAGCTGCGCGGCGCAGCCGCCGCCTATTGCCACTGAAGCGCCGCGCTCCTCTACAGTCGCGAACCTCGGTGGAGCCGCTCAACCGCGCACCCTCGATCACCGGGCATATTCCGTAACGGGTCTGCGACAGACGCAATCCCGATTGAATTACCATCTCCTGATCGCAGCGGTGCCGCTCAGGCATTGCGCATCAAACGGAGACTCCATGGCTGCGCTCTTTACACCGTTCACCCTGCGTACGGTGACTCTGCCCAATCGGATCATGATTTCTCCGATGTGCCAGTACTCGGCGCACGAAGGGTTTTGCAATGAGTGGCACACCGCCTACATCACGAAGGTGTCGCAGGGTCGCCCGGGCTGTGTGATGGTCGAAGTGAGCGTCGTCGAGAAACGCGGCCGCGGCACGTATGGCGATCTGGGCATCTGGGAAGACGGTCATCTTGCTGGCTTGCGCGCGTTGGCCACCATCATCGAAAGCTACGGTGCTGTCCCGGCCATCCAGATCGGCCATGCAGGCCGCAAAGTCTCGGCCCAACGCCCCTGGGAGGGCAACGGACCGCTGGGGCCACGCGATGCACGCGAGCGCGGTGAGCTGCCATGGGTGGGAGTGGGCGCTTCGCCGCTGCCTGTGGATGAGCGTTGGGTGCCGCCGCGCGAAGCGACCGAAGCCGACCTCGACACGATGGTGGAGGCCTTTCGACAGGGCGCGCGACGCGCGGTGCAAGCCGGCTTCAAGCTGGTTGAGTTGCATATGGCCCATGGGTATCTGCTCAACAGCTTCCTGTCGCCCATCGCCAATCAGCGCACCGATGCCTACGGCGGCAGCCTGGAAAATCGGATGCGCTTCCCGCTTCGGGTAGCCAAAGCCGTGCGTGAAGCCATCGGCGCAGACTTGCCGATGTCGGTACGGCTGTCATCGGTCGACGGCCTGGAGGGCGGCTGGACCATCGAGGACAGCATCGCGTTCTCCCACAAGCTGAAGGCGCTTGGTGTTGACATCATCGACTGCTCATCAGGCGGCATCGCGGGCCCTGCCACAGCCGCGCGCGTGGCCGTGCCGCGAGGACCGGGCTACCAGGTGCCCTTTGCCGATGCGATCCGCCGTGAGGTGAACATCCCGACCATCGCCGTGGGCCTCATCACTGAACCTGCACACGCCGAAGCCATCCTCAACGAAGGCAAGGCCGACATCATCGCTATCGGACGTCAGGCGCTGCAGGACCCGAACTGGCCGCTCAATGCGGCGCTGGCGCTTGGGGTCGATCCGCAATTCGATCGCTGGCCGGCACAGTATGGCTGGTGGCTTGCGCGACGCGCCGGCATCCCGCCGGCCCCATGGCCCGGCAATCAGTGAGAGGGACTGGAACATGAACTATCGCACCCTGGGCCGCAGTGGCCTGAGCGTCTCCTCCCTGTGCCTGGGCGCCATGATGTTCGGCGATCGCACCACCGAGGCGGACTCTGTCGAGATCATCGCAGCCGCACGCGACGCAGGCATCAATTTCATCGATAGCGCCGACGTCTACAAGCAAGGCGAGTCCGAACGCATCACCGGGCGAGCCATTGCCGCAGAACGCAACCGCTGGATCGTCGCCACTAAAGTCGGCAACGCCATGGGCGATGATCGCAACAGCCGCGGACTGTCAGCGCGCTGGCTGCACACCGCGATCGACGACTCCCTGCGCAGGATGGGCATGGACCATGTCGACATCTGGTATCTGCACCGCGAAGACCACACTACGCCTCTGGCAGAAACCATCGGCGCCATTGCCGATATCGTGCGGGCCGGCAAGGTCCGTTACCTGGGCATTTCCAATCATCGGGCCTGGCGCATCGGCGAGATCGCCAGGCTCTGTCGGGACGCTGGCATGCCCACCCCGGCGGCCTGCCAGCCCTATTACAACGCGTTCAACCGGATGCCCGAGGTGGAGGTTCTGCCTGCCTGTGCGCACTACGGAATCGGCGTGGCATCGTATTCGCCAGTGGCGCGTGGCGTACTCGCAGGCAAGTACAAACCGGGCGAAGCGCCTCCGTCAGACTCGCGCGCTGCACGCAAAGACCGGCGCATGATGCAAACCGAATGGCGCGATGAATCTCTGGTCCTGGCTCAGCGGGTAGCTGAATATGCCGCATCACGCGGCATGAGTGCGGCGCAGTTCGCAGTGAATTGGGTGCTGCACAACCGACTGATCGGCGCAGCGATCGTCGGCCCGCGCACGATGCAGCAGATGCGCGAATACCTCGGCGCCCTGGAGCACCGCTTCAGTGCCGATGATGAAGCCTTCATCGATGGCATCGTGGCGACCGGCCATCCGTCCACGCCCGGTTACAACGATCCGGCCTACCCGATCGAGGGCCGCATTCCCGCCTCAGCCTGAGCAATTTCATGCGTTCAGTCCCGACGCGTCGTACGGTATGGGTCGGGGCAATGTCCCTGGCGCAACTCGTCTCATGGGGCAGCCTGTACTACACCTTCTCTTTGCTGATGCCCGCGATGGAGCAGGACCTGGGCCTGTCCCGGGTGCAGGTGAGTGGCGCATTCAGTGCCGCGCTCCTGGCAAGCGGGGTGGCAGGATTACCCATGGGCCGATGGATCGAACAGGGGTACGGTCGGCGGGTGATGGCCGGGGGCTCGCTGCTGGCTGGGCTGCTGTTGATCGGTCATGCATTCATCAGCGGCATGATCGGCTTGTACCTCACATGGATCGGTCTGGGCCTGGCGATGGGGGCCATCTTTTACGAGCCGGTCTTTGCCATCACGATCCGACGCTGGCCGACCGACTATCGCAAGCCGATCATCGCGATGACGTTTCTGGGCGGCCTTGCATCGACTGCATTCATTCCCCTGACAGCCTGGCTGCTGAGCGAAATGGACTGGCGCCAGACCTGCCTGGTGCTGGCCGGGCTGCACCTGTTGCTGTGTCTGCCGATCCATCTTGTGATGCTTGCGGATGAAGCACCCGGCACCACACGCAAGACCGCGCAGGCCCGCCCGGAGGTCGCCGATGCAGCGGGGCCTTCACTGCACGAACTCACGCGGTCGGCGGCCTTCATGCTGGTGAGCGGCTGTGTGATCGGACTGTCCCTGCTGAGCGCCGCGCTGTCTGCGCACATGGTGCCGCTGCTCAGTGAGCGCGGGCTGCCTGCAAGCTGGGCCGTGGCTGTTCCGGCGAGTATCGGTGCGCTGCAGGTGCTGGGCAGGTTGGTGCTGTTTGTCTTCGAGGGCCGATTTGATCCGCGCAGCATCGATCGTGCGATTCCCTGGCTGCTGCCAGCATCCTTGGCGATCCTGCTGGCCAGCGGGGGAAGCGTGATCGGCGCGCTGGTCTTTGCCACCTGCTACGGCGTGGGTAACGGTCTGATCACCATCATGAAGGCGACCTCGATTGCCGCGTATGTCAGCCGCGAACGGGTGGCCGTACTGTCCGGCCTGCAGAGCTTTCCGGTGGCACTGGCCCGTTCGGTGGGGCCGGTGCTGACGGCCGTCCTGTGGAGCGTCACCAGCAGCTATGGGCTTGCACTGATCGTGCTCACTGCGGTGGGCGTGATCTCGGCTCTGATGCTGCACAGTGCGCAGCGCCACGCCCTGCGCGCCGACTGAACCCCTCATCAGGATGCAACGCCCCGCGACGGGAAGGGCGACGTTGTTGGCGAGCCAGCGGCCATGGGACAATCCGGCGACTTCGCTGGTAAGCCCTGCTCGCTTTTCTGAACACTCTGACCCGGTGACCACCCCGTGACTTCAACCGCCCTGCTCTACGCGCTCGTGCTGATCCTGGCAGGCGGGGTGACGGTGTACGTAGTCCGGCCACTGCTGCGGCGTCAGACCGCCGACGCCCGTGATGACGCCCCGCGCACTGCCGCCACCGCGCGCGATGTACTGAGGGAACGGCGTCGCGAACTGGATGCGGCGCTCGCCCATTTGCCCGCCGATGCGCCCGAGCGCAAGCAGGCGATGGCCGAATTCGCAGCCCAGGTGCAGGGTGAACTCGACAGCAGGTCGGTGCCGGCGTCAGCCACTCAGACGACTGCGCACCAGGGCGCGGCAGTCGGCGTATCCAAGCGGCGGTCTCTGGTGGTCGCCAGTGCCCTGGCCCTCATGCTCCTTGCGCCGTCCCTCACGCTGTACCTGCTCACCGGCATGCCGCAGGCCGCATCACCTGAATTTCGTAGCGCCTCCGAGCCGCAAAGTCTGGAGGAACTGATCAGTGCCTTGAAGGACCGCCTGCGCAAGGACCCCACGGATGCACAGGGCTGGCAATTGCTGGGGCGCACGGAGCTCTCAAGCGGTGAACCCGGTGCAGCGCGTGAGGCTTTTGAACGTGCCTTGCCGCTTGCCCCCAAGGATGCGCAACTCAAAGCCGATCTGGCCGATGCAATCGCGCAGCAACAGGGTAACCGCCTGGACGGACAACCGATTGCGCTGTTGCGCGAGGCTCTTGCACACGACCCGAAAAATCCCAAGGCGCTGGCATTGAATGGCGCGTTCGAGGTCTCACAGGGCAATACTTCGGCTGCCATTGGATACTGGGAAACGCTGCTCGGTGTACTGCCGCCCGACTCGCCGCAGGCTGCACAGATTTCCGGGTATGTCGCCGACCTGAAGGCTGGCAGAAGACCGGGTGGCGAGCCAGTGGCTGCACCCTCGGCCTCGGTTCAGCCACCTACGCAGCCGCCCGGTGCAGAGGCTGCGCCCGTGCCCGCAGGGGTGGCTGCGGCCGAGGCAGTCAGCGGAACGGTGGTGCTCGGCCCGACGCTTGAAGGCCGATTGAATCCAGCCGCCACGCTGTTCGTGGTGGCGCGCGCACTCGATGATCAGGGGCAGCCCAGCGGCCCGCCTCTGGCCGTCTTGCGCGCGCGAGCCGCTGATCTGCCACTACGCTTCACGCTCGACGACAGCCGGTCAATGAGTCCAGCGGCCAAGCTGTCCGGCGTGGCCCCCGGCGCGCGGGTGAGCGTGGTGGCCAGGGTCTCTGCCACAGGTGAAGCCACGGTCAGACCTGGCGATCTTCAAGGCGGCTCAGGCCCCGTTGCCGTGGGCACAGCCAACCTCACGGTGCGTATCGACAAGGTGGCTCCGTGAACAGCACGGCAGTCGCGCATCACGGATGGGACGGCCTGCAAGCGCGGGGACTGAGTCTGCAGCGCGGAGAGCGCCTGTTGTTGACCGGGCTCGATTTCGATCTTGAAGCTGGCGAGCTGATCCTGCTCACCGGCCCCAATGGATCCGGCAAAAGCAGCCTGCTGCGAGCGCTCATCGGCTTGACGCCATTGCGCGCAGGCCAGTGCGCACTGTCTACTCGGACGGCCACCGGCGAGCGGATCAGTACATCGGTCAACGGCTCTCAATTGCGCGGGTTGGCGCTGTATCAGGGCCATGCCACCGCAGTCAAAGGGGAACTGAGCGCACTCGAGAATCTGGCGCTCAACAGTGCGCTCGACGCTGCGCCCGCCAACGGTCAGGATGGCGCTCAGCACCGCGAGGCGCCAACCGTTCGCAGTACCGAAGCCGATCTGATGCGTGCACTCACAACAGTCGGCTTACGCAGACAGCACGCCATCGAAGCGCGGCGACTGTCTCAAGGTCAGCGACAGCGTTTGCAACTCGCGCGCTTTGCGCTTGGACTGGAATCGGAGGTTCGCCCTGTTTGGCTCATGGATGAACCGAGCGCCGCACTCGATGATGCCGGCACACAGGTGCTGCAGGACCTGCTCGGTGCGCATGTTCAGAGAGGCGGTAGCGCACTGGTTGCGACCCACTTGCCGCTGGTCGTGAAGGCAGGCAAAAGTCGCAGCCTGTCTTTGCAGGACTGGGCGCCCTCGCCCGAGCACACCGCCTTGCGCGACCGCGCGCTGACCGCATGACTGCCTTCGGTGCGTTTGTGTGGGCGCTGCGCCGCGATTTGCGCCTGGCAGTGCGTCGCAGCGCCGATGCCATGAATGTGCTGGGATTTTTCGTGCTGGCCTGCTCGATGTTTCCGCTGGCGATCGGCCCGCAACGCGACTGGCTACAGCGGATCGGCCCCGGTGCGATCTGGGTGGCCGCGCTGCTGTCGGTCATGCTGGCACTGCCCAGGCTCTTCGAACACGATCACGCCGATGGCACCCTGGACGCCATGATTGCGAGTGGGCAGTCATTGAGCAGTATCGTGGCCGGAAAACTGGTCGCAGCCTGGCTGGCCACCGGGCTTCCACTGATCATCATCGCGCCACTGCTTGCAGTCGCCTTCAGTCTACCCGCCGAGTCCATACCCATGCTCATCGGATCGCTGCTGCTGGGTACACCGGTGCTCCTGTGCATCGGCGCCATCGCATCGGCACTCACCCTTGGACTCAAGGGCGGTCCGACGCTGGTCACGATGTTGTGCCTGCCGCTTGACGTACCCGTGCTGGTGTTCGGCTCCGGAGCGGTTGAAGCGCAAGCCGCTGCGCTTTCGGGTCATGCTCACCTTGCCCTGCTGGGCGCTGGTATGCTCCTGAGCGGCCTGATTGCTCCGTTCGTCGCGGCGCTGGCCCTGCGCATATCGGTCGAGTGACCCGCCTGCATGAACCCATTCCGCTTCGCTGCTCCGCAGACCTTCTATCCGCTCGCCGGACGCATGCTGCCGTGGTTCGCCACCGCCGCGGTGTTGCTGTGCGCCGCTGGCTTGTATGTGGGCTTTGCCATCGCGCCCACTGATTTCCAGCAGGGCGAGGTCTACCGCATTATTTTCGTTCACGTGCCTGCTGCATGGATGGCCATGTTCATCTATCTGGTCATGGCCGGCTATGCGGTCCTCACGCTGGTCTGGCGCTCGCGCCTGTCGGCCATGATGTCCCGTGCACTGGCGCCCACGGGTGCCATCATGGCGGCCATCGCACTCTTTACCGGTGCCATCTGGGGCAAACCCACCTGGGGTACCTGGTGGGTCTGGGATGCGCGCCTGACGTCCACCCTCATCCTGCTGTTTCTGTACCTGGGTTACATGGCGCTGGTGTCGGCCATCGAGGACACCCAGCGCGCCGATCGGGCGGGTGCCTTGCTGCTGCTGGTGGGTGTCGTCAACGTCCCCATCATTTATTTTTCGGTCCGCTGGTGGAACACGCTGCATCAGGGCGCAAGCGTAAGCCTGACCACGTCGCCCAAAATGGCCCGCACCATGCTCACCGGCATGCTGCTGATGAGCCTGGCAGCCTGGATGTATACGATTACTGCGGCACTGCATCGCGTGCGCACCATCATCCTGGATCGCGAACGCCACACACGTTGGGTACAGCAACTCTCCGGATCGCGCACATGACCGACCTGCATGGCAGTTTTATCGCTGTGGCCTACGGACTGACCGCCCTGGTACTGGCCGTAGAGTGGTTCATGCTGGGCTGGCGTCGGCGCCAGGCACTGGACGATGCGTCGCGTGAACATGAGCTTAATGACAGCCCCGCCACACCCGACTGATTCGCAGCGCCTTTCAAGTAGCCTCACACCATGAATGCGACCCACCCCGCTCAGGGATTCCGGATGACGCCACGACGCAAGCGACTGGCGTGGATTGCGGCCGGCGTGACGGTGCTGGCCACCGCCATCGGGCTGGTGCTGTATGCCCTGTCATCGAATATCGTCTTCTTTTTCACGCCTTCTCAGGTCGCGGCCAATGAGGCGCCGCAGGGCCGCGCGTTTCGGGTCGGCGGACTGGTCGAGAACGGCAGCGTGCAGCGCAACGGACTGGACGTCAGCTTTCGCATCACCGATAACGCTCGCACCATCCCGGTGCTTTATCGCGGCACACTGCCCGACCTGTTCAAGGAGGGCAAGGGCGTGGTCGCACAAGGTGCGGTCGGGCCGGACGGCGTCTTCAAGGCGAGCGAGGTCCTTGCCAAGCACGATGAAAATTACATGCCACCAGAAGCAGCCGAAGCCCTGAAGAAGGCCGGGCATCCGATGCAATCCGGAACGGTGAAGCAACCATGATCTCCGAGTTGGGGCATTACGCGCTGTGGCTCGCCCTGGCCGTGTCGCTCGTGCAAGCGCTGGTGGCTTTACAGGGGGCGCATCGTGCCGATCAGGCCTGGATGCGGGCCGGCTTTCATGCCGCCAATGCGCAGTTCCTGCTTGTTGCCCTGGCGTTCGTGGCCTTGGCGCTTGCCTTTCACGACAATGATTTCACGCTGATCAACGTCGCCAACAACTCGAATTCAAAATTGCCGGTCGCCTATCGCATCGCGGCGACATGGGGTTCGCATGAGGGCTCCCTGTTGTTGTGGGCGCTGATGCTCGCCGGCTGGACGGCCTCGGTGAATGCCTTTGGCGGGGCACTGTCGACCGTCTTTCGCGCACGTGTGATCGGTGTACTCGGTCTGGTGGCCACCGGCTTTCTCGCCTTCATGCTGTTCACGTCCAACCCGTTTTTGCGGCAATTCCCGCCGCCCGCCGATGGCCGCGACTTGAACCCGCTGCTGCAGGACCCGGGGATGGTGATTCATCCGCCCATGCTCTACATGGGTTACGTCGGATTCTCGGTCGCGTTTGCATTCGCCATTGCAGCGATGCTGGGTGGACGCGTAGATGCTGCCTGGACGCGCTGGGCACGGCCCTGGACCACGGCCGCCTGGTGCTTCCTCACAATTGGCATCGCGCTGGGCAGCGCATGGGCCTATTACGAGCTGGGCTGGGGCGGATGGTGGTTCTGGGATCCTGTGGAAAACGCTTCATTCATGCCGTGGCTGGTCGGCACTGCGCTGATCCACTCACTGATCGTGACCGAGCGGCGCGGCATCTTTCGCGCCTGGACCCTGCTGCTCGCCATTGCCGCATTCAGCCTGTCCCTGCTGGGAACCTTTCTGGTGCGCTCGGGTGTGCTGACTTCGGTACACGCATTTGCCACCGATCCAACCCGCGGCGTCTTTATCCTCGCTTTTCTGGTGGCTGTGGTGGGGGGCTCCCTGCTGCTTTTTGCGATTAGAGGTCCCGGGGTTTCCGGATCGCAGCAGACTGTCAGCTTTCAGACGAGTTCACGAGAAGGCTATTTGCTGGCCAACAACCTGCTGATGCTGACTGCCGCCGGCTCGGTCCTGCTGGGGACACTCTATCCGCTGGTGCTCGACACGCTGGGGTTGGCCAAGATCTCGGTGGGTCCGCCCTACTTCGAGGCGGTATTTTTCCCGCTGATGGCGCCAGCCGCTTTCCTGATGGGCGTGGGCCCGGTATCACGCTGGCGAGACACCCCGGTGCCTGATCTGGCCAAGCGCCTCAAGTGGGCCTTTGCAGTGGCGGTCATCGCCGCGATCGCCGTCGTATTCACATCCGGACGCGGGACTGCGGGCGGCTCAGCGCTGGGTGCACTCGCTTTTGCCATCGGGATCTTTCTGGGGTTGTGGCTGATTGCAGCCAGCGTCGTCGCGGTTCTGGACCGCGCATCGCAGATCAAGGCACCGAGCTTCTTCGAGCGCCTGCGTGCCTTGCCGGGAGGCGTCTGGGGCATGGCAGTCGCCCACGCAGGGACTGGCGTCTTTTGCATTGGTGTGGCCTGCGTCAAGACACTGGATGTCGAAGTCGATGCAGCGCTGGGGCCGGGGCAGAGTATCGAGGTGCGCGGCTATACGCTGCGCATGGTCGAGATCACCCCCTTTGCAGGCCCTAACTATGACGGCGTGCGAGGGCGTCTGCAGGCGTTGCGCAACGATCGCGTTGAATTTGAACTGCTGCCCGAAAAGCGTTTCTACCCCTCGACCCGCTCGGTCATGACCGAAGCAGCCATCGATTCCGGTCTGACGCGTGATGTCTATGTGTCACTTGGCGAGCAACTTCCCGATGGTCGATGGACCGTCAAGGCCTGGGTGAAACCCTTTGTTGACTGGATCTGGGGAGGCTGCTTCCTGATGGCCTTGGGCGGGGCGATCGCCATGGCAGATCGTCGCTATCGCACCGTGAAGGTCACTCAGGCGAACCGCGATGGCGCGGGTGCGCGAGCCTGAGGCCAGACGTCATGCGCGGACTGCGGTTTGTGGTGCCGGTGGCGGTATTCGCGGTGATTGCCGTGTTCCTGCTGCTGGGACTGAAGCCCGGTCGAGACCCTAAGGAAATTCCTTCGCCGCTGATCGGCAAGCCGGCGCCTGCTTTCGAGTTGCCCTCCCTGCTTGACTCGTCTGGAACCTGGTCTCCACAGTCCATGCAGGGCAAGGTCTGGCTGCTCAATGTCTGGGCCTCATGGTGCGTGCCCTGTCTGGCCGAGCACCCGCTGCTGCTGGAACTCGGTCGAGCAGGCGTCGTGCCGATCATCGGCCTGAACTACAAGGACGATCAGTCGGCGGCCAAGGCCTGGTTGAGCAAACATGGCAACCCATATGGCCAGATCCTGTCGGATCGGGGCGGTCGTGTCGGATTCGACTATGGCGTGTACGGCGTCCCCGAAAGTTTCCTGATCGATCGCCAAGGGGTCATCCGCTTTAAACATGTGGGCCCGCTAAACGAGGATGTCATTCGATCCCGTCTGATCCCTCTGGTGAGAGAGCTCTCGAAATGAAGCCTGCCCGTGACAGCCTGCCGATCCGCCTGAAGATGATGGCCGTGTGCGCCGTGCTGATCTGCGTCGTGGGCGTCTGGGCGCCATGGGCCGTCAGCGCGCCGGCGCCGGTCGCGCCGGGCGAGTCCGCTTCAGGATTGCCCCCGGAGCAGGCGGCCGAGCTTCTGCGCAGCGAGCGTTTTCGTCAGTTGGCCTCGGAGCTGCGCTGTCTGGTCTGCCAGAACCAGACACTGGCTGATTCAAATGCTGAACTGGCTGGCGATTTGCGCAATGAAGTGCTGCGACAGATGGCGTCGGGTAAAAACGATGTGCAAATCAAGGCGCATCTGGTCGACCGGTTCGGCGAATTCGTCCTCTATCGCCCCTCCTTTTCTGCCCACAACCTCGCACTGTGGGCAGGGCCGGCACTGCTCGCAGGCATGGGGCTGATCGTGCTGTGGCGCATCACCCGCAGGCGGCCTGCGTTGGCGCCACAACAGGTGTTCAATGATGCCGACCTGGTGCAGGTCGAGCGCATGCTCGAACACCCGCCCGACGCCCACGACGCCGCATCCGTCCGTTCCAGTTCCGACGCCGTGCGCGCCCAGCGCACTTAGCCCCCTTGCTGGGCTGGGACGTCACCGTCGCGGTGCTGTGTGCGGCGGCCGCACACGCCGGCTGGAATGCGCTGATCAAACGTGGACGCGATCCGCTGCTCGAAACCGCGGTCATGCACGGGTCGGTTGCGCCGTTAGCGCTGCTCGCGATCCTCGTCATGGACATCCCGTTTCCGCAGGGCACGGCGCGTCTGTGTCTGATGACCTCAGCCGCAGTACACGTCCTGTACTTCCACGCACTCGCCGGGGCGTACCGTCACGCGGACCTGAGCTTCGCGTACCCGGTCATGCGTGGCACAGCGCCTCTGCTGACCGCGATGGCGGTCGGCGTATTGATGCAGGAATGGCCCCAACCCTTGGGGTGGGCAGGCATTGCGTTGATCAGTCTGGGCGTGATGACGATCGGGGGAGCGCGAGCACAGTCACTCACGGCAGCCCCACGGCGCAAGGCATTGGAGTGGGCGCTTCTGACGGCAGTGACAATCGTGGCCTACACCACCATCGACTCGATCGGAGCCCGGCATAGCTCGAACGCCTGGTCGTATGTGACCTGGTTGGCGGCAGTGGAAGGCCTGCTGCTGGCGGGCGTGGTCTGGATGCATCGGGGCCGCGCGCTGCTGCGTTATGCCCTCAATAGCGGCCCCGCCCCGATCGCAGCAGGCGTGATTTCAATGACCGCCTATGCGGTCGCCTTGTGGGGCATGACCCGAGCGCCGGTCGCAAGCGTTGCAGCGCTGCGCGAGACCTCGGTTCTCTTTGCACTGATCATTGCATCGTGTGTGCTCAAGGAGCCGGTCGGACAGACCCGATGGGCTGGCGCCTGCGCGATCACGCTTGGAGTGATCGCACTGAGGTTTGCATGATGCAGACCCACCAAAGCAGAACGCCCCATCGGGGCGTCCATTTCACGGGTCCATTCAGACTGGACACACCGTGTGCGAGGCAACTCGAATACTGGACGACCGATGGTCGTCACCGCATCACTTGGCCTTTTTCTTGTTAACCGTCGCCTTGAAGGCTGCGCCCGCAGAAAACTTAGGCACAGTCGCTGCAGCAATTTTGATTTTTTCGCCGGTGCGCGGGTTCTTGCCCAGCCGCGCAGCACGCTTGCTCGAATAGAACGTGCCGAACCCCACCAGCGTCACACGATCACCTTTGGTGACGGCCTTGGTGATGGCCTCGACGACGGAATTCAGTGCGCGCTCGGCAGCAGCTTTGCTGATATCCGCTTCAGCGGACACGGTTTCGATCAGTTCACTCTTGTTCATGCGGAAGCCTCCATGACTAATGAGGTGGGTGTCTCGTGGTCGGTACACTTCAGGGCTCGCCTACCGCGTGCGATGGAAGCATCGCTCGACCAGGGGCGGAATTGTGGCACAAAGCAGGGATCCGTTGCGCAGGTTATCCAACCTCCAGCACGCACAGTTCAATCATGGCAGGTTTTCGACGCTGTGGCACCACCCGGATCGCATCGGAGTTTCGAGATGAACACAATGCCGCTACACCCAGAATCCAGCCTGCTGCATGAAGATGACGCACTGCACGAAGGCGATTCACTGACCCCCGCCATTCCGTGGTCTGCCACGTTTCGCGCAGCCGATGCGCAGTCATTTTCGCGCATGGCATCGCAAAAGCGGCATCCGCGTTACTACACGCGCTATGGCAACCCACTGCATGAACGCGTCGCACGCATCGTGGCGCGACTCGAAGGTGCGCAGGCGGGCCTGGTCACCGCCAGTGGCATGGGTGCAATCTCGACTGCATTGCTCGGTCTTGTGCGCACCGGCGACCGAATCGTTGCGCAGCGCAATCACTACATGGGCACGACGCTGCTGTTGTCCGAATTGCTGGCGCGTTTTGGTGTCACGGCAGAATTCGTCGAGCAGACCGACACCGATGCCTTTGCGCGTGCGCTGCGCACGCCTGCCGCGGTCGTCATGCTTGAGTCGCCGACCAACCCGGATTGCAGCCTGACCGACCTGGGCGCGGTCTGTGCGCTCGCCCATCAGCATCAGACGCGGGTGATCGTCGACAACACCTTCGCCACGCCGCTCAACCAGCAGCCAATGCAGCTTGGGGCCGATCTGGTGGTGCACAGCGCAACGAAATATCTGGGTGGACATCACGATCTCACTGCCGGTGTAATCGTTGGCGATGACGCGCTGATCGACACACTCTGGTCGACGCAGATCGTCCTGGGCGCAACGCTCTCCCCGATGGATGCCTGGTTGCTGCTGCGCGGCATGCGCACGCTGGGCGTGCGCATCGAGCGCATCAACGCATCGGCGCTGGCGGTGGCACGTGCACTGCAACAGCATCCCGCGGTGGCCTCGGTGTCCTACCCTGGCCTGGAAAGCCATCCTCAGCATGCATTGGCCCGCACTCAGATGCGCGGCTTCGGCGGCGTCATGGGCGTGCGGCTGAAGGCCGACTATGCCGGCACCGCGCGCTTCGTGGCCAGCCTGAAGCTGGCGCGCCAGGCCGTGAGCCTGGGCGGCGTGGATACGCTGATTGTCCACGCTGCGGCCATGTGGGCCGGCACCTTGTCGGATGAGGCGCTGCAGGCCACAGGCATTGAACCCTCACTCGTGCGGCTGTCGATCGGGCTGGAGCATCCCGACGATCTGATTGCAGACCTGCACCGCGGGCTCGACGCGGTCTGAGTGGGGAACCGGTACTGCGCGCATGAGATGCGCGCGCAGTCATGACGCAGTGGGGTCTGGTTCAAACTCGATCAGCAAGTCACGGGCGCTGACCACATCGCCTGGTCGCACATGCACCGCCTGGATGACGCCATCGCGGTCGGCTCGAATCTGCGATTCCATTTTCATCGCCTCGATCGACACCAGCGGACCGCCAGCGCTCACTTTCTGCCCGACCTTCGCAGCGACCGTGACGATCATGCCCGGCATAGGTGCGGGCACATGCAGGCGGTTGCCATCCTCGGCACGGGCACGCTGTGGTGTGGTGCGCACCGCACCGAGCTTCTCGACACGCAGCGTGCGGGGTTGCCCGTTCAATTCAAAAAACAGTTTGACCTGGCCCTCTTCTTCAGCGGGCGCGCTGCCCTGCAAACGGATCACGAGCGTCTTGCCTGGGTCAATATCGACCGAAATTTCGTCCCGATCTTTCATGCCGTAAAAATAAACTGGCGTGGGCAGCACGCTGACATCGCCGAAACGGCGCTGATGGTCTGCGAATTCACGAAAGACCTTGGGATAGAGCAGGTCCGACGACAACTCTGCCTCGCTGAGCGTGCGGCCGATGGCTGCCTCACAGGCGGCGCGGGCAGCGCGCATGTCGACCGCCGCCAGCGTGTCCCCCGGTCGAAACGGTGCCGGAGGTTCGGCCTTGAGAATCTTGCGCGAGAGTGCGGGCGGAAAGCCGTCGGGCGGAAAACCCAGATCACCCCTGAATAGCGACACGACCGATTCCGGGAACGCCACGTCATGGCTCGGGTCGGCCACTTCGTCCGGGGTGAGATCGTTGGCCACCATCGTCAAGGCCATGTCGCCGACCACCTTGGAGGTGGGCGTTACTTTCACGATGTCGCCAAAAAGACGATTGACCTGCGCATAGGCACGCGACACTTCAGGCCAGCGGTGCTCCAGCCCCATCGAGCGGGCCTGTTCACGCAAATTGGTGTACTGACCACCCGGCATTTCGTGCAGATAGACGTCGGCTGTGCCGGCCCGAATGTCCGATTCAAACGGGGCATACATGCGTCGAACGCCTTCCCAGTAATGCGCAATCGACTGCAAGGATTCGCGGTCCAGCCCGCTGTCACGCTCACCACCCTGCAATGCAGCGACGATCGCATTGAGGCTGGGCTGAGAAGTCAGACCGCTGAGCGCATCCATGGCGGCATCCACCGCCGCAGCACCCGCCTCAACAGCGGCCAGCACCGAAGCCGCCGCAGCACCACTGGTGTCATGGGTGTGGAAATGGACGGGCAGACCGGTTTCTTCGCGCAGGACCCGCACCAGTTCTCGGGCAGCCCGCGGGCGACATATGCCCGCCATATCCTTGATCCCCAGAACATGGACACCCGCGCGCTGCAGTTCGCGAGCAATCTTCACGTAGTACGCAAGCGAATACTTGGGGCGGGCGGTATCGAAGAGATCGCCGCTGTAGCACACGGCCCCCTCGCACAGCGCGCCGGATTCCAGTACTGCATCGATCGACACGCGCATGTTCTGCACCCAGTTCAGGGAATCGAA
>DGIT01000143.1:13306-37182 GCA_002386465.1 Burkholderiales bacterium UBA4615 | reverse complement strand
CGGCTGCCGGGCACATCGCGTTGCAGGTGATGCCGAAGCGCGCGGTTTCCTTCGCGATGGAGCGTGTCAGGCCGATGATCCCGGCTTTGGCGGCACTGTAGTTGCACTGACCCACCGAGCCTTTGAACGCGTCGGACGAAAAATTCACGATCCGTCCGTACCCTTCGCGGCGCATGTACTTGATCGCATGATGCGACATGGCCCAATGGCCTTTCAGGTGCACATTGATCACGGAATCAAAGTCGTCTTCCGACATGTTCCAGATCATCTTCTCGCGCAGCATGCCGGCCACATTGACCAGGATGTCGATCTTTCCGAACGTGTCGACGCACTGGGCCACCATCCGGCCGGCCTTCTGATAGTCGGCCACGCTGTCGTAATTTGCGATCGCTGTGCCACCGGCCGCCCGGATCTCGTTGACCACGTCATCGGCGGGACGCTCTTCGGTGGGCTCGCCTCCGCGACCAACCCCGGGGTCGTTGACAATCACACGCGCGCCTTCGCGCGCAAGCAGCAGTGCAACGTCACGTCCGATACCACGCCCTGCTCCAGTGACAATGGCTGCTTTACCTTCAAGATGCATGGTCGAGTCTCCTGTCTGATGGAAATGAAGCCCGCGCGATAGACCTAACGTGAGGGCATGTCCTGCAATGCGGCAGGTGGCCGCTTGACCGTGACGGTGCGTTGCAAGAATTCAATGACCGCGTTTGCAAAGATGTCGTTGCGATCGCCCGCCACCATGTGGCCTGCACCGGTCACATTGACGAATTCGCTGTGTGGGCACAGATCCAGAAAAGCCTGAGCACCGGCCTCGCTCAGCAGATCCGACAGACCGCCGCGCACCAGCAAGGTCGGCAGTGTGAGCGCGCGAGAGCAGTCTTCCAGACGCAATCGGCGTTGCTCGAGTTGCTGGCGGCTGGAGCGGTAGCGCGGATCCCAGTGCCAGTGGTACTTGCCATCGGCGCCCAGGCGAACGTTCTTGGCCAAACCATCCAGGTTGCGGGGCCGCGTGCGATGCGGCTGGTAGCTGGCGATGGCATCGGCGACTTCGTCAAGCGAGCTGAAGCCTTCCGGTTTGCGGCTCATGAACGCTTGAATCTTGTCGACGCCCTCGGCCTCGATACGCGGACCGACATCGACCAGTACGAGCGCCACTGCGTCCACACGGCCTTCGCCGGCCGCCACCAGGCTCGTGCCTCCACCCATCGAGGCGCCGACGAGGACCGGTCGCCGTCCGCCCAGTGCTGCGACGACACATTCGAGGTCTTCGACCATGACATCCTGGCCGTAATGACCATCGGGCGCCCAGTCTGAATCGCCGTGTCCGCGGGCATCGAAGGCCACGGCGCGATAGCCCGCGGCGCCTAGTGTTTCGCCCGCACCTTTCCACGCGTGTCGAGTCTGACCACCACCGTGCTGCAGCAACACGAGGGGACCGTCCACTGGCCCCCATGCATCGCCGGCGATGCGCACGCCCCGGGCACCTGGCCACTGGTGCATCGGGGTCGGTGTACCAGGCAATCGGGTGCCAGCGCTCATGCGGTCTTCCGTCAGGCTGACTTCACGAGCAGAGCCAGAATGGCCTCCAGGTGATCGTCTGCCATTTTCTTCAACTCATCATCCGTCCGGTCCTGAACAGGGTGCGGAACGAACACATAGGCCGGGTCGGTTCCCAATGCCCGGGACTGCACCGCGGCTGCATCGATGAATTCCGTGGTGGCCACGCCGACAGCAGGAATGCCGTTGGACTCAAGCGCTGCGAGGTCATGCGTACAGCACGACGTGCAGGAGCCTCAGTCAGCCAGGCCTTCAATCACCAGATTGACTTCACCAACGATCTGCTGGCGCAGGGGCACCGGAGCGGGCTTGGCCACCGTGGGTTTCATGTAGCGCTTGACCGTCACGCCGCGCTGCGTGAGCAGGGCATCGATGCGGTCGAGAAAGACATCGCCACGCGGCTTGGAGATATCGAGCAGTCCAACGGTCAGCCCCTGGAGCTGTTCCGGCCGGACCAGCCGAGCGCGCGATGTCGGACTGTGTTCCGACGTCGGGTCGAGAAAAACACTCACGATTTCACCTCTTTGGTTACAGGCAGAGACCCGGCGAAACCGCCACCGGACCAGCCGCCAATGATGCCGGAGAACATGCCGGCAGAACCGCCCGCCCGCACGATGAGCAATCCGCCTGGGCGGAACTTGTTGCGTGTGGTGCCTGGCGCTGAGGGCCCATAGCCCTCGTCGATACCCTGGGCGCCGCGCACCAGCATGTCATTGGGTATTTCGCACAGACGATACAGTTCTTCGAGCAGCCGCGCTTTGCTCCAGCCAGCCTGCCTGAAGGTCCGTTCATGCTCAGGACAGACGACCAGTACCGCATCGCAGGCCGGTGCGAGCTTGACATGGTGGATGGCCTTCAGCGACGCCGCCATGCTGCGCGCAAGGCTCTCGGGTGTCCGGGACTTCTGATCGACGATACCTTGGAGCCCAAAGCCTGCGAACACCGTGACTGCGGAAACGCCACGCGGCACACCGTAATCGGTCGACAGCGGCTCCCAGGAGGAACCTTCCTCATCTTCCGCGAAGCAGTAGGTGTATTTGCCGGGATTGCCCAGGGTGGCTCGGTCGACTTCCTGGGGTCGTCCGCCGCCCACGTTGCGAATGATCAGTTGCAAGGCGCGCCCGATGGTGGCGTTGGCCCGATTGCCTTGCCCCAACGCATTGCCAAGCGCATTCATCCCGATCTGCCGGCGCACCGGGCCGTTCACGATCACAACCGGGCCGACGAACATCGTGGTGGCCAGGACCCCATGCATGGCAAAGGCGGGGTCGAGCGCGGCTTCCACCGCGGCCAGGACCACCGGCAGGTACTCCGGCTTGCAACCAGCCATGACGGCATTGATCGCGACTTTCTCGATCGTGAGCGCGATCAGGTTGGGTGGACACAGGCCCAGCACTTCCTGCGGGTCGCGCGTGGTGCCCGCGAGCATGCGCAGAACACGCTCCCGGGTAGGTGGAACCACGGGCAGGCCGTCGGTCCAGCCCCGCTCGTAAATGGCCTCGAACTCGTCCTCATCGTCGCCAAACGCGATTTGACGCGCAGTCAGGCCGGTCTGCTCGAAGCGGATAAGGAGCGCTTCGCGTTGGCCCGGGTCCATGTTGAGCGCCCCACAGCCCGGCCTCATGGCAGGCAGCGCGGTGCCAAGGCCATTGATCCCGCTGACGCGCTCCCATTCGGCCCGATCCCATCCGTAGGTTCGGTCAGTGTCGTGGCCGGCGCGACGGCGAATGAGCGTGGGAACGATCTCGATGCCGAGCGTGTGCGACAGGCTCAGGTCGGCATCGTGTTCGCGTTGGGCGATGTGAGCAGGAAAGGACGGATCGTCCTGGGTGTAGACATGCAGCTGGCCTTGCTCGGACAACTGCTGCAGGACCGGTGCGATGAGCTCGCAGGTCGGACAGTCGCGTTTGACCACGGCGATCAGGCCATCGGCAGGTACGGTCACCTGGGGCGGGGGCATTGCGTCTCCCATGAATGGCCGCCGAATTTCGATGCAGCCGCTGTGTCAACCGACCGAGTCTACGCGAAACCCGGGTGCTCAGCCTAATGTGTTGAGCGTAGAACGGTGCGTCAGCGCTGGGGTTTCAGGGTGCCATAGACATCGGCAATACGGGCTTTGGCAAAGCCCTGATCATAGGGCGACAGCACCTTCAAGGTGATCCGCACCTGCTCGAAGCGCCATCCTTGCAATTCGCGGCGGTAGCGGTCGTCATACCGCACCGACATCCAATAGGCCTGCTCGCCTTCGGGCAAGGCGTACACCATGGGCTGCCACAAATACCAGCTGCCGGTGGCCCGATCTGCGTCAACCTCGATGATCGGATTGGTCACCATGTGCAGCGCAAAGGGCACGCGCTTCGAGGACCCTTCGAAGAAAGTCCGGATGGCGGCGCGGCCGCGATACACACCCATGGGTCCGCCATCCCAGACTGCATCTTCGGTGAACAGCGCGGCCAGACCGTCTGCGTTGTAGTGGTCATCACACAGCGCGCAATAGGTGTGCTTGAGCTGCTTGATGCGCTCCACATCAGCAAGCCAGCGCACCAGCCGGTTCGTCTCCGCGTCGTCCATATGTTGATCCTTTGCCTATCCTTTCAGCTTGTCCTGAGTATTCGTATCGAAATCGGACGCCTCATGCCGCTCATGCAGCTGACTGGCCGGATCTCCGTTCACCCGATTGACCATCCTCCCGCGACGCACCGCTGGGCGTGTCGCGATGGCATCGGTCCAGCGTTGGACGTGTTTGTATTCATGGACCTGCAGGAATTCCCCAGCCTCGTAGATCAGCCCCTTGGCCAGAGCGCCATACCAGGGCCAGATCGCAATATCTGCGATGGTATAGGCGTCGCCCGCCATGTAGGTGTGGTCAGCGAGGTGCCGGTCCAGTACGTCGAGCTGCCGTTTGATTTCCATCGCAAAGCGATCGATCGCATATTCGATCTTGAGCGGTGCGTACGCATAAAAGTGGCCGAAACCGCCGCCCAGATACGGTGCGCTGCCCATTTGCCAGAACAGCCAGGACAGGCACTCGGCGCGCTCGGCACCGCCCTTGGGAAGAAATGCGTCAAATTTTTCCGCCAGATGCAGCAGGATCGCGCCCGATTCAAACACCCTGATCGGTGTCGGTCCGCTGCGATCGATCAATGCCGGAATTTTTGAATTGGGATTGGCCGCCACAAAGCCGCTGCTGAATTGCTGGCCCTCGTGAATCCGGATCAGCCAGGCATCGTACTCCGCGCCCTGGTGGCCCAGTGCCAGGAGTTCCTCGAGCATGACGGTCACTTTCACGCCATTCGGCGTGCCCAGCGAATACAACTGCATCGGGTGGCGTCCCACCGGCAGCTCTTTGTCGTGGGTCGGACCGGCGATCGGGCGGTTGATGTTGGCGAAGCGCCCACCGCTCGCTTTATTCCAGGTCCAGATTTTCGGGGGCGTATACGCGGCGTCAGTCATGAGGCAGGACTCCGTAAAACCGAGGGTGACAGGAAAATGGTGCGCGTCGACTGCTGGCATGGGCGCCAAACGTGTCGAGGCGACACATAACGAAGCTGCACACAATAGCCGAGCCGGATCGGCGCGTCATGTCCGCGTCTCGTTTCGCGCCTGAGCGAACGCTGAGTATGCTTCGGCGTTCCTTTTCTTTGCGAGTCTGTGCGCGCCATGATTCATCTCTACACCACCGAGCGTGAATATCCCTGGGGCACCTTGCGCTCCACCAACGCCAGCAAAGTCAAGGTCGTGCTCGAAGAAAAGGGTCTGTCCTATCAGGTGGAGCGCATGCGCGCGGGCGATTTGTGGAAAAAGCCCCCCGAGTTCCTGGCGAAACATCCCTTGGGCAAGGTCCCTTTTATCGAAGACGGTGATCGGATCATCTATGACTCATCGGTGATCAACGAATACCTTGAGGATCAGTATCCCCAGCCCGCACTGATGCCAGCCTCGGCGCTCGATCGGGCGCGCGTGCGCATGCTCGAAAATTTTTGTGATGAAGCGATCCTGGTGGGCGATTTGCCGCTGCTGTGGATGCCGTATTGGTCTGAGCCTCAGCAGCGCGATACCGCCCGCATGGAAAAGGGCCGGGAAGGGCTGCGACAACGGGCCTTGCCTTTCATTGAACAAACCTTGGGCGATCAGGCCTTCCTGTGCGGTGAGTTCAGCCTGGCCGACGCCGGATATATGGCGTTGGCCATGGTGCTGCAGGTGGATGGCATGGCGCTGGACGCCTTTCCGCGCACCGCCCGCTATCTGGAACGCCTGCGCGCCCGTGCAAGTTACGCTTGCATTAGTCCGGCCACCTCGCTGGCGGACTCTTCAGGCCGTCCCTGAATGACCAGCTCACCGGAGACCCAACCATGCTGCTCGACGTACGGACCTATACCTGCCACCCCGGCATGATCAAGAAACACATCGCCCTGTATGAACAACTGGGGAAAGCGCCACAGACCCGCCACCTAGGTCAGCCGCTTGCGTACATGACGACCGAGACCGGGAACGTGAATCAGTACATCCACATCTGGGTCTACGAGAGCGCAGCCGACCGCGAGACCAAGCGCGCTGGATTGTGGAAAGACCCTGAGTGGATCGCCTATACCGAGGCCAGCGCCAAGCTTGGCGCGCTGATGTCCCAGGAAAACCGGCTGATGCAGCCGGTTCCGTTCTTCCCGATCAAGCGCTGACGGCTCCTGCGCGGTCAGGGTTGCTCGACCCTGTTGCGGTGCGCATCTGCCAGGGGCTTCCAATGGAGCACGCCGAAAAGCAGGGTGAGCAGTACGCTGACCGCGATGGGCCCCTTGTAGCGGCGTACATGCTTGAACGCGAATAAGAGCTCCAGTGCGTGAAGACCGAGCAATACGGCCGCCACAAGCGGTGTCCGGTTGAAGCTGTCCTCGGGTAAGAGACCTGCGAGCTTGGCAGCGGCAAGAACATAGACTGCCAGGCACGCTGCCTTGAGCAGGGCGTTGATCATCGATTCACCTTCTTGCGATTGACTGGACAGCTTGCCTGAACCCGCTGTCACATGAGCGTCATCAGATTGCGTAAAGATTCGCAGTTTTTGATGCACGGATGGCAGCGTGTCCGTCCAGTCAGGGAGCAGAGATGAGGGTAGGCATCAACGGGATGGGCCGGATCGGCCGGCTCGCCATGCGCGCAGCCATGGGCGCGGCCGAACGACCAGGTAACGATCCGCGGGGCGGCAACCGTCTCGATGTAGTGCATCTGAACGAGATCAAGGGCGGCAGCGCCGCCACCGCGCACCTCCTGGCGTTCGACAGCGTGCAGGGGCGCTGGCGGGCCGAGCTGGAAGCAAACGGTGACGATGCGATCCGTCTGGATGGCAAGCGCCTCGGGTTTTCGTCGCATGCGCTCCCGGCCGATATCCCCTGGGGCGATCTGGGCGTCGACCTGGTGCTGGAGTGCACCGGTAAATTTCTGACACCCGAGGTGTTGCAGGGCCACCTGGACCGAGGCGCCAAGCGCGTCATCGTTGCCGCGCCAGTGAAAGTGGGCGACGTCCTCAATGTCGTGGTCGGCGTCAATGACCATCTGTACGACCCCTCGCGTTACCCGATCGTGACCGCAGCGTCCTGCACGACGAATTGCCTGGCGCCCGTGGTGAAGGTGGTGCATGAGGCCATCGGCATCCGCCACGGCCAGATCACCACGATTCACGATCCGACCAACACGAATGTGGTGGTGGATGCGCCTCACAAGGATTTGCGACGCGCACGCAGTGCCATGCTGAGTCTGGCTCCCACGACCACTGGCAGCGCGACCGCCATCGCATTGATCTACCCAGAGCTCAAGGGTAAGCTCAACGGGCATGCCGTGCGGGCGCCTGTGCTCAATGCCTCGCTGACAGACTGCGTCTTCGAGCTTCAGCGGCCCGCCACGGCACAGGAAGTCAATGCGCTCTTTGCCGAGGCGGCACGCGGCCCGCTGGCCGGCATTCTGGGATACGAAGAGCGCCCTCTGGTGAGCGCGGATTACGCCCGTGACACTCGAAGCGCGATCGTCGATGCACCCTCCACGCTGGTGACCGACGAGACGCTGCTCAAAATCTACGCCTGGTACGACAACGAGATGGGCTATGCCTGTCGGATGGTCGATCTCGCCTGCATGCTTGAGGCACGCGGTCTATGAATGCAGGCACGCGACACTATGCGATCGTGACAGCCGCCTACTGGGGGTTCACCCTCACAGATGGCGCCTTGCGGATGCTGGTGCTGCTGCATTTCTACAAGCTGGGCTACTCGCCCTTTACCCTCGCGTTCCTGTTTCTGCTCTACGAAGCCGCCGGGATTCTGGCCAATCTGATCGGCGGTTGGCTCGCGACGCGCTATGGCATTGCGCGCATGCTGGCGGTGGGCTTGAGCACGCAAATCTGTGGGTTTCTCCTGTTGTCTGCGCTGTCGCCGCACTGGAGCGCAACGCTCTCGGTGGCCTGGGTGGTCTTGGCACAGGGCCTGTGTGGTGTAGCCAAGGATCTGACCAAGACCGCAAGCAAGTCGGCCATCAAGCTCACTGCCGGCAACGCGTCGGGCCAGTTGTTCAAGTGGGTAGCGTTTTTCACTGGCAGCAAAAATGCCATGAAGGGCGTGGGCTTTTTTCTGGGCGGCGTGCTGCTGCAAGCCTTCGGTTTTCAGACTGCATTGTGGTTCATGGCGGGCCTGCTGGCCTGCGTGCTGGTTGGCGTGCTTGCCTTCGTGCCACCGCTGATGGGCAAAAGCCGCGCCTCTGGATCGGCGCGCGAGCTCTTCGCCAAGAACCGGGGCATCAATCTGCTCGCTGCGGCACGCGTGGCGCTGTTCGGTGCGCGTGACGTCTGGTTTGTGGTGGGCGTACCGGTATTTTTGTATGCCTCGGGCTGGACCTTCAGTATGGTCGGTGCCTTCATGGCCTTGTGGACCATCGGCTACGGTGTGGTGCAAGCCTTTGCGCCGGCGCTCGTCCGGCGCAGTGCGGACGGCCTGAGCCAGGAAGTGCCTGCGGCCCGCTGGTGGTCGGCCATACTGGCGGCGGTTCCGGCTGTGCTGGCGGCCGTGGTGTATGCCGGACCGGCACATCTCGAATGGGTGGTGGTGGCCGGGTTGAGCCTTTTCGGGTTTGCGTTCGCAGTCAATTCCTCGGTGCACTCTTATCTGATCCTGGCGTATGCGGGTTCAGAGAAAGCGGCCGAGGATGTCGGTTTTTATTACGCCGCGAACGCACTGGGTCGATTTTTAGGCACGCTGATGTCCGGTTTGCTCTACCAGTGGGGCGGAATTGGCTGGTCGCTCGTCGGTTCTGCGATCATGCTCACGGTCTGCTGGGCACTTTCCCTTCTGCTTCCCGTTCAGGCGACCTCTGTAGCCGCACGCGGTCCAACCTCGAAAACGACGGAACCTGCCTGACCTCTGCGGCCGCCTGAATCAAAGCGCACCCATGGGCTTATTTGAGCGATTTTTGACGGTGTGGGTCGCACTCGGGATCGGCGCGGGCGTTGTACTCGGCCTGGCCGCACCCGCTGCGTTTCATTGGGTCGCGTCCATTGAGGTGGCCCATGTCAACCTGGTCGTCGCCCTCCTGATCTGGGTCATGATTTACCCGATGATGGTCCAGATCGACTGGTCATCGGTGCGGGATGTGGGCAAACGTCCGGCAGGCCTTTACCTCACCCTGGTCGTCAACTGGTTGCTCAAGCCTTTCACCATGGCCGGCTTGGGCGTGCTGTTCTTTCAGTACATTTTCGCGCCCTGGGTGGACCCGACCTCTGCGCGTGAGTACATCGCCGGCATGATTCTGCTGGGCGTTGCACCCTGCACGGCCATGGTGTTTGTGTGGAGTCAGCTGGTTCGGGGCGATGCCAATTACACGCTGGTGCAGGTCTCGGTGAACGACCTGATCATGATCTTTGCGTTCGCCCCGATTGCCGCGTTTCTGCTGGGGGTGACCGATGTGACCGTACCCTGGGAGACCTTGCTGCTGTCCACGGTGCTCTATGTCGTGCTGCCCCTGCTGGCCGGACTGCTGACACGTCGCGTTCTGCGCGGTGCCCCCGCTACAGCGCTGCCCAAGCTGGCCGCGCGCCTGAAGCCATGGTCGATCCTGGGACTGATTGCGACCGTCGTGCTCCTTTTTGGTTTTCAGGCACAGACCCTGGTCACGCAACCCCTGGTGATTGCCATGATCGCGATCCCGCTGGTGCTGCAAAGCTATGGCATTTTCATTCTGGGCTGGTGGGGTGCGCGATGGCTGAAATTGCCGCACGACATCGCGGGGCCCGCATGTCTGATCGGCACCTCCAACTTTTTTGAACTCGCCGTGGCTGTGGCGATATCGCTCTTTGGCCTGCAGTCCGGCGCGGCCTTGGCGACCGTTGTGGGTGTCCTGGTTGAGGTGCCCGTGATGCTGTCACTCGTCTGGCTGATCAACCGGATGCGACCAAGCGCTGCGGCCTGAGCGCAGACCTGCTGGTTTGGGGTAATCTGAGCCGACAAGCCAAGAGGAGACCCCATGAAGACCGTCCTGTCCAAGCTGGCTCATGCCACGCCTGAAACCGCGCCTGAGGTGCCTGGCCGTCGCGCGTTTTTCAAGTACCGCGATCTGTTGGTTAACGACGCCACCAATGGCCAGATGCGCGCTCAAGTCATGTCGGCGACCCGTGGCATGTCGGAACCCACCGGATGGCACTATCACACCTGCGATTCGCAGTTCATTTATTGCCTGGTCGGGTGGGTCGATCTGGAGTTTGAAGACGGTAGTACCCGACGCTTGAAGGCGGGCGAGTCGATGCATATTCCCGGTGGTCTGAAGCACAATGAAATCGCCACCTCGGATGAATTCGAGTTGCTGGAGGTGACCACGCCCGCGGCCATGGGTACGGTTCCCTGCGACAAGCCCGCACACCTGAGCTGAGCGAGGCGCAGACCATGACGCGTCCCATCATCTCTGCCGACTCCCACATTACCGAGGCTCCTGACACCTACACGGCCTACATCGATCGTGCATGGCGCGACAAGGCACCGCGCATCGTGCGTACTGAACACGAAGGTGATGTGTTCCAGATCGACGGCATGAAACGACCGATTCAACTGGGTCTGGTGGCTGCAGCCGGCAAGCCGCCGGAGCAGATTACGCGGGCTGGTGTGAAGTTCGAAGACCTGCATCGCGGCGGATGGGACCCCGACGCCCGCATGGCAGACCAGCAGCGCGATGGCGTCTCAGCCGAGGTGATTTATCCCACGGTGGGCATGCTGCTGTGTAATCACAGCGATTACGACTACAAAAAAGCCTGCTTTGATGCGTACAACCGCTGGATCGCCGCCTATTGCGACCGGCATCCAACCCGACTGCTGGGGTGCGGGCAAACCGCAGGCCGCTCGCCGGCCGAAATGGTCGCTGATTTCAGAGCGATCAAGGCACTGGGCCTGCGCGGCGTCATGATGCCCGGCAATCCAGCCGTGGAGGACTACGACTCGCCTGTCTATGCCCCGGTCTGGGAGGCGGCCATTGAACTCGAACTGCCGCTGTCGTTTCACATCCTGACGACTCGCGATGCGGCACCGGTTCGTGGGCCGCGCATCAACACCTTCCTGTCGATCATTCGGGGCAATCAGGACATCATCGGCACCCTGATTTTCGGTGGTGTGTTTCAGCGCCACCCGCAGTTGCGCGTGGTGTGCGTTGAAGCCGATGCCGGCTGGGTCCCGCATTATCTGTACCGCATGGACCATGCCTACAAGCGTCACCGCAACTGGCTCGCGCCCGGTGTGACCTTGAGCAAGCTGCCCAGTGAGTTTTTCAGCGAACACATCTACACCACGTTTCAGGACGACTGGGTGGCGTTTCGCTCGGCCAATCAGATGAACTGGCGCAGGCTGATGTGGGCGAACGATTTTCCGCACTCCGACTCGACCTGGCCGTGGTCGCAGGAGATGCTCGCTGAGCAGACGCGCGTGCTAAGCCCCGAGCAGCGGGAGGCCATCTTGTGCGACAACGTGGCTGACCTGTATCGCATCGACCTGGCCGCGCTTCAGGCTGCCTGAGTCGCATCGGGCAGCACGGTCTGCCCCGCTTCGGCCCGGATGCGGGCCGATCCTTCGAAGCGTCGCCTGACAGGCTGAGGCCGTTCTTCGACGGGATCCGCTCAGGACCGGGCAGGTCCGAGCGGGCCTTCCTTGAGGCTAGACAGCGGGTAGTCCGTCATGTCCTGCAGCAATGCCACAAGTCGCTGCGCGGCCTGATCCAGCATGGTCTGGCCGATGTCGGCCGTCGCCAGCCGGGCATCGCCGCAGGCCCCGTTTGGGTTGAGGTCCTGCGTTGCCCAGCCGATCGTCGAGGGGCCGTGAGTGCGCAGGACAGTATCGCGGGATTCCTGTTCGATACTGGTGGCTTCGAAGTCGGCCACATGCTCGCGACGCACCAGGGCAGGTTGCAGATAAAGCATCAGTGCTGTCTCAATGGCGCCGCCATGAATGCCATGGCGCAACTCGCGTACAGGCAGGGCAGGGTGCGGATCGTGCAGTGCGTAGGTGTTCGCGGCCACCGCGAGCATCTGCAGTCGCACCCGCACGTCCTGCGCCACAATACGCGCCACACCGCCTTGCCCACCGTGGGAATTCAGGATCAGCAGCTTGCGCACCCCGGCCCGATGCACCGATTGGGCGATCTCGAACCATAAGCGCATCAGCGTCTCGGTGCCCAGGGTGAGGGTCCCCGGAAACGCCGCATGTTCGTCGCTCTTGCCCACAGGAAGGGCGGGCAGGATGAGCAGGCGCATGGTGTCGGGCAGTCGGTCGAGCGCAGCCTGCAGGACGCCCTGATTGATGCAGGCGTCAGTGCTCAAGGGCAGATGCGGGCCATGTTGCTCAATCGCGGCCACGGGCAGCACCGCAACGGTGCGTGCTGAGTCGAGCGCACCAAATTCCGGCCAGCTCAGGTCGGCCCAGTGCCGATAGCCAGTCATGCAGCCCCTCTCATCAATGGGTGAAATCGGCAGAATCTTCCCATATGGTGAGCGGTGCGCGCGGGCGCATCCCTCTGCCGAGGCTTGCGCAGAGCGATAATCGACCAGAGCTACTTGCCCGCAACTGCCAGTTGCCACCTTTGCCACCGGAGCCTTTTGCCATGACTGCTGCGTCTGCCCCGAAAAACCCCTCGTCCGTATTTTCCCCGCAGGCCTTCGCAGGCCGTGTTGCCCTGGTGACGGGTGCCGCGTCGGGAATCGGATTGGAAACCGCGCGCGCCTTCGCGGCTTGTGGGGCCAAGGTGGCCCTGGCGGATCTGCCTGGACAAGCTGGTGAGTCTGCAGCGCAGGCGCTGCGCGATGCCGGTGCGCAGGCGACCTTCATCGGCGTGGATGTGGCGGATGCCGATTCCGCGGCGGCGATGGTGACTGCCACCCTCAAGCAGTACGGCCGCCTGGATTGTGCGGTCAACAATGCAGGTATTTCCGGTGGCGGAGGGGGCGCGCGCATCCCCACGCCCACCGGAGAATATGACCTGCAGGCATGGCGTCGGGTGATGTCGATCAATCTGGACGGCGTGTTTTACTGCCTGCGTGCCGAACTGCCCGCCATGCTCGAGAGCGGCGGCGGCGCGATCGTGAACATGGCTTCGATCCTTGGCACAGTAGGCTTTGCGCATGCACCCGCTTACACCGCGTCCAAGCACGGGGTGGTCGGTCTGACGAAGGTGGCTGCCCTGGAATATTCGTCACGCAATATTCGCGTCAACGCGGTCGGTCCAGGCTTCATTGAAACCCCGATGACTGCGCCGATCCGTTCGGCCGATGCGAGCCGCGACATGATCACTGCCATGCATCCGATTGGCCGCCTGGGACAGCCCCAGGAGATTGCCTCCCTCGTGCTGTTCCTGTGTTCCGAGGCAGCTTCGTTCATCACGGGCGCCTATTACGTGGATGACGGCGGGTATACCGCCCGTTGAGGTGGACTGTATGGCATGAAATTCGCATCCATTTTCCGGCGTCCCTGATTTTGTCTGAAAGGCACCAGGTTGAAGAGCATTGATGCCAGTCCCTCCAGCGAGTTGCCTCTTTCGCCAGCGGGCGAAGAGCACCGAACCGGTCTGAGCAAGGAGGCGATCAAGCGCGCCTTTCTGGACAACCTGTTCTACGTGCAGGGTAAGTTCCCGGCCTTGGCGAGCCGCACGGATTACCACCTCGCGCTGGCGCATCTGGTGAGAGACCGGTTGCTGCAGCGCTGGATCAGCACTGCCTCGGCCTATACCGTGCAGGGCGCACGCACGGTGGCGTACTTGTCTGCCGAATTTCTGATGGGTCCGCATCTCGGTAACAACCTGGTCAATCTGGGCATCCTGCCGCAGACGCGCCAGGCGATGACCGAACTGGGACTCGACTTCGACGAGTTGCTTTACCAGGAAGAAGAACCAGGTCTGGGCAACGGCGGCTTGGGGCGACTAGCCGCCTGTTTTCTCGACTCGATGGCGACGCTGGAAATTCCAGCGCTGGGCTATGGGATCCGCTACGAGTTCGGGATCTTCCATCAGGAAATCTCGGAGGGATGGCAGGTTGAAAAAACGGATAAATGGTTGCGTCAGGGCAACCCATGGGAGTTGGTCCGTCCGGAGTGGACGGTGCAGGTCAAGTTGGGGGGGCACACCGAGCGCCATCAGGGGCCCGATGGACGCGAGCGCGTCCGGTGGATCGCCTCACGCGCCGTGAGCGGGGTGCCTTACGACACGCCCATCCTGGGCTATCGCACTCATACCGCGAATACCCTGCGATTGTGGCGCGCCGAAGCCCCTGAGGCCTTCGATATCGAGCAGTTCAACCGGGGTGATTTTTACGGAGCGGTCAACCGCAAAATTGTTTCCGAGAACATCACCAAAGTGCTCTATCCGAACGATGAGCAGATTCAGGGCAAGGAACTGAGACTGGAGCAGCAATACTTTTTCGTGTCCTGCTCGCTGCAGGACATGCTGCGCATCATGCGGACCCAGCGTCAGCCGCTGTCGCGCTTTCACGAGAAATTTTCGATTCAGCTCAACGATACCCATCCGGCGATTGCAGTCGCCGAACTGATGCGTCTGCTGGTCGATGAGCAGGACATGGAGTGGGAGGCGGCCTGGGAGATCACCCGCCAATCGCTGGCCTATACCAATCACACGCTTTTGCCGGAGGCACTGGAGCGCTGGCCGCTTGACCTGCTGGGCCGGGTGCTGCCGCGACACTTGGAAATCATCTTCGAGATCAACGCCGATTTTCTCGAGGAAGTGCAGCGACGCTTCCCCGGGGATGACGAAATGGTCGCACGCATGTCGCTGATCGATGAGCAGGGCGAGCGTTATGTACGCATGGCGCATCTGGCCTGCGTGGGCAGCCATTCGATCAACGGGGTGGCGCGGCTGCATTCGGAACTCCTGCAGCGCGACGTGCTGAAGGACTTTCATCGGATGTGGCCCGGGAAATTCAGCAACAAGACCAATGGAGTCACGCCGCGCCGGTTCATCGCGCTCAGCAACCCGCGTCTGGCCGCGCTGGTGACCGACGTGATTGGCGAGGGATGGCTGACCGACCTGGAGCAGTTGCGCGGCTTGGAGCCGATGGTCGATGACGCGAACTTTCGGTCAGCCTGGTCTGCGATCCGTCTGGAGAACAAGCGGGTGCTGGCGGCGCAGTTGCGCAGACGCACCGGCATTGCCGTTGATCCGCACTCCATGTTTGACATACAGGTCAAGCGCATCCATGAGTACAAGCGCCAGCACCTGAGCGTGCTGCATGTGATCGACCTGTATTTGCGCATTCTGGACAATCCGCATCTCGAGGTGGCGCCCCGCACCTTCATCTTCGGTGGCAAGGCAGCGCCGGGCTACCGAATGGCCAAGCTGATCATCAAGCTGATCAATTCGGTAGCGACGGTCGTCAATGCTGACCCTGCGGTACGCGGACTGATCAAAGTGGCATTTCTTCCCAACTTCAATGTCAGCCAGGGGCAGCGGGTCTATCCGGCTGCGGATGTCTCGGAACAAATCTCCACTGCAGGCAAAGAGGCCTCGGGTACGGGGAATATGAAATTCACGATGAATGGTGCGCTGACCGTCGGCACCCTCGATGGGGCGAACATCGAGATCCGTGAGGCGGTGGGTGCCGACAATTTTTTCCTCTTTGGCAAGACCGTCGAAGAAGTCCAGTCCATCGGGGCAAACGGCTACCGGCCGGTGGATATTTTTCTGGCCAATGAGCGGCTGCGCGCCGTGCTGGATCTGATGAGCAGCGGGCATTTCAGCGAAGGCGACGACACCCTGTTCAGGCCCCTGATCGACAACCTGATTCACCACGACCCTTACCTGCTGCTGGCCGATTTCGATGACTACATGGCCTGTCAGCAACGGGTGGACCAGGCCTGGCGCGAGCCGACGCATTGGACACGGATGTCGATTCTCAACAGTGCGCGCTCGGGCTCGTTCTCGTCAGATCGCACCATCCGCGAATATGCCCGGGAGATCTGGCGTGTTCCCCCGGTGCCTGTGCGCCTGCTGTCGCGAGACGACGTGCGAATCGGCATGCTCCAGTGATCGACTACACCGCGTGGTTCAAAGCCGTTCCGAAGCTTGCCAACTTCGGAACGGCCGCAGTGGGCATCACCATCGCTCGGGCAAGGTCAATATCCTGGCCGTATCCTCACCCAGGCGCTCCGGCGCTGCGCCCGATTTGCCCACGGTTGCTGACCTGGGTTACCCCAGGCTTGCCAGTGAGGGCTTTTATTCATTTTATGCGCCAGCGCGCACGCCTGCGGCGACCATCGACATGTTGAACCGCGAAATCCGGGCAGTCATTGAAGCGCCTGAGATGAAGCAAAAGCTGCTGGGTCTCGGGCAGGAAGCCCAGACCTCAACCCCTGCCAAACTGCGCGATTATCAGAACAAGGCCATCGTCGCCTTCACTGCGTCCATGAAGGCGGCCGGCGTCGAACTGGAGTAACCACCATGCAACACCCATTCGAGACCCTGTTGCTGACTGAACCTGAGCCAGGTATTGCGTTGCTCACCTTGAATCGGCCGGAGCGTCTGAACGCCATCAGCGTGAAATTGCTGGAGGAATTCGGCGACGTGCTCCGCCTTCTGGAACAGCATCCGGCACGCGTGCTGATCCTGACGGGGGCGGGGCCGGGGTTCTGTTCGGGCACTGATCTGAAAGAGGCGCGTGAACGCCATGGCGGCGTGCGACCGAGTGTCGAAACCGCGATGAGTACGCAACAGCGCCTTGCGCGCCTGGTCTCAGGTCTGCGTCGCATTCCGCAGCCGGTCATTGCAGCCGTCAACGGCGTGGCGGCAGGAGGCGGGTTTTGCTTCTCGCTGGCAGCCGACATCCGGATCGCTGCACAAAGCGCGCGATTTGTTGCGTCGTTCATCAATATCGGTCTGTCCGCAGGGGAAATTGGCAGCACGTACCTGTTGCCCCGACTGATCGGAGTGTCCCGTGCTGCAGAGATTCTGTTCACCGGGCGCGAGGTGGGTGCCGTGGAGGCCGAACGGATTGCTCTGGTGTCGCGCTTGGTGCCCGACGGGCAGAGCGTGGCTGCGGCGATCGAGGTGGCCCGTGTCATGCTCGAGAAGAGCCCGTTCGGCTTGCGCATGACCAAGGAGGTGCTTGATCTGAACGTCGATGCGCCAAGCCTGGAGTCGGCGCTTCAGCTTGAAAACCGGACGCAGCAACTGGCCGTTCGCAGTGACGCCTTCATTGAAAGCATCGAGCGCTTCAATACGCGCAGCCGCAAGCCCTGAGCCGCCGGCTGACTCAGTCGGTCGACGCCAGGCCTGATCGGTCCGGTGCGGTCGGTCCTTGTAAAGGCCAGCCGCTGCTGCGCAACACGCTCTCGGTGTGTTGGCCCAGCAGTGGAGCAGGGGTTCTCATGCGTCCAGGGGTGTCAGCAAGCTTGGGCACAATGCCTGGCACCTTGAGCGCCCGGCCGTGCGCATCCTGAGTCTGCACGATCATGTCGCGCGCCAGATACTGAGGGTCGTTCGCAATATCTGCCACGGTGTAGATCCGCCCGACGGGAACTCCGGCCGCTTCAAGCACCCGAATGACTTCATCGATGCTGCGCGCCGATGTCCATGATTCGATGGCCGCATCGATTTCACCGACCCGTGCAACACGCCCGTCGTTTCGCGCCAGAGCCGGGTCGGCAGCCAGGTCAGCGCGCCCGATAGCGGTCATGAGTCGGCGAAAGATACTGTCTCCGTTACCGGCCACCAGCACATAAGCGCCCTGTGCGCAGCGATACGCATTACTTGGGGCAATGCCTGGCAGCGCGCTGCCTGCAGCGCCTCGTACAGCTCCAAAGGCGTCGTATTCGGGCAGCAGGCTCTCCATGACATTGAAGACGCTTTCATAGAGCGCCACATCAATCATCTGACCCAGGCCGCCATTGACCTCACGGTGGCGCAGCGCGGTCAGCACGCCGATCACACCATGCAGCGCGGCCAGCGTATCGCCGATGGACACGCCGACCCGCACCGGCACGCGATCAGGCTCTGCAGTGAGGTGGCGCAGCCCGCCCATCGCTTCGCCCAGTACACCAAACCCAGGTTTATTGCGGTACGGACCGGTTTGTCCGAACCCCGAGATACGCAACATGATCAGTCGCGGGTTCAGCGCATGCAGCACGTCCCATCCTAGGC
Source organism: Burkholderiales bacterium UBA4615 (assembly GCA_002386465.1). Lineage (GTDB taxonomy): Bacteria > Pseudomonadota > Gammaproteobacteria > Burkholderiales > Burkholderiaceae_E > UBA4615. The sequence continues at coordinate 18,981 of DGIT01000143.1, read as the reverse complement.
CCCAGGCTTCGAGGGTACCCGGTTTGAAGTTCTCAATCAGCACATCGGCCTCGGCCGCGAGCTTTCGCACAGCTTCCTGCGCTTCAGGCTGGCGCAGATCCATTGCGACCGATCGCTTGTTGCGAGACTGCACCTCCCACCAGACCGAAGTGCCTTCGCGCAGCAAACGCCAGGTGCGCAGCGGGTCGCCGCCATCACTCGGTTCGATCTTGATGACATCGGCACCAAAATCGGCCAGCGTTTTTCCGGCAAAAGGACCTGCAATCAGTTGACCGAGCTCAAGGACCTTGAGTCCCTGCAGTGCGTCCATGCAGCGTGCTCCTGTGAAAGCGTGAGTCTGGCCGCTCAGTTTTTGGGGCGTGGCTTAGGCTTGCGCGCTTGCCACGGACGGGCTTGCGCGACTTCATCGGGCCGGATGCGTAACGGGCGCCCGGCCACACGTACAGTTTGTAGATGCTGCAGGACTCGTGTGGGCAAACCAGGCGGCAACTCGACCAGACTGTGTTCGGGCAGGATTTCGATGCGCCCGATCAGATGCGCCTGCAGGCCCGCCTCATTGGCAATGGCACCGACCAGATTGCCGGCCTTCACGCCGTGACGCGCCCCCACTTCGACGCGATAGTTCACACCACTGCCTCGTGCAGAATCCATTCTCGGGGCAGGCGATGCCGACCGTGCGGGCGCGCGCTGTGCTGCATCCGATAGGGTGGCCGGCGCTGTTTGACCGGTGGACAGGATCTGGGTGTGCGCCCCTGCCGTCACATCGGGCGACGGCACGCTCTCGGTCGGTAGGTTCTCGCCTTCCGCCTCCGATTGGCGGGGCCCCCGGTCGCGCAAGGGCTTTTCAATCACAAGCGGTTCGCCGTCGCGTGCCATGCGTGCGAGCGCCGCAGCAATCTCAAGCACCGGCACATTGGTCTCACGCTCATATTCGGCAATCACTGCCGACAAGGATTCCAGTCCCCCGGCTTCGAGCGTTTCGGCAATCTTGGCCTTGAATCGTGCAATGCGTGCATCGTTGACTTCACGCAGCGTGGGCAATTGCATGAGTGCGATCGGCTGGCGCGTCGCGCGTTCGATGGCCTTGAGCAGGCCCCGTTCGCGGGGCGTGATGAACAGGATGGCCTGTCCGCTGCGTCCAGCGCGGCCGGTGCGTCCGATGCGGTGGGTATAGCTCTCGGGGTCGGACGGCACATCGTAATTCAGCACGTGGCTGATGCGTTCTACGTCCAGGCCGCGTGCAGCCACATCGGTCGCCACCAGGATGTCAATCGCGCCGGCCTTCAGCTGCCCCACCGTGCGTTCGCGCTGGGCCTGCTGCATGTCGCCATGAATGGCTGCCGCGGAAAAGCCACGGGCCACGAGCTTCATGGTGATGTCGTCGGCCCCCAGTTTGGTCCGCGAAAAGACGATCATGGCATCGAAGGGCTCCCCCTCCAGGATGCGCACCAGGGCATCGAATTTATGCATGCCACTCACCAGCCAGTAGCGCTGGCGAATGCCGGCGGCCGTCGTGGTGCGGGCAGCCACCGTCACTTCTGCAGGCTGGCGCAGATGGGTCTGTGCGATCCGGCGAATCGCGGCTGGCATGGTGGCCGAAAAGAGTGCCGTCTGGCGGGTCGCCGGTGTGTCGCGCAGGATGCGCTCGACTTCTTCGACGAAGCCCATGCGCAACATTTCGTCGGCTTCATCGAGCACCAGGGTATTCACCGAGGCGAGGTCGAGCGTGCGTCGCTCAAGGTGGTCGATGACACGACCCGGCGTTCCGACAATGACATGGACGCCGCGGCGCAGAGCCGCCAACTGCGTGCCGTAGCCCTGGCCGCCATAAATCGGCAGCACATGAAAACCTGGGAGGTGGCCTGCGTAGCGTTGAAACGCCTCCGCCACCTGTATCGCAAGTTCGCGTGTCGGAACGAGGATCAAGGCCTGAGGCGCGCCTGCTGCAGGCGTGAGCCGTGCCAGGATCGGTAATGCAAAAGCCGCTGTTTTGCCGGTTCCGGTTTGCGCCTGACCGAGCAGATCGCACCCGGACATCAGGAGCGGGATGGTCTGTGCCTGGATGGGTGAGGCGGTCTCATAGCCCACGTCGTTGAGAGCTTCAAGCAACGGGTTCGGAAGCCCGAGCGAGCTAAAAGGCACGGGAGCGTGCGGTTCAGCTGTATTGCTCGGCGGGCCTGAAGCAGGGCGAGGGGGCTTGGGCGCACGAGGCGTCGGTTCGGGGCGGGAGGCGGACATCCCGAGATGCTACAGGCGATCGCGGCCGCTGCGCTTGGCGCTGGGTTCGACCGCAGGGGCGCAGCCCGTTAAGCTTCAGCCTCTTGCCGCACTTTTCAGACCCTGTACCTTGACCTTTGCCCTTGCCGCACCGGCCCGATGGTTTCTTGCCAGCGTCGCCACCTACATGGTGCCCAATGGCATCCAGATGGTGCTCTTGCCCTATCTGATGGCAATTGAGCTGAACCAGTCGGCAAGCCGCTTCGGCCTCACGCAAATGGTTGGCCAGCTGCCGCTGATGCTGTTTCTGCTGGTCGGTGGCTGGATGGCAGATCGGGTAGATGCCCGACGTTGGCTGATGCAATTGCAGGCGGGTGCCGTGCTCATGCCGCTGGTACTGGCGTGGCTGATCTGGCGAGGGCATTCCAGCGAATGGGCCGTGCTGGCGTATGCCTTCGCCTGGGGCATGGTGGGCGCATTTTCGCTGCCTGCCCGTGACGGTCTGCTCAAGCGCGTGGCGGGGGTGAACGTGCAACGCATGGTGACCCTGGCCATCGGAACCCAATTTGCCACGCAAATGGCCGGCCAGGCCTTGGCCGGTCGTGCAGCGCAATGGGGCGTGGTTGGTGTCTTGCTGGTGCAGGCGGCGGTGGCCGCCATCGGCGTGTGGGTCGCTGCCCAACTGCCCCGCGGGCGGGGGCGCACGGCCGATGCGCCGGAAAAGCCCCGCAGCAGCCTGTGGGTCGAACTGGGGGCAGGGCTGTCGCTGATTGCCTCCACGCCGGTGCTGCGAGCCACGTACCTCGTGACCCTGGGCATGGGCATTTTCTTTGGCGGGATGTTCCTGGTGATCATGCCGCTCGCCGTGCGCGATCTGTACTCAGGCAGCGCTCAGGATATTTCACTCGCCTATGTGGTGTTTGCGCTGGGCACCTTGCTGAGCGTCTTTGGCCTGATGCGACGCGGCGGCTCCCGCAGACCTGGGCGGGCCTTGCTGCTGTCGCAGCTCACGGGCTGTCTGGCCTTGGCGCCCATTGCTCTAGGCCCGCCCGCCTGGTGCTACTACCTCTGCATCTTTTTCTGGGGCATGAGCGGTGGCATGGCCATGACCATGAGCCGAACGATCATGCAGGAGCAATCGCCGCCATCGCATCAGGCGCGCGTGATGGCGGCCTACACGCTGGCCACGACCGGTGGCGGGCCACTGGGCGCGCTGATTGCAGGGCAGGTGGTGGGCCTGGCCGGTGTGCGCGGGGCAATTCTTTTGCCCATCCTGGGTGTACTCACCATGAGCAGTCTGTCCCTGGCCACGCACTCGATCCTCAAGCTACGCTCGGGCAGCCACGGCTGAACACCACGCTCAGGTTCAGCAGGGCTTAGCCTGCTGTGGGAAAACCGCCGATCTGCTCAAGCCTCGAAGATCGCCTCAGGCAGCAGCGCACTGACGCAGACATTTGGCAGATCGACCGCATTGCTGATGCGCAAATCGACTGCCAGCGAGCAGATCACATAGGCCTGCTCACGGCTGAAGCCGCGCTCACCCAGCAGCGCGATCATCTCGAGCAGTGCATTGCGTGCAGCCAGTGTCAGGTCCTCGCATTCCTGGGTGCCGTCTTCACGAATCGGCAAGCCCGTGGTGGCAATGAAGTTGTGTGGCGCAGCCCAACGCGGATCCATGAAATAGCCAGGATGCGAGAAGCGCGGAAAACGCATCCGACGTCGATCCGCTTCACCGGACAGCAGCTTGAATCGGACCACGGCACTGGCGCCCATCTCAATCGCGGTGATGCAGCATTCGGAGTCGCCCTGCGCGTAATGGGCGTCTCCGAGTGAGAACAGCGCCCCGGGCACATTGACGCGCAGCTGCAGGCGAGCGCCCCGGGTCAGCTGGCGAATGTCCGCATTGCCACCATTTTCGCGCGGCGGCATAGTGCGCAACCCGCTGCTGGCGATCGGCTCTACAGCGGGTACGGCATCCTGGGCATCCGGCAGCAAAGCGATCCCACCACGTCGTACCAGATCGGCCTCGCGCGCGGTCCACTGCGCCAGTTGTTCATGAGACGGTGCAACGCCAGCTGTGCCCATGAAGATACCCTCCGGGATCCGCACCCCGGGAATCTGCGCCGATCGCGCAAATCCGGCATTGATATCCCAATGGGCTAAGAAACGGGCATCGAAATGATCGCGAAGAAACCCGGCGCCTGGTCGAATCACCGTCCAGCCGTGCGGCTGTGCGGTCAGCTCCACGAACTCCACCTCCAGCAGGTCACCGGGCTGAGCTCCTTGCACATACACCGGCCCGGTGAGTGGGTGTCCGGCCTTCTTGTCATGGCGGGCGAGGTCGTCAAACGACATGCCTGGCTTCACCTGGCCGTCCGATGCGTCACGGGTCTCAAGCAGCAGGTCTTCTCCAGGCGCCACCTCGATGATCGGCGCAATGTCCGGATGCCAGCGGTTGTGTCCTGTGCCGGGCTCGTCGCGCAGGCGGCGGGTTCGATCAATGCGGATGGATTTCATCCACTGAAGATAATCGAATCGGGCGCTTCGGTGCGCAAAAGCTGCTCAGGCACAATGCAAGGCCTTGTATTTCAGGTTTGACCGCGTGTTGGCACCGAACGGATCGCATGGGCGAAGCGCCCTGGATGAGCGCGCCCTGCGAGGCGTTGTCGGATTACTCGCTTTGGGTGCCTTCGCCAGTAGCGCGGCCATGCGGGTGTGCGACGCGATGCTGCCGCGCCTGGTAGATGAGTTCGACAGCACGGTGGCCGCTTGCGCAGCGGTCAACACCGGATTCGCGATTGCCTATGGCTTGCTGCAGGTCGTGATTGGGCCACTGGGCGATCGGCTGGGCAAATTTCGCGTGATCACCACGGCCATGATGTGCGCGGCTGCAGCTTCAATCGCCTGTGCACTAGCCCCCACTCTGAATGCGCTGGTGGCCGCACGTGTGATCGCCGGTGGAATGGGAGGCGCGATCATCCCGGTAGCCTTCGCCTGGATTGGCGATCAGGTGCCGTATGCCTCACGCCAATCTGTGTTGGCACGCATCATGAGCGGCGGCATTATGGGCGTGATCTGCGGCCAGCTGATTGGTGGGATCTGCGTCGACACGGTCGGCTGGCGCTGGGCGTTTATTGTGCTGGCGGTGTTGTTTGCGGGCGCGGGCATCCTCATGCGCGCCAGCGCGGCGGCCAGATTGCCTGAGGTGGCCTCTCTGTCCGCCGAAGACAGTCGGCCTCTTGCGGTCCTGCGTCAGTACCTGGTGATTGCGCGACCCGCCTGGTCCCGGGTCATTTTGCTGTCAGTGATGATCGAGGCCCTGCTCATGCATGGGGCGCTCTCATTTGTTCCAATGGCCCTGCATCACCAGTTCGATTTGCCCTTGTGGAAGGCTGCCGCAGTATCCGCTGTGGTCGGGGTAGGCGGGTTCGTCTACACGCTTTGGGCGCATCGGCTCA
>DGIT01000143.1:0-13264 GCA_002386465.1 Burkholderiales bacterium UBA4615 | reverse complement strand
GAGCGACGCCTTGCATTTTTGGGGGGAGGGCTGGTGTGCCTGGGGCTGATGCTGATCGGTATTGCCCCGCAACCGTGGGTCTCGGTTCTGGGTTGCCTGAGTCTGGGCCTGGGCTTTTACGCCTTTCACAATACCTTGCAGGTGCACGGCACCCAACTGTCCGCGCAGCAGCGCGGCATGGGTGTCGCCATGTTCGCGCTCAGCTTGTTTATCGGCCAGTCAGTGGGCGTGACCCTGGTGTCGTTCGCGGTGGCGCTCACCGGTTTTTCCGGGGTCTTCATCAGCGCGTCCGTGGCCTTTGCAGCCCTGACGCTTGTCTTTGTGCGTGCGTTGGCGCGCCATCATGCCGCGTCTCCTGAATCGGCCGATTCGCCCGGCAGCTGACCCGCACGGCAGGTCAGCCCATTTGATTGCCCCCGGCGTTACCAGACCGGGCAACTGCCGCCATCGACGTTAATGGCCGTGCCGCTCAGGTAACCAGCGGCTTCGGAACCCAGAAACAGCGCCGTGCCCGCAAATTCCTCGGCTTTGCCGATGCGCCCGAGGGGAATGCGCTTGCCGATCTCGGCCGCGAAGGTTTCAAACGGCACATCGGGGGCTGCTGCGGTATGGCGCCTGTGCGTCTGCTCTGATTCGATCACTCCGACGAGGAGCGCATTGACCAGGATGTTGTGGGGCGCGCCTTCGGCGGCCAGCACTTTCATGAGGGCAAGCCCGGCAGCCCGCGACACCGAGGTGGGCGCGGTATTCGGTCCCGGTGCTTTCGCATAAGTATTCAGCACATTGATCACACGGCCCCATCGGCGCGCCTTCATGCCCGGCCACACCAGCCGGGTGAGTCGAATGGCTGCAAACAGCTTCAGATCCAGGTCGGCCTGCCAGACTTCGTCGGTGATCCCTTCAAACGCAGTGGCCTGCGACTTGCCAGCGTTGTTGATCAGGATGTCGACACCGCCGAGATGGCGCTCAATGTCCTGGTGTGCCTTGAGCAAGCCATCCGCAGACATGACATCGCAGGCAATCGGCAGCACCTTGACCGACGCAACGGCTGCAATCGCGGCCCGCGCATGCTCGAGTGGCTCGGCCCGTCGGGCGATCAGCGCCACGTTGGCACCGGCCTGCGCATAGGCCAGGGCCGTCGCCAGTCCAAGCCCCTGACTTCCTCCGGTGATGACGACATTGCGGCCTTCAGCAGACAATTTCATGGGTGATCTCCTGTGTGGTGTGATGCGCTGACGGGGGCGCCGGGCGGTGCATGGGCGCCGCGACCCAACACCGTCTCGGCACGATTGGACCGCAGCACCGGAAACAGAAACTGTACCGCCCAGGGCTCTGGGCCATGCTGACGATCGTCAGGCAGCCCATAGGCAGGCGGGTACTGTCGCGTGATGTGGGCAGTCCCGAAAAGAACGTCCCACAAAAAGAGCAGATTGCCGTAGTTCCCGGTGTAATGGCCGATACCGTCGTCCTGCGTGAGCGCATGATGTGCGCGATGCGTGACCGGGGTTGAGATCGTGCGTTGAAGCAGCCACAACAGCGGACGCCAGAACGGTCGGTCAAGCAAGGGGCGGTCCCAGGCGACGGCGCTGTGAGCGCCGATGATGACGCTCAATTTCACGATGGTATAGCCGACATAGACCCAGCCAATGCCCATATGGATCAGCATGCCTGACAACCAGATGCCGGGCATGAGCCCGTAATAGAACGCGTTGTTGCGGTAGACCACGCGCACGCTCATGTAAGCGGCTGAATGATGTGCGCGATGCAAAGGCCACATGATCGAGGTGTGGCTCAGCCGGTGCCAGAAGTACTGCGTGAGATCGTCGGCCAGCAGCAGCAGCAGCAGCGCCTGCCACCAGGACCACTGCGCAAGCAGGCCGCTCCATTGGGGCAGCCAGTGGGCGCACAGGCTTTGCGAAATCAACAGCACCGCACCGCTGATAAGTGGAAACAGCAGCGTCACCGCCACATCCAGCCGATTGTCCTGTCGCGTGGCTTCGCGCGGAAAGAGCCGCCCGGCAGCAAGTTCCGCGAGGGCAAACGCCAGCATCACGCCCACCGCAGCCAGTAATTGAATGGTTTTCTGATCGAACGTCATGAAGCAGGCCCCGTCAGGTTCAGTTGAACCAGTAGGTGTATTCGTCGGAGGGCAACTGCTTCTGATCGAGCGATTTGTCGATGAAAATCGGCATGCCGATGAATGATTGCCAAAGGGGCTCAGGCAGGCCGGCGTGATGGGTCTCAAGCCGTGCGCGCAGCGCTGCAAGACGCTCGGGTTGGCTGGCAGCCAGGTCTTGTTGCTCGGTTGGATCGCGATTCAGATCGAAGAGCCATTCCCGTTGCGGACGCGCGGAACTGATCAGCTTCCAGCCTGCCTCTTGCACGCTGCGATACGGACCGTCGCGCCAGTAGAGTGCGCGTGGGGTCGGGGGTTGTGGCTCACGCTGCAGAAAAGGCAGCAGGTTTTGGCCATCGATCGGGCGGTCAGCCGGCAGTGTGGCGCCCGCTGCCGCTGCGGCCGTGGGCATCATGTCGATGTGTGAGACCGGTGCAGCAAAGCGTGAGCCCGGCGGAATGCGGGCCGGCCATTGCGCCACGTAAGGCACCTTGATGCCGCCTTCAAAAAACGTGAGTTTCCAGCCGCGGTAGGGCTTGTTGGGATCGGTCAGCCCGAGATAGCCCGGGGCACCGTTATCGCTGCTGAAGATGACCAGCGTGTTCTCCAGCAGCCCCTCCTCGCGAAGGGTCTGCAGCACGCGTGACACGCTGCGATCAATCGAACGGATCATGGCGCCATACACGCGCAGTCGTTGATCTGTGATGCCGGGCAGGGCGTCGTAGTCTTCCTTGCTGGCTTGCAACGGCGTGTGTACGCCCCAGTGAGCGAGGTACAAGAAGAACGGCCGATGCCGGTTGTTGCGAATGACGTTCACGGCTTCATCTGTGAACGTGTCAGTGAGATACCGTTTGGGCTCAAACCAGCGCCCGCCGTTGTAACTGACGCCAAATCGCATGTTGGGCCACAAGAAACGGTCGATTGGATCAAAGTCCTGACGCGAATTGACCACGTCGGGATGTTTGATTGGCAAATACAGGCCGCTCTCCATGAACAGAGACTCATCAAACCCCTGATTGTTCGGTCGCATTTGCGGCGTACTGCCCAAATGCCATTTACCGATGTGCACCGTATGGTAGCCACGCGTCTTGAGCAATTCCGCCAGCGTGACCTCCGACTCCGGCATGCCCAGCTCATTAAAGCTCGGGGTGTGTGAAGCAATGTCCCGGTCGATGAGGACCGGATGAATGCGCTGCGGGTCTCTGTACAGCTCGCCGGCCACCCGGCCCATCGCGCCCGGCGTGGGCGTGAATTCCACACCGAAGCGCCATGGATACCGACCGGTGAGCAGGGCTGCGCGAGACACCGTGCACACGGCGCTGCCGGCATAGCCATTGTCGAAGCGCACGCCGGCAGCCGCGATGGAGTCGATGGCGGGAGTGGGCACACCGATGGCGGCGCGACCCCCACCGTGGGCCCCTACATCGTTGATGCCTAAGTCGTCGGCAAGGATGACGATAATATTGGGTGCGCGTTGTGCCGCCGGTTGGGCAGGCATCTGCGGTCCGGTCTGCCAGGGGATCGGGCGCCAGGGGTCGCGCGGATTCAAGATGTCGGTGCGCCAACCCACGGTGTACTGCAGGATCAGCAGTCGCTGGGTCCAGATCACAGCGGCGAGCATTGCCAGTGCAAGCAAGCCGATGCCAAGTGTCTTGCGCCGAATCATCAGAAGTGCCTCATTGACGGTCTGGCGCGGCGGTGACGCGATCGCGCAGTTCACGACGCAAAATTTTGCCTACGTTGCTTTTCGGCAGCTCGGGCAGGAAGCGCACTTCGCGGGGCACCTTGTAGGCGGTGAGTTGCGTACGGCAATGTGCGATCAAGGCGTCTTGCGTCAGCGCGTCAGACTTGCGCGCCACGTAAAGGACCACGCGCTCTCCGGCAGCACTGTCGATGGACTCACCCACCGCCGCAGCCTCCAGAACATCCGGATGCATCATGGCCACCTCTTCAATCTCGTTGGGGTACACATTGAACCCGGAGACCAGGATCATGTCCTTGATGCGATCGACGATGCGTATGAACCCCTGCGCATCCATGACTGCCAGATCGCCGGTCTTCAGGAAACCATCGGCCGTCATGACCGCCGCAGTCTCTTGTGGACGCTGCCAGTAACCGCGCATGACCTGAGGTCCGCGCACACATAATTCGCCCGCTTCGCCAATCGGCAAAGGCTCGCCATCGCTGGAGCGAATCGACACTTCGGTGGACGGCACAGGCAAGCCGATCGTGCCACTGAAGGCTTCGATGTGCAGGGGGTTGATAGTGACCGTGGGTGAGCATTCGGTCAGGCCGTAGCCCTCGAGAAGCGGGGTGCCGGTCAGTTGCTGCCAGCGCTCGGCCACCGGGCGCTGAACGGCGGTACCTCCACCGACCGCCAGCCGCAGCGCAGTGAAATCAACCGATGCGAAGGCAGGATCATTGAGCAGGCTGCTGAACAGGGTATTGACAGCGGGCAGCGACACGAATCGATAGCTGCGCAGTACCTTGATGAACGCTGGAATATTGCGGGGATCGGCCACCAGGACATTGGTGCCGCCCATGCCTGCAAAAGTCAGGCACGAACCCAATGCGAAGACATGGTAGAGCGGGATGGCCGTGATGCTGATCTGCTCGACGTCAGTCTCAAGGAAAGGCTCGCACCACACCTGCACCTGGCGCGCATTGGCCAGGATGTTGCGATGCGAGAGCATGGCGCCCTTGGACACGCCCGTGGTGCCGCCTGTGTACTGCAGAAAGGCCAGATCGTCGGAGGGGACTGATACCGGTTGAAAGCCAACGCGCGCGCCGTGCTCCAGCATTTCCAGATAGCTCACGTGACCGGGCAACTGATACGGCGGTACGGCTTTGCGGACCTGACGGATCACGAAGTGACCGATGCTGCGCTTGAGCCAGGGCATGGCGTCGGCCAGACCGGTCACGATGATGTGGCGAAGCGCGGTGCGCTCGCGCACCTGCTGCACGGTGTGGGCGAACATGTCGACCACGATCATCGCCTCGGCGCCTGAATCCTTGAGCTGATGTTCGAGTTCGCGCGGCGTGTACATCGGGTTGACATTGACCACCACGTAGCCCGCCCGCAGCAGCCCGAACAGACAGACTGGATATTGCAGCAGGTTGGGCATCATCAGCGCCACTCTGGCCCCGGGCGCAAGCTTCAGCACATTCTGGAAATAGCCCGCCACCTGCCGCGAGAGTTGATCCAGCGCGTTGTAGGAAAGCGTTGTGCCGGTGGCGCCGCTCACGAATGCGCGCTTGGCACCGTGTTGAGTCACCGCGCGTTCGAAATAGTCCCCGATGGACCCGAGCGTATCCGTGTCGATTTCTTGCGGCACACCGGGCGAGTAGCTTGCATGCCAGACCTGTGTCGCCAGCGGTGCGGCAGCAGCGGAACCTGCAACATGCAGCTTCTGATCGGGTGCTTGATTGGCGGGATGGTTCATGGGCGACCTGTAGACGGGTAATTTCAACGCTGAATCGGGCGCTGCCAGGACGCTCGACTTTCGCACAATTTATCGGGTTTGCGTTCTGAAGGATCCACATCGCTAAGCGCCTTGCAGGAACATTGCACGGTTTCATGTGGTCGTCGGGACTGTGGTTTACAGTGAGGCATGTCGATCAGAACGCTGCTCACGCCGATGATTTCCGCTCGCCTGTTGAGCGAGTCGCGCCTGATGCGTTTGCGCGCGCAAGCGGAGCAGCGGCGGATCAAGCGCCATGCACCGCATCAGGTGCATGTGTTTTTTCAGGTCGATGATCCCTACAGCGCGCTGGTGGCTCAGTGTTTGCCGGCGTTTGCTGCGCGATACGCGGTGCACTGTGTGCCGCATCTGGTGCCGCCAGCGCCTGATTCTGCGGCACCTGACCGTTCGCGGCTGGTGGCCTGGAGTCGGCGCGACGCAGCTCTTTTGGCTGAACGCCTCGGTCTGCATTTTCGCGATCCTGCAGATCAGCCCTCGCCCGATCTAGTGCGCACCGCGCAACGCGCCTTGCTGGGCGCACTGCATGCCGGACGGTTTATCGAGGCCGCCGCACCCGTGTCGTCGGCGCTCTGGGACGGCGTTGCGAAGGACAGGGCGGTTGCGCTCGAACAATCTTCGCAGGGTCTTGCATCCGGGATTGCGCATGCACCGATCGATCCTGCGAGCGAAACCGAGCTTGTGACGCATCTTGCCGAGTCCGCTGCGCTGCGTGAGCGTCTGGGTCATTACCTGAGCGCTACATTTCACTACGCGGGCGAGTGGTACTGGGGCCTGGATCGGATGCATTACCTGGAGGCGCGGTTGCGCTCGCTTGGCTTGGACCGCACCGAAGGGGTCGATCTGGCTCCTGCAGTACGCGATCGGGTGACGCCAATCGCATGTGCCACATCGACCGAGATCGAGTTTTTCTTTTCCCTGCGCAGTCCTTATTCCGCGATTGCTGCACCGCGCGTCTTCGAGTTGGCACGACTGACCGGCGCAACCGTCAGACTGCGTTTTCTGCTGCCCATGGTGATGCGCGGCCTTCCGGTGCCGGCCGCCAAGCGCCGCTACATCAGCCTTGATGCTGCCCGTGAGGCGCGCCTGCATGGTGTACCGTTTGGCAGGTTGAATGATCCGGTGGGGCGGCCCACCGAACGCGGGCTGGCGCTCATGCCGCTGGCCGAGCAGCGCGGTGCCGGGCAGGCCTATGTCCTCTCATTCATGCAGGGCGTCTGGGCCGAAGGCCTGGATGCAGGCAGTGACCATGGATTGCGTCGGATCGCCGAGCGCGCCAGCTTGACCTGGCAAGAAGCACGTGAAGCCTTGCGTGACAACGCATGGCGTACACAGGCGGAACATCATCGCACCGCCTTGCTGGATGCAGGGCTCTGGGGTGTACCGGCCTTTCGGGTGGGCAACACCGCAGTCTGGGGGCAGGATCGGCTCTGGGTCATCGAGCAATGTTTGACACGCGGGCGCCCGGCCGACTACAGGGCTGAGGAACTGCCCATTCATTCCATCCATCACACAGGATCATGAGGGTGCTTGACTGCGTCGCTCGATTGAAGGCAACACAACAAACCGTGCAATCGGCAAGCATGCGCCGCGCGCGCTACTTCAGTGGGTTTGATCGGCTGCTCGCCTGCTGGTTGGCCGTAGTGTGGGCTGGGCTAAGCAGTCCGGGGGCGTTGGCTGCATCGCCCGAGCCTCGCCCGCCCAACATCGTGATCCTGGTGGCCGATGACTGGGGCTTCACCGATGTGGGGGCTTTTGGCGGCGAAATTCCGACACCGCATCTTGATGCGCTCGCCGCCCGTGGCATGCGCTTTTCAAATTTTCACGTCAGCGGCTCGTGTTCGCCAACGCGCTCGATGCTGCTCACCGGGGTCGACAATCATTTGGCTGGGGTGGGCAATCTGCGAGAGTCGATGCCTCACCAGCATGCGGGCAAGCCGGGTTATCTCGGTAGCCTGAATCGCAACGTGGTGACCGTGGCGGAGCTGCTGCGTGACCGCGGCTACCGCACCTACGTGACGGGCAAATGGAATGTCGGCAATGAACCCCATAACTTGCCGCCTCAGCGTGGGTTTGACCGTTCCTTGATTCAGGGCGATACCGGATCGGACAACTGGAACCCGTCGCAACGCTATCTCGGCCTGACAGACCAGGTGTACTGGTTCGAAGATGGGCGCGAGGCGCGCATGCCTGAGCGCTTCTATTCATCGGAGTTTTTCGTCGACAAGATGATCGGCTATCTGAAGGAGGACGCAGCACAGGCAAAGCCCTTCTTCGCCTATATCGGATTTCAGGCCAATCACATTCCGCTGCAGGCGCCGCGTGCATTCATCGATCAGCACCGCGGCAATTACGACGCAGGCTGGGCGGCATTGCGCCAGGCGCGGCGTGACCGGTCTGCAGCACTGGGAGTGATTCCGGCCAATGCCCCGATGCAGGCCATGTCCGATGCGCCCGACTGGGCGTCTTTGAACGAGAGCACGCGTCGCTATGAGGCGCGCCGGATGGAAGTCTATGCCGGCATGGCACAGGCCATGGATCACCACGTCGGTCGCCTGATTGCGCATCTGCGCGACATCGGAGAGCTCGAACGAACGGTATTCGTGTTTCTGTCCGACAACGGCGCCGAGGCCTCGGATCCATTTGATTCGTTGATTTCGCGACTGTGGTTGCGTGCCAGCTATCGCAGCGATCTGGATGCGATGGGCGATCCCGGCGCTTACGCGGTCATCGGACCACACTGGGCCCGTGCAGTGGCCTCGCCCCTGTCGAGCTACAAATTTTTTGCAGGTGAAGGCGGCGTGCGTGTTCCATTGATCGTCGCCGGTGTGCCGGGCACTGCGCCTGGAGCCATTCACAGCGGATTCGCGCATATCACCGATATTGTGCCGACCCTGCTTTCGCTTAGCGGCGCTCAGCCTGCGCCCCCGAGCATTGAGGGCCGTCGGATCGAGCCACCCTCAGGCGTTAGTCTGCTGCCGGTCATTCTGGGCCAACAGACGCGGGTCAGACCAGCCGACGCCGCAGTGGGTCATGAGCTTTCCGGCAATGCGGCCATGTATCGTGGTGAGTTGAAGCTCGTACGCAACCTCCCGCCTCTGGGAGATGGTCAGTGGCGACTCTATGACATCGTGCGTGACCCTGGCGAAACGCAGGACCTGAGCGTCGCGCGAGCAGACGAATTTCAGGCCTTGCAGCAGCTTTACGTGCAATGGGAGCAGGTACATGGGGTGCTGCCCATGCCTGCGGGGTACCGCTATGCGTATCAGGTCATGCGCAATGCTGTGATGAATGTCTATGTACCGCGTTATGGTCCATGGGTGGTTGTCGTGCTGGTCGGGCTGATCGCGCTGTTGTTTGTGCGGGTCGTGAGACGTCGCCGCAGTCAAGCGCTCAAGCTTGCGCGCCTCAACTGATCTGCCAGGCTCAACAGTGAGTGGCGTCGTGCACAAGCGAACGATCCTGATCACCGGCGCAGGCACCGGCATTGGTCGTGATGCGGCCCTGGCGCTGGCCGCACGCGGGCATCGGGTGCTGGCCACCACCTTGACCGATGCACAGGCCGGGGCGCTGCTCTTGCACGCTCAGGCAGGCGGCCTGATGCTCGAAGCGTTCAAGCTGGATGTCACGCTGCCCGAGGATCGTGAGCGCGCCAGGGGGCTGCCGATTGATGTGTTGATCAGCAATGCAGGCGTAGGCGAATCGGGTTCACTGGCAGAAGTCGAGGTCGATCGCATCCGTCAGACCTTCGAGGTCAACGTCTTCGGTGCACTGGAGCTGGTGCAGATCGTGCTGGCCGGAATGATTGCCCGCAAGCGCGGCACGGTCCTGCTTGTGAGTTCGATAGCAGGTCGGGTACCGGTGCCGTTTCTGATGCCCTATGGCATGAGCAAATTCGCGCTGTCCGCAGCCGGTGCCGGATTACGGGCCGAGCTGGATGAACTTGACTGTGGCGTGCATGTCTCGCTGATCGAGCCTGGCGCGATTCACACCGGCTTCAATCAGGCCATGCTGGCGCGCAAGTACACCTGGATGGGTGAGCGCTCGTATTTTTCTGCCGTGCTGCCACGTCTGCAGGCCCGTGAGCAACGCAGCTTTCGGTGGCTTGAGGCCACGTCGACCCGCGGAATTGTGGCCTGCATCGTCAAGGCCAGCGAAAGTCGACGGCCTCGCCTGCGCTATGTGTCGCCGGCCTGGCAAGGTGCGATGATTCGCCTTGCACGTATGTTTGGAGTCTGACTTGATGAAACCCCGCCGGTGGCTGGTCTATGGTGTGACGGGCCTCGCCCTGCTGGCGCTGATCGCCTGGACAATGCGCGAGCGCATCAGCCTGGAGATCGCCTCGCGGGTCGCGAGTGCTCGGCTCAACATTGATGGCGTGTCCGAGCTGCCCGACGGCCTGCATGTGCGCGTGTGCGGTGCGGGCTCGCCGTTTCCTGATGAACGCCGCCTGGGTCCCTGCACGGTCGTGGTTGCCGGCACGCGTCTCATGGTGTTTGACGCAGGCACAGGCGTGCGCAACCTCACGCGCATGGGCATCAGCCCCGGTCGTGTCGATGCCATTTTGCTGACCCATTTTCATTCTGACCACATCGACGGGCTGGGCGAATTGCTGTTACAGCGCTGGGTGTCAGGCGGTCCGGCGCAGCCCGTCCCCCTGCATGGCCCGCCCGGTGTCGAGCAGGTGGCAGCAGGTCTGATGCAGGCCTATCAGCACGATCGGGGCTATCGCATTGCCCATCATGGCGAGTCTGTTTTGCCGCCCCATGGTTTTGGGGCTGACGTGCGGCCGTTTGCCCTGGGCGAGACCGGGCGCACGGTGATCATCAACGAGGGCGAACTAGAGGTGGTGGCCTTTGCGGTCGACCATTCGCCAGTTCATCCTTCGGTGGGGTACCGCATCCGGTATAAGGGCCGCACCATGGTGTTGAGCGGCGATACTAAGCTGTCCGCAGCGGTACAGCGCGAAGCGAAAGGGGTTGATCTGCTGGTGCACGAGGCGCTTTCGCCGCGACTGGTGGGTCTGCTCACCGACGCGGCCAAGGCGAGCGGGAAAGGCCGCATGGCCAAGCTGTTTACCGATATCGTGGACTACCATGCGACCCCCGAGGAGGCCGCCGATACGGCACGCGAAGCCGGTGTGCGCTACCTGCTGCTCAACCACATCGTCCCGGCTCTGCCGCCGCTGCCGGGCCTGGAGGAAGCCTTTCTGGGTGATGCGCCAAGACGGTTCAGCGGCACCTTGCGGCTGGCGCGCGATGGCGATGCGCTGAGCCTGCCTGCGGGCAGTACGGCAATCCAGACCAGGCATCGCTTCTGAGCCGGCGACCATGACACCTTCAACACGTGGTCCGGTCTTGCGCACACCCGAGGCGCGGTTCGCTCATCTTCCTGACTTTCCGTACCTGCCGCATTACACCGAGGTGGACGGGTTGCGGATCGCCTGTGTCGATGAAGGGCCCCGCGAGGCACCGGTCGTGTTGCTGCTGCATGGCGAGCCGACCTGGTCGTTCCTGTATCGCAAGATGATCCCCGTGCTGGTCAACGCCGGCTACCGCGCTGTGGCGCCCGACCTGGTGGGCTTTGGCAGGTCAGACAAGCCGACCGAGGTCGGCGACTATGCCTACCTGAACCATGTCGAATGGATGAAAGCCTGGTTGAACGCGTATGACTTGCATGAAGTCACGCTTTTTTGCCAGGACTGGGGGTCGCTGATCGGGCTGCGCATGGCTGCCGAGTTGCCCGAGCGCTTTGAGCGCATCGTACTGTCCAACGGGGGGCTGCCCACGGGTGCCCAAGCCCTGCCGCCTGCCTTTCGTATCTGGCGAGCATTCTCGCGATTCAGTCCGTGGTTTCCAATCGGACGCATCGTGAAGGCCGGATGTGCTCAGGGCTTGGACGATCAAGCGGTGGCCGCCTATGACGCGCCGTTTCCTTCACGCGCACATCGCACCGCGGCGCGCGTTTTCCCCGGCTTTGTGCCAGCCTCGTCTGATGATCCCGAGCACGCACGCAATGAGCAGGCCTGGCAGGCCTTGCGGCAATGGCACAAGCCGTTCCTCACGCTCTTCGGTACGCGTGACCCAATCACTCGCGGTGGAGACGAAATGTTCCAGCGTGTTGTTCCGGGGGCTGCCGGTCAGCCTCATGCGCGCATCAGTGGCGCGGGTCACTTCATCCAGGAGGACCGGGGTGCTGAAGTAGCCGAGCGCATGATCGCGTTCATGCGCGCCACGCCGAGGGGCCCTCTAACGACCTGAACGCGACCACCACAGGGCAAGCGGCCCCAGCAAAATACCGGCGGCCAGTACCGAGAACGCCGCCAGCCAGCCCTGGGGCTGATGCATGCCACCGGCCGCATCAAGCGCTACGCCGACCAGCCAGCCTGCGAGCGCCGACAGCGCAAAGCCAACCATTGAATGCATGGCCATGGTCGCGCCCTTGAACTGAGGCTGCGCGCTGGCACTCATGCCTGCGGTCAGCGATCCTGAATCGGCCGGGACCGTCAGTGCATACAGCAGTACCAGCACAAAGAGCAGGGCAGGCGATGCGCCGGCGCACAGCCCGATCGCCAGCGCCACGCAGGCCGACAGGATCTGAATGACGCTGATCGCACGGTGCCTGCCAAAGCGCAGCGACAGTTCGTTGCCGCCGATGCTGGCGGGCATGGCCAGCACGGTCACGATCACGCTGACCGTGATCGGGTCCAGCAAACTGGCCGTGCCATGACGTGCTGCCACGTAGGTCCAGAACGCGACCAGCCAGGTACGCAGGCCATACAGCTCGAAGCAGTGCACACCATAGGAGAGGATGTAGCCCATGGCCGGGCGATTGCGCAGGACCGGACGAAAGTCGAGCAGTGCGCCACTGGCGGGCGGCGGCGGCTTTGCCACTAGTCGGGAGGCGACGAGCGCCATGACCAACGGCCCCAACCCGGTCACGACAAATGCCCAACGCCAGCCCAGGTGATCCGCGGCCAGTTGCGAAACGAGGAAAGACAAACCCACTCCGACTGAATAGCTCGAGGTGTAGAGCGTGACGCTGCGGGATGCGTCGCCTGGGTCAAGACGATCGGTCAGGGCCCGCAAACCGGGCATGTATGCACCCGCAAAACCAATGCCAGCCAGCGCCCAGAACGCCATCGCCGTGAGAGGTCCTTGCGCCAGCCAGGCCAGCGCGATGGTAGCCCCGCCGCTGACCAGGGAACCCCAGAACAGGAGATGCCGCGCATCGATGCGGTCGGTCAGTGCGCCCAGGACCGGCACGGCCAGCATGTAGCCGGCTGGATAGGCCGCGGCCAGCAAACCAGCCTGGGCATTGCTCAGATCCCACAAGGGCACCAGGTGGGCCACCAGCACAGCAGGCAGCACGACGTGTGGCAGCAGGCTTCCCAGCTGCCCGGCGCACATTGCCAGGACGAGGCCCGAGACCTTCAAGCGGCTTAGTCCACTTTTGCGCCCGAAGCCTTCACGACCGGTCCCCAGCGCTTGTACTCGTCCTGAATCATCGAGGCCATCTGCTCAGGCGAACCGCCCACAATTTCGTAGCCCAGATCGTTCAACTTGCGAATGAAATCAGGGGATTTCGTGGCCTTGACGCCCTCGGCATTCAGCTTGGCGATGATCTCCTTCGGCGTGCCTAAGGGCGCAACCAGGCCAAACCAGGCGGT
>DGIT01000005.1:3571-8653 GCA_002386465.1 Burkholderiales bacterium UBA4615 | reverse complement strand
GCGGGCCTGCAGTCGGGATTGCACCTGCGCAATGAACGCAACGCCGCTTTCCCCGCTGGCGGGTGCGCGCTGTGCCAGCACGCGCGAGATCACTGGCCAGCCTTTGGCCGCGGAGGCCATCGCCTTCACCACGTTGCCGGCAAAAGCCGGATGCAGGTCACCGAAAAACGAGAGGCACCGGTCTCCTGGCGCACCATGCATCAGCACTGCGGGCGGATCGGTACGCAGTGCGGAGCCCCTGGCGCTGATCGGCTGACCGGATTCAGTCAAGGCTCGAAAATGCCGACCGTCGAGCACCGCATGGATCGGGTCTTCATCGGCCAGTCCGGTATTGGGTTGGGTGCCTGCGGCAATCAGCACCGTGCGTACAGGCCAGTCTTCGGCAGCGCCCGCCTGCGGCGACCAGGTGCCATCTTCATGGCGCACTTGCGGCCGCAGCACGATGGCGCGTACAGCGCCGTGCGCATCCACTTCGATGCGTTCCGGTGCCAGGCATTCGGCGATCCGGATGCCCTCGGCCAGCGCGTGCTGGACCTCTTGCGGATTGAGGGTATACGCAGGGCTGTCGATCAGGCGTTTGCGGTAGACCACCGTGACCCCGCCCCACGCGTCGAGCAGTTCGCTGATGCGCGCGGGCCGCGCCTCACGGTGTGCGGCTTCACGCTCGGCCCGGATGGCGCGCCCGTGCGCAAACAACTCGTCGGCGATGCTGCACTCTTCATCGCTCCAGCCACTGCGCACGGTCGCTTCACCCAATGTACGCACCAGTGCCTCGTGGCGGGCCAGCATCTTGTCAGCCTGCGCGACGTAGTAGGCCAGTGTTTCCGTGGCGGTATCGATGGCCGTGAGACCACCGCCCACCACCACCGCCGGCAGGCGCACCTGCAAGTTGGCGATCGAGTCCGAGCGCGCTGCCCCGGTCAGTTGCAAGGCCATCAGGAAATCGCTGGCTGCACGCACGCCGCGTGCCAGACCATTCGGGATGTTCAGCATGGTCGGGCGGCCTGCGCCCATCGCCAGAGCGATATGGTCAAAGCCATGCGCCCACGCCTCTTCCACCGTCAGCGTGCCGCCAAAACGCACGCCGCCAATGAGTCCGAAGCGTTCGCGTCGCTCGAGCAGCAGTCGCACGATCGTCAGGAAATTTTTGTCCCACCGCACCGTGATGCCGTATTCAGCCACGCCACCGAAGCCCGCCATCACGCGTGCATCAAGAGGTTCAATCAACTCGGACAAGGTGTGGACCGGCACGAACGGCACCCGCATGCCGTGCGCATCGCGCCCGCCCAGCGCAGCCTGCATGGGCTCGATTTTCAGGCCGTCGATCGCCACCACCGTGTGACCGTCATTCAGCAGGTGATGGGCCAGCGTGAACCCTGCCGGACCCATGCCCACCACCAGTACTTTCTTGCCGCTGTCGGGGGTGGGCAGCGGGCGGCGCAGGTTGAGCGGATTCCAGCGCGTGAGCAGTGAATAGATCTCCACCCCCCAGGGCAACTCGAGCACATCGCGCAGGGTGCGGGTCTCGGCCTGAGGAATATCGACAGGGGTCTGGTGCTGGTACACACAGGCCTTCACGCAATCGTTGCAGATCCGATGCCCGGTCGCTGCGGCCATCGGGTTGTCGACCACGATCATGGCCAGCGCCGAGATCGGCCAGCCTTCGCGCTTGAGCGCCTGGAACTCGGAAATCCGTTCTCCCAGCGGGCATCCAGCCAGCGGCTCGCCGAAGGCCGATCGCTTGAGAGCAGGCGGCGTAGCATCAGACAACAGGCCCTTTGAGCAGGCATCACGTCCCTGTTCGTGGCACAGCAGGCAATATCGCGCTTCGTCCAGAGCGCCTCGAAGCGCGGTGCCGGTATCGGTCAATGCGAAGGGTGCGCGCGCGCCGTCCAGTCGTCGACGCAAAGCCTCAGGGCGGATGTGCAGCACCTGCACACCTGCACGCTGAGTGGCTTGCGTGTGATCCAGGCGATCAAAGGGATCCACCGATTCGGGATGACGAAACAGCACGCTGTCCGGGTGGCGCGCACGTCCTTGCGGTGTGGTGACTGCCCAGGCGCAATACAGACGGGCCTGTTGCAAGGTATCGGCATGGGTTGCGGCATCGGCCTGCCAGGCCAGTACGGCGTGCGCAAAGGCCAGTTCATCGAATGCGTCGTCGGGCCCGTGCGCTGCGGGTGATTCAGCGGATTGAGCCGAAAGAACGACAGTGCGGCTCAATGCGTGGGCCCGGATGGCTTGCTGCAGTGCGCTGCGGGCGGCTTCAGCATCGAACCCGATCAGGGCATCGGCGCTGACGCCCAGCAGGGCCTGGCGCTTGACGAACTTCCATTTGACCCGAAACAGAGGGTCCAGCGCATGGTGAGCGGCCTGCAGCGTCGTGTGCGCCGCACCGATGTTGAAGAGTCGCGCGAGAAACGCATCGAGCACCGGCCCGAGTTCGATCAGCAGGGATGAGTGGGCGCGGGCTTCCAGGGCATCGGGCGCGCGACGGGCCGCTTCGAACCGATCTGCCAACGATGCATTGAGCGTGCGCAGAAACCCGGTCCACACCGCATCGATGCGAGCCAGACCGGTGTCGCGATAGAGATCTTCAAACTGAAGCCCGTCTGACAGGCTGAGTGCCGGCTGCTGCGGCAGCGCCTCGGCCATGGGCGTGATCCTGGGTGGCGCGGGTGGCGTGAGTCGCCGCCCGGTTTATTTCTGGAGATACTTCAGCTTGTCTTTGACGTCTTTCCACTCGTCGGCGTCAGACAACTGCGGTTTGGTGCGGGTAATG
Source organism: Burkholderiales bacterium UBA4615 (assembly GCA_002386465.1). Lineage (GTDB taxonomy): Bacteria > Pseudomonadota > Gammaproteobacteria > Burkholderiales > Burkholderiaceae_E > UBA4615. Next base: position 5,871 of record DGIT01000005.1, on the reverse strand, counting down.
CTTGGCCAGTCTCGTGAGAGATCCGCATTGAGCTTGATGAAGGACAGCTGCTCGGGCGGGACGTCTTCCTCGGCCTTGATCGCTTCCACCGGGCATTCGGGGATGCAGACTGCGCAATCGATGCACTCATCAGGATCGATGACCAGCATGTTCGGCCCCTCACGGAAGCAGTCGACGGGGCAGACGTCGACGCAGTCGGTGTATTTGCAGCGGATGCAGGACTCGAGAACGATGTGTGTCATGGCGAAATGCCGTGGCGCAAGGCGCGTGGCCGAAAGCCTGTGGCCGGAAGCCCGTGGCGAAGTGGCGTCAGAGAGAACAGACAGTCTACCGTGTACGCAAGAGCCGCTCAATTCCGGCCCCTTGTGCTTCAGGGGCGAATGACCGGTGATATGGTGTTGGCCGTTGCGGTCGACCTCCATGCAGTCGACGCGAATTCTGCCTTGGACGATGCCCATGAACACTGGATGCCATCCCTTGCCTGCTGCTCAGCGCTTTCGCGCACGCGCGGCCCTCTCCCTGACGGATGCGGTGACCCGAGTCCTGGTACCTCTGGTCCTGGCCTGGCCTGTGCTGGGGCAGGCCCAGATCCGGATCGGCGAGCTGAACAGTTACAAGTCACAGCCGGCCTTCCTGGAGCCTTACCGCAAGGGCTGGGAGCTGGCCCTGGAGGAGATCAACGCCTCGGGTGGTCTGTTGGGCCAGAAGGTGGAAGTCATTTCGCGCGATGACAACGCCAACCCCGGCGATGCGGTGCGGGTGGCTGAGGAGCTGGTGGCACGGGAGCGCGCGGTCGCGGTCTTCGGCACGTTCCTGTCCAATGTCGGGTTGGCAGTCACCGATTTTGCACGCCAGCGAAAGGTGCTGTTTCTGGCTGCCGAGCCACTCACTGACAAGGTCACCTGGCAAAACGGCAATCGCTACACGTTCCGGCTGCGCCCCTCCACCTACATGCAGGCGGCCATGCTCGTCCCCGAAGCCGCCAAATTGCGCAAGAAGCGCTGGGCCGTGGTCTACCCCAATTACGAGTACGGGCAGTCGGCTGCCGCCACCTTCAAGGAACTGTTGAAGAAAGCGCAACCTGATGTCGAATTCGTGGCCGAGCAGGCCCCCGCGCTTGGCCGGATCGATGCAGGTGCTGTGACCCAGGCATTGCTCGACGCCAAACCCGACGCGATTTTCAACGTCACCTTCGGCGCTGACCTCTCGCGCTTTGTGCGCGAAGGCCAGACCCGCGGCCTCTTCAAGGACCGCGCGGTGGTCTCCCTGCTGTCAGGCGAGCCCGAATACCTCGACCCGCTGCGCGATGAAGCTCCGGAAGGCTGGATCGTGACCGGCTATCCCTGGTACAGCATTCGCACGGCGGAGCACGACCGGTTCCTGACCGCCTATCAGCGTCGCTGGAAGGAATATCCCCGCCTCGGGTCGGTGGTGGGCTACGTGAGCATGATGTCGCTGGCCCAGGGCATCCGCAAAGCGGGCTCGACCGACACGGAAAAGATCATTGCAGCCATGCGTGGACTACAGATGGACAGTCCGATGGGGCGGTTCACCTGGCGTGCCATTGACCATCAGGCCACGCTTGGCGCCTACGTGGGGACCACGGCTGTCAATCAGGGCCGTGGTGTCATGAAGGACTTCCGTTATATCGACGGCGCAGCGGTGCAGCCGACGGATGCCGAGATCCGCAAGCTGCGTCCGGCCGAAGCGATGCAATGAGGCCGCGCGCCTCGTGATGCAGTGACCTGGCACAGCCTGCTCGTCCAGCTCCTGAACGGGCTGGCGAGCGCGTCGTCTCTCTTCCTGGTGGCCGTGGGGCTGTCGCTGATCTTCGGCGTCTCGCGCATCGTCAACTTCGCCCATGGCTCGCTGTACATGCTGGGCATCTACCTCGCGTACAGCTGCATCGAGCGGTTCGGGGCTGGCACCGCGCTGGGCTTCTGGGGGGGCGTGGCGGTGGCCGCAGTCCTCACTGCGGCAGTGGGTGCGCTGATCGAGGTGACGGTGCTGCGCCGGATCTATGCAGCCCCCGAACTCTTCCAGTTGCTGGCCACGTTTGCGGTGGCGCTCATCATGCGCGACGCGGTGCTCTGGTGGTGGGGGCCGGAGGATCTCCTGGGCCCGCGCGCGCCGGGTCTGAAGCATGCGGTGCAGGTGCTGGGCGCACCGCTGCCTGCCTACGACCTGCTGCTGGTGGCCATCGGCCCGCTGGTGGTGCTGGCACTGTGGTGGCTGCTGCGTCGCACACGTTTTGGCGTGCTGATCCGTGCGGCCACCCAGGATCGGGAGATGGTGGGCGC
>DGIT01000005.1:1287-3474 GCA_002386465.1 Burkholderiales bacterium UBA4615 | reverse complement strand
GCTCTGCAGATCCCGCGTGAGCCAGCGAATCTCGCCATGGACCTCACGGTCATCGGCGAGGCGTTTGTGGTGGTGGTGGTCGGCGGCATGGGCAGTGTGCCCGGTGCCTATCTGGCCGCGCTGCTGATCGCGCAGATCAAGGCGCTGTGCTACGCATTGGGCACGGTTGATCTGGGTGGCTGGTCCTTTCCGATGTCCAAGCTCACCCTGGTCGTGGAGTTCGTGGTGATGGCCGTGGTGCTGGTGCTGCGCCCCTGGGGCCTGCTGGGCAAGCCCTCGGCAGTGGTGCGCACGCCGGCCGACCAGGAGTGGCCACTGCAGCCCGTATCGCCCCGCATGCGTTGGCTGACCTGGGGCCTGGTGGGGGCTCTGGCGTGTGTGCCGCTTGCGGCCGGGGCCTATCCCTATTTGCCGGTGCTGGGGATCGACATCCTGATCGCGGTCCTGTTTGCGACGAGTCTGCACTTCATCATGGGTCCGGCCGGCATGCACTCCTTCGGACATGCCGCCTACTTCGGGCTGGGCGCCTACGGTGCGGCACTGGCGCTCAAGGTGCTCGGTCTGCCGATGGCCGCTGCGCTGGTGGCGGGCCCGCTGCTGGCTCTGGCCGGGGCAGTGCTCTTCGGTGCGCTGGCCGTGCGTTTGTCCGGTGTGTACCTGGCCATGCTGACACTGGCGCTCGCACAGATCGTCTGGGCGGCCGTGTTTCAGTGGGACGGCCTCACCGGTGGCAGCAACGGGCTGGTAGGGGTCTGGCCTGAGGGCTGGTTTGCCGACCGTTCCGCCTATTACCTGCTCGCCCTCGCTGTGGTGACGCTGAGTGTGGTCTGCATGCGGGGCATGCTCTTTTCACCGTTTGGATACGCGCTGCGCGCAGGGCGTGATTCGCCCCTGCGTGCCGAGGCAGTCGGGCTGCATGTGGCCCGGTTGCAGTGGGCAGCCTTTGCCGTGGCGGGCGTGTTCGCAGGCGTGGCTGGAGCCTTGTTCGCGTTTGCCAAGGGCACGATTTCCCCCGAGACCGTGGCGGTCGGGCGCTCCATCGATGGACTGGTGATGGTGCTGCTGGGTGGTGTGCAATCGCTGGCCGGCCCGATCGTCGGGGCAGCAGCCTTCACCTGGCTGCAAGACACGATCATCCGCTCAACCGATTACTGGCGGGCGGTGCTCGGTGGCGTGATTCTGTTACTGGTGCTGGCCTTTCCACAGGGTCTGGCAGGGGTCTTCGAGGCCGCAGTACGCCGCAGGGCAGCCCATGGTGCTACGGCGCCTGATCACGCAACGGGCGCCTCATGAGCCACGACCCGACTCGCCCAACAGATCAGGCTGCGCTGTTGCGCGTCGAATCGCTGGTGCGCACCTTCGGTGGCATTCGGGCGGTGGATCGGGTGAGCTTCGACCTTGCCAAGGGCGAACTGCTCGCCCTGATCGGCCCCAATGGCGCGGGCAAATCCACGTGCTTTAACTGCATCAACGGGCAATTGCGCCCGGACAGCGGCCGCATCCTGCTCAACGGCGAGTCGATCAGCGGTCTCGCGCCCCGCGCCATCTGGCGGCGCGGCGTGGGCCGAACCTTCCAGATCGCAGCCACCTGGCCTTCGATGACCGTCTCGGAAAACGTTCAACTGGCGCTGCTCTCACATGCCGGGCGGGCCTGGCAATGGTGGGGCCGGGCAGGCGCACTGCACCGCGAGGCCGCGCTGTCACTGCTGGGCGATGTCGGCCTGCGCGATGTGGCCGATGTCCCCTGCGGCACCCTGGCCTATGGCGATATCAAGCGGCTTGAACTGGCACTGGCGCTCTCCAATCAACCGCGCCTGCTGCTGATGGACGAGCCTACGGCCGGCATGGCGCCGCGCGAGCGCCATGAACTGCTGGCTCTGGTGGCACGTCTGGTACGTGAGCGCGGCATTGGTGTGCTGTTTACCGAGCACAGCATGGATGTCGTGTTCGCTCATGCCGATCGCATCATCGTGCTGGCACGCGGCGAAGTCATTGCACAGGGCCCGCCACAGGCCATCCGTGCCGACGCTCGCGTGCAGGAGGTGTATCTCGGCACCTCCGAGCCGCAGGCTGCGTCATGAGTGCTGGGCTGTTGCAGGTGCAGGATCTGTGCGCCTGGTACGGCCGCGCTCAGGTGCTGTTCGATGTGTCGCTGTCGGTGGCCCCGGGCGAAGTGGTCGCACTGCT
>DGIT01000005.1:0-1228 GCA_002386465.1 Burkholderiales bacterium UBA4615 | reverse complement strand
GGTCAGGACATCCGCGCGCTGCCTGCCCACCGCATTGCGCGGATGGGGCTGGGCTGGGTGCCCGAGGACCGGCGCATCTTCACCGATCTGAGCGTGCTGGAAAATCTCGAGGTGGGCCGTCAGCCGCCCAGAGCCGGCGCGCCGCAATGGACCGTGCCCTCGCTCTTTGCGCTGTTTCCGAACCTGGCGCAAATGCCTGATCGGCTGGGGGGGCGCATGAGCGGCGGTGAGCAGCAGATGCTCACGGTCGCGCGCACGCTGATGGGGCAACCCCGACTGGTATTGCTCGATGAGCCCTCCGAGGGCGTGGCGCCGGTGATCGTGGCGCAGATGGCCCGGTCGATCAACGAAATGAAGCGCCAGGGGCTGACCGTGCTGCTGTCGGAACAGAACCTGTCGTTTGCGGCCCAGGTGTCGGACCGCGCCTACGTACTGGAAAAAGGACAGGTCCGCTTCGAAGGCCCCATGGACCGCCTGACCTCGGATGCCGCACTGCGGCACGAATGGCTGGGCGTCTGAGCCAGCCCACGCACAGCGGGGTGGGCGTTTACAATCGGTCGATGATCATCGACTCTTTGCTCGACACCGACCTCTACAAGTTCACCATGATGCAGGTCGTGCTGCACCAGTTTCCCGGTGCGCAGGTCGAATACCGCTTCAAGTGCCGCAACCCGGGCATTGATCTCGCGCCCTTCGTGGATGAGATCCGCACCGAGGTGCGTCACCTGTGCACGCTGCGCTTTACCGAGGCTGAACTCGATTACCTGCGCGGATTGCGATTCATCAAGAGCGACTTCGTCGATTTTCTCGGTCTGTTCCAGATGAACGAGAAGTATGTGACTGTGCAGCCTTCCGAAGCCAGTGCGGGCGAAATCGAGATTGTGGTGCGAGGCCCCTGGCTGCATACGATCCTCTTCGAGATCCCCCTGCTGGCCATCGTGAACGAGACTTACTTTCGGAACACGCAGCGGCATCCCGACTACAGCGCCGGCCGCACGCGGCTGCTCGACAAGATCGGCCTGATCCGCAATGACGACACCCTGGCCGGCATGCGCGTCGCCGATTACGGCACCCGCAGGCGGTTTTCGCGAGATTGGCATGAGGAGGTCATCCTCGGGCTGCGCGAAGAGCTGGGCGACAATTTTGCCGGCACTTCCAATGTGCTCTTCGCCATGCGCCACGCGGTGACGCCTCTGGGCACCATGGCCCATGAATATCTGCAAGCCTG
>DGIT01000040.1 GCA_002386465.1 Burkholderiales bacterium UBA4615 | reverse complement strand
GTGCCGGGACCGATCGGCCCAGGGTAGTGATCACGCTGAACTTGCCGGCCACCAGGCTGGCCAGATGAAACGCCGCCTCACCGATACCGACCACCGGCGCACGGGCCGCACAGCGCGCCGCATCCAGCCCGGTGTCATCGAAACAGGCGATGACATAGCCGGTGATCGTGTCGGCGTCGGCCGATTGTTCATGGCGTGCAATCTCGCCAAGCAGACCTGGCACCGAATAGGCCTCATCGAAATACCCTTCGATCGATACCGGGCCGTCGGGCGGATTGACTGCGGTGATGCGCGTACCTGGCGCAGCCACGGCGCGCGCCGCTTCACCGATGCGACTCGTGAAGGACGCGGTGGTATTCGGGTTGATCAGGACGATCTGCATGCGCGCTCCTTGCTGCCGCGGATTCAGCGATAAACGGCTCAACCGGTGACGAGCGCAGCCTGTGTGGCATCGGTTCGCAGACACCGCACACGGTGATCTGCTGCGATCATGACCGGCTCGGGTTGGGTGCTGCTGCACGCGGCTTCGGCATAGCGGCAGCGTTCAGCAAAAGCGCAGCCTGCCGGCAGATTGGCCAGATCGGGCGGGGCGCCGGGGATGGTGGGCAATCGCCCGCCGCGGGTCATGGCGTGTTCGCCTGACCCGCCTGCACGCCCCTGCAGCAAGGCCAGCGTGTACGGGTGGCGCGGCGCACGCACCACGGTGCGCGAGGTGGCTTCTTCGACGATGCGCCCGGCGTACATCACCGCGAACCGATCAGCGACCTCGATCGCCGCACCGATATCGTGGGTAACAAAAATGATCGACAGGCCGAGCTCCTTTTGCAGCTCGCGCAGCAGCAGCAAAATTTGAATCTGCACCGTTGCATCCAGCGCCGTGGTGGGCTCATCGGCCAGCAGCACCTTCGGACGGCAGGCTAGCGCGAGCGCAATCATGGCGCGCTGGCGCATCCCGCCCGACAGCTCGTGCGGATAGGCATCGAGCCTGCGCTCCGGGCTCGGAATGCGTACCCGCTCAAAGAGCTCGAGCGCACGCGCGCGTGCCTGCGCCTGCGACACCGGCTCGTGACGGCGGATCGACTCCATGATCTGCTGACCCACGGTATAGACCGGGTCCATTGCCAGCAGTGGCTCCTGGAAAATCATGGAGGCCACCTTGCCGCGATAGTCAGCCAATGGGCCGGGTGCAAGCGACAACACATCATGACCGGCCACCCGGACTGAGCCGCTCATGCGGGTACGCCGGGGGGCGTGCAGGCGCAACAACGCGCGCAGCGTGACGCTCTTGCCCGACCCTGATTCGCCGATCAGCGCGAGCGTCTCGCCACGTGCGACGCTGAGATCCACACCGTTGACCGCGTGCACGGTCTTGCGCGATGCGCCGCTGCCCAGAAAGCTCACCCGCAGGTCACGGACCTCAATCACCGGATCGCTCGCAGTGTAGGCACTGTCGATGACGCCGCCAGCGCTGGCATGCAGCGCCGTCATGCCGGCACCCGGGCGGAATGGGTTGCGACGTCTGCCCGTGAGTGGCCTGAGCCGTGCTCGTGCATGAGGCACGAGACCGCATGCAAGCCGCTGCCCAACCCCAGGGTAGGTACGCGCGTGGCGCACACGGATTCGGCCAAGGCACACCGGGTATGAAAGCGGCAACCTGAGGGCGGATTCACGGGGTTAGGCGGATCGCCCGACAGTGGCGCTTCCTCGGTGCGGCGATCAGGGTCCATCGTGGGCATCGAGGAGAGCAGGGCCTTGGTGTAGGGATGACGGGGCGCATGAAACAGCTCGCCGCTTGGGCCAAGCTCGGCCACTTGCCCGAGGTACATGACCATGACCCGATCAGACAGGTACTGCACCACATGCAGATCATGGCTGATGAACATGTAGGTCAGGCCGAATTCCGCCTTGAGGTCGACCAGCAGATTGAGCACCTGCGCTTCGACAGACTTGTCGAGTGCCGAGGTGGCTTCGTCCAGAATCAGCACGCGAGGCTGCAAGGCCAGGGCCCGAGCGATATTCACCCGCTGACGCTGCCCGCCCGACAGTTCATGGGGATAGCGTTCAGCGAAACGGCGCGGCTCCAGGCCAACGCGTGCAAGCAAATCACGCGCACGCCCGACCGCCTCGCGCCGCGCCGTGCCATGCACCTGCGGACCGAAGGCAATCGATTCCTCGATGGTCAGACGCGGGTTCAGCGACGAATAGCTGTCCTGAAACACCATCTGGACCTGTCGGCGAAACGCCTTGAGCGACAGATCGCGTGAACCCACCGTCAGGCCGTCGAACACGATCTCGCCCGCTCCGGGTGAGATCAGGTGCATGAGCAGCCGCGCCGTGGTGCTCTTGCCGCAGCCCGACTCGCCCACCACCCCGAGCGTTTCGCCCTTGAAAATCTGGAAGTCGATGCCGTCGACCGCTCGCACCACCGCGGGCTTGCCATCCACACGCTTGCCCTTGAGCGGGAAATGCTTGACCAGACCGCGCACCGTCAGCAACGGCTGCGCCGGCCCGCCCGTATCCGTGAACTGCGCGGACACGGCGCTCATTGCTTCACATCCATGGCCGTGCGCAGGCCGTCGGACAACATGTTGAAGGAGATCGAGGTCATGAAGATCATCACGCCCGGCAAGGCGGCAATCCAGGGCTGGGTATAGATGGCCGTGCGCAGCGTGTTGAGCATGAGGCCCCACTCGGGCTCAGGGGGCTTCACGCCCAGTCCAAGGAACGACAGGCCTGAGGCCAGGATCATCGAGACCGCGATCAGGCTGGTGGAGTAGACGAAGATCGGGCCGAGCACATTGCCCAGCACATGCACGCGCACGATGGTGAACCCGCCTGCACCCGAAGCACGCGCGGCTTCAACATAGTCGCGACCGCGCACCTGAGTGGTGACTGCTTCGGCCACCCGCGCAATCTGCGGGATGAACACGATGGTGAGCGAGATCAGCGCATTCAGGATGCCTGCACCGAGCGCACCCGACAGAGCGATGGCCAGCAGCACCGAAGGGAATGCGTAGAACACATCGATGGTCCGCATGATGATCGTGTTGACGGCACCGCCTGCATAGCCGGCCAGTACACCCAACGTCGAGCCGATCACGAAGGCCGCAATCACCGGAGTGATACCCATAAAGAGCGACAGTCGCGCGCCAACCATCAGTCGCGAGAGCATGTCCCGACCGAGTTCGTCGGTCCCCAGCGGGTAGCCTTGCGTGCCGATCGGCTTCAGGCGGCTGAGCATGGCCGAAGCGTAGGGGTCGGCCGGCACGATCCAGGGCGCACACAACGCCATCGCGATCAGCCCCAGCACCATTGCGGCCGCACACATGGCGACCTTGTCGCTCCGGAACCTGCGCCACACGCTGGCCCAGTAACCCGGGCCACGCTCGAACACCGGCGCTGGCACTTTTGAGGGTTGCACTGCGAGATCCATGGCTCAGGCCCGGGAGATGCGCGGATCGAGCGAACTTTGCACGATATCGACCAGCATATTGAGAAGCACGAAGAACAGGGCCAGCACCAGGATCGTGCCCTGCAACAAAGGCAGATCACGCTGGAAGATGGCGCTGTTCAGCAAGAAGCCGGTGCCCGGCCAGGAGAACACCGTCTCGATCAGGATGGAGCCACCCAGCAGATACCCCAGTTGCAAGCCCATGACCGCGAGCGCCGTAGGCGCCACGTTTTTCACGACGTGCAGGAACACGCCCAGATCGGTCATGCCCTTGGCACGCAGACCCACCACGAATTCCTGATCAAGCGTATCGGCCACCAGTGCTCGCACCGTGCGCGAGATGATGCCCATCGGAATCACGCTCATCGTGACCGCAGGCAGGATCAGGTGTTTCACATGCTCCCAGTTCCATACCCAGGACGACGAGCCACCCGGCCCAGCGCCGGTTGCAGGCAGCCAGTTCAGCTGCACGGCAAACACGATCACCAGCACCATGCCCAGCCAGTAGTGGGGCACGCTCACACCGATGACCGACACGAAGGAGGCGAGCTTGTCGGCCCAGGAGTTGCGAAAGTAGCCCGCGATGAATCCGAACAGGCTGCCAAAGAAAAAGCCGATGAGGGTCGCGATGCTGGCGAGGATCAGGGTATTGCCCACCGCCTTGAACACTTCCGCGGTCACACTGCGGCCGGTGGCGATTGAGGTGCCCAGATCGCCATGCAGCGCGCGCCAGATCCAGGATCCGAATTGCTCGGGATACGAGCGATCGAAGCCATAGAGCGTACGCAGTTGCGCTTGCAGATCGGCCGAGGCGTCAGGCGGCAGGATCGAGACCAGCGGGTCGCCCGGCGCGAGATGTACGAGCCCGAAGCACACCAGGGCCACGCCCAGCATAATCGGCAGGGTGTAGAGAATGCGACGCAGGATGTAGAGCAGCACGAAGTTTTCGGACGCCTAAAAAACACAGACCATCAGAGCGCTGGCCTGAGCCGCGTGTAGCCGGACGCGCATGCGGTCAGACAGGGCATCGGCCGCACCAGGCGGCCGATGGAACAGAGCGATGCTGTCGAAGCGGCTAAGCCGCGCCCGGGTTGAAGCATCCCGGGCCGGCCTGCGCCAGAGACTTAGTCCATCGACATGGTGGCGATGTCAATGAACCAGCTCTTGGGTTGCACCACATTCTTGACCTTCGCGTTCATCGCACGCGGGCCAACGTCGTGGGCGATCCAGACGAAGGGCGCATCCTCGACAATGCGGGCATGCAACTTGGACAGTGCAACGTCGCGGCCCTTGTCGTCGAAAGTGGTCCGGGCATCGGCGATCAGCTTGTCAATCTCAGCGTTGCCGTAGTACCCCCAGTTGTTCGACGTCGGCGGGTAAGCCTTGGTGCTGGAGAAACGCACCATCGCGAAGAACGGGTCCATGGTGGCGAAGCTCACGTTGGTCGCGTTCGCGCCGTTGGCAGACGGATCTTTTGCACCCTTGCGCCAGTTGGTGAACAAGGTGTTCCACTCGATGACGTCGAACTGCACGTCAAAGAAGCAGCCCTTAAGCGACTGTTGCACCGCCTCGTTCATGGGCAGCGGCTGCATCTGGCCGGAGCCGGAGGCAGAGATCTGCACCTTGACCTTCAGAGGCTTGGCGGCGCTGTGCCCGGCTTCGGCCATCAGCCTGCGCGCTTCGGTCGGGTCGTAGCGGATGTCGAACTTCGGATTGCCCCACCACGGGTGGCCAGGAGGCACCGTGCCCTTGGGCACACCCATCATCCCGCCCAGCAGTTTCAGGAGCGCAGTCCGATCGACGCACAGATTGGCCGCATGGCGCACACGCTTGTCGAGCCAGGGCGAACCTTCGGCAAAGGACAGCTGCCAGGGCCACACATGGGGCTGCGGGTTGAAATACATCTTGTAGCCACGCTGACTGATCGTGGGCATGGCATCGGGTGCGGGCGCTTCGATCCAGTCGACCTGGTTCGACAGCAGTGCCGCCGTGCGCGCGTTGGCCTCAGGCATCGGGACCATCACGACCTTGTCGATCTTGGGCACGCGCTTGGGATCCCAGTAGCCCTTGTTGGCAGCCATCTCCAGGCGCTCGCGCGGCACGAACCGGGTCATGCGGAACGGGCCGCTGCCCGAAGCATCGGCAGCAAACGCACCCCAGGCCTGCTTGGCACGCTCAGCAGCGTCGGTCACGCCGGCAGGCACCGCTTTCAGCTTGGCTTCCCAATGCGTGGGCGAGGCCATGAACAGGTTGGTGAGGTTCAGCGGCAGGAAGGAATCGGGCTCGCTGGTGGTGAGTTCGACCGTCAGGTCGTCGATCTTGCGGGCCTCACGCAGCGTGGGCATGCGCGAAGTCGTCACGCCGACCTGGCTGGCGTCGAAATGCGGCGCCGACTTGTCGAGCACCTTGCGCACGTTCCAGACCACGGCATCGGCGTTCAGGGGCGAGCCATCGTGAAACTTCACGCCCGGGCGCAGCTTGAACACCCACTTGGTCTTGTCCTTGGCATCAACCGCCCAGGAAGTAGCCAGTCCAGGGATCAGCACGCTGGGCGCGTCGGTCTTGGACAGATCCCAGTGGGTCAGGGCGTCGTACATCGGAATGCCGGTAAACCGGTTGCCCTCGAAACCCTGGTCGGGCTGTCCGAGCGTACGGGGAATGTCGGCGGCGGTCATGGCAATGCGCAGGGTCTTTTCCTGCGCCATGGCAGGCGTGCTCAGCGCAGTCGCGCCCAGCGCAGCCATGCAGGCCAGGGAAACGGCACGGGCGCGGGAGCCCAGAAGAGGGAACATCGTGAGGATCTCCTTGATGAGGACATTGCAGAGCACAGGCATACGCCGCACTCAGTTGCGCCGATCGGCCGGACCACCGCTGCAAAGGCCATGCCAGCCCAGGCGTTCTGATTTTCAGTCTGCCAGGCGGGTTCGGTGCACCGATAGTAGGCGGTTGCGCGCGCAAATGGTGCATCACCCCAACTCTTGCTCGGGTTCCAATGCACAGGTCGCACCCGCGCGGCTCACCCTGACCGTCCTCAGGATGTGCCAGGCAGGCCCCCGCAAAGCAGGGCCTGGTAGCGCACAATCACACGCCCGCACGCCGCTCCTGTCCACCATTCACAGGGGTGCCAATACAGTACGCCCCTTTTCAGATGCAGGCCCCATTCATGAGCCAACCTTCCATTGAAACCTTCGACGTCCTGGTCATCGGCGCCGGCATCTCGGGTATCAGCGCGGGCTACCACCTGCAGCAGCATTGTCCCGGCAAGCGCTACGCGATCCTGGAAGCACGCGATCGCCTGGGAGGGACCTGGGACCTGTTCCGCTACCCGGGGATCCGGTCCGACTCGGACATGCACACCTTCGGTTTCGGGTTTCGGCCCTGGTCCAGCCCGAAGGCGATCAGCGATGGGGCCGACATCCTGAGGTACCTGAACGACACGGTGCGTGAATACGGCATCGATCGGCATATCCGATATGGCTGCCGCCTGCTGAGCGCCGACTGGTCCTCGGCGGATGCTTGCTGGACCCTCACTGTTCAAACGTCTGCCAGCGCGCAGCCGGTACAGATGCGCTGCAACTTCCTGCTGATGTGCAGCGGCTATTACGACTATGCCAAGGGTCACACGCCCGCCTTCGAGGGCACGGCTCAATTCAAGGGGCGCATCGTGCATCCGCAGCACTGGCCAGCCGATCTGGACTGGTCGGGCCAGAAGGTCGTGATCATCGGCAGCGGGGCCACCGCTGTGACCATGGTGCCGGCCATGGCCGAGCGGGCAGCGCATGTGACCATGTTGCAACGCTCGCCCACGTGGATCGCATCGCGTCCATCTGTCGACAAGATCGCAGTATGGCTGGATCGGCTGCTGCCGGCACGCATGGCGCATGCCATGGTGCGTGCCAAGAACGTGCGCTTTGGTCGCTGGTTCTTCAACCTGTGCCGCACGCAGCCGCACAAGGCCGCCAAAGGCTTGCTGGATCTGGTGCGCAAGCAACTGCCCGAGGGCTACGACGTCGAGAAGCACTTCAAGCCGCGCTACCGGCCTTGGGAGCAGCGTCTGTGCCTGGTACCCGACGGCGATCTGTTCAAGGCCATCCGCTCAGGACGCGCTGAAGTCGTGACTGACCGGATTCGCACATTCACTGAACACGGCATTGCACTGGAGTCCGGGCAGCAACTGCCGGCTGACCTGGTCGTGACCGCGACCGGGCTCGAACTCAAGTTCATTGGCGGCATCGCGCTGAGTGTCGATGGCACCGCGATCGATCCGCGTCACTCGCGCCCGTTCCACGGGATCATGCTGAGCGACCTGCCCAATCTTGCGCTGGTGTTCGGCTATACCAATGCTTCATGGACCTTGCGCGCCGATCTGGTCAACACCTGGGTATGCAAGCTCATCAACCAGATGGATGCGAAGGGTGCGCGCTGGTGCGTGCCTCGCATCCAGGGCGACCCCGGAGACGAACCCTGGGCCGACTTTTCATCGGGCTACTTCCAGCGTGCCCTGGATCGTTTCCCACGCCAGGGCGCACAGGCGCCATGGCGGACCGAACAGGACTATGTGCGCGAGCAAGTCACATTAGGTGCCGAGTCGCTCAGCGATTCGGCGTTGGAATATGGAGTCCACGCACCGCTCCCCAAGGCCGCGTGACATCAACGGAAATCACTGACGCACAGGATGGAATGGCTGCGTGATCGACTCCGTTATGCTGAACCCTGGTTTGATTCATACCCATACACGGAGACGCCCTGATGAAGCTGCCCCTCGAAGACGTGGTGGTCCTTGACCTGTCGCATGCCCTGGCGGGCCCGCATTGCTCGACGATGCTGGCCGACTTCGGTGCGCAGGTCTACAAACTCGAGTCCCCCGACGGTGGCGACATCTCGCGCGCCTGGGGCGCGGCAGCCGGAAACAGCGGGGCAGAGTCGGCCTATTTCGTTTCGCTTCACCGCAACAAGCGCGGTCTGTCGATCAACCTGAAGGATCCGCAAGGCAAGGAACTCTTCATGAAGGTGGCCGAGAAGGCCGACGTGATCATTGAGAATTTCCGGCCTGGCGCACTGCAAAAACTCGGCCTGGGTTATCAGGCGGTGAGCGCACGCAACCCAGGCATCATCTATGCGTCCATCTCGGGCTTCGGACAGGATGGGCCTTACCGCGAGCGCGCCGCCATGGACCTGATCCTTCAGGCTGAAAGCGGGATGATCAGCATCACCGGCGAAGAAGGCGGAAGCGGCGTGCGCTGCGGCACGTCCATCGCCGATATGGCCGCCGGCATGTATGCGGCCTACGGAATCATGTTGGCACTGCGGGTCAAGGACAAGACCGGCGAAGGCCAGTACATCGACATGTCGATGATGGAAGGCCAGCTCGGTCTGCTCAACACCATGATCGCGTCCTACGGCGTGGACCACGAGATGCCCAAGCCCATGGGCACCGCATACAAAGCGCTGTTGCCCTATCAGACGCTGCGCACCAAGACGCGCGATCTGGCCATTGCAGTGGGCAGCGAAAAGCTCTGGAAGGTGTTCTGCCCGGCCATCGGCCGCGCCGACATGCTGACCAACCCGCGCTTTGCCGACAACCGCCTGCGCGTGACCCATCGGGAAGAACTGATCGGCATCGTGCAGGAGGCGCTGCTCACGCGCAGTTATGAAGAGTGGGAGCAGGTCTTCCTGAAGGCCGGCATCCCGGTGGGTGCGGTCAACAACATCGGGCAGGTGGTCGACCACCCGCAAGTGAAGGCACGCGGCTCGCTGATGGAGATGAACCATCCGCGCTCGGGCCCGGTCATGATGGCCGGGCCGCCCGTGCGCCTGAGCCGAACACCGGGGTCAGTACGCACACCGGCGCCGGGCCTGGGCGAACACACGGCCGAAGCCCTGCACGACCTGCTGGGCATTCCGGCCGAGGAAGTGGCGCGTCTGGCCAAGGCCGGGGTGGTGGTCACCGGCTGAGGGTGATGCCATAGCGTCATGCCTGAGGGTAACGCTATACTCCTCTTACTGTGTAAGAGGAGGTTCTCATGGCTGCGGTGACTGTTTCGGACAAAGGGCAAGTTGTCATTCCAGCCGAGATCCGCAAGCAGCTCGGCATCACACCGGGTTGCCGCCTGAGCTTTCATATCGAGGGCCACAGCATCCGCGTTGTCGTCGAGCGCAACATCACGCCGAGCAAACTGGAAGACGGCTACGGAATGCTGGTGTGTCATGCGTCAGGCACGCGGCGCCTGAGCAGTTTCGACGTGGCACACGCCATGCGCGAGGCCGCCGATGATCGCGGTTGATACCAACGTCCTCGCCCGTTTTTACGTCGATGACCCTGCTGACCCTGAAGCGGCTCGGCAGCGCCCGGCAGCCAGGCGCGTGCTGGCGGCACCCTCCGTCTTTGTTCCAATGTCGGTCGTACTGGAACTTGAATGGGTATTGAGGGCGCTCTACCGGTTTTCTCCAAGAGACTTTGGCAGGGTCCTGGAACATCTGTTCGGCTTAGCCAATGTGACCGTGGAAAATTGGACTCTGGCAGCCCAAGCACTTGAGGCGCATCTTCAAGGCATGGACTTTGCCGACGCATTGCATCTGGCTTGTAGCGCCCACTGCTCGGCGTTCGTGACCTTCGATCGCAGGCGCTTCGCGTCCAAGGCCGCACGCCTGGGTCTTCAACCTGAGGCCGTGCTGCCAGGTGTGCGGTGAATCAGCCGCTGCGCGCCGGCCTGAGCACAATGGCCGCCGCCGCGGTGATGAGCACCAACCCGGCAAGGTCAAAAGCTGTGGGCTGCTCACCCAGCAGCAGCATCGCGCCGCTCACGCCCACCGCCGGGACCATGAGGGTCCCCAGCGCAGCGATGCCGCCAGGCAGTCGGGCCACCACATCGAACCAGATCAGGTACCCGAGCGCCATGGCCAGAAAGATGTGAAACACCAGCGCAATCCAGAACCAGTGGGCGGGCCAAACGGGCGCAGTGGCAGGCGATGAACCGCCGCCAAACGCCAGCCAGCCAGCGCCTGTGACAACCGCCCCAATGGCCAGCTGCCAGGCCGTGGCCGGCACAGGTGCCACCGTTAGCGGATAGCGCTTCAAGAACACGGTGCCCGCCGCCCAGCTCACACTGGCACCCAAGGCGAACACGATACCCAGCATCGATCCGGTCGCCTCACGCAAAGGCCAGGCAAGCATCAGCAATCCGGCCACGGCCAGGCTGAGCGACAACCAGCGACGCGCATCAGGCCGTTCACCCGCAAAGGCCCAGGCCAGCAGCACCACCCACACGGGCATGGCATAGGTGACGATCGTGGCGCGCGCCGTGGACCCCGACTCCTGTGCCCACGCGGTGCACAAATTGAAGCCGACGATGGTAAAGAGTGCAGAGACCAGCAGGCGCGCACGCATCGCGCGCGGCACACCCAGCGGCTGACCACGCACTCGCGCCATGACAAAGAGCAGCACAGCCCCTGCACCCAGACCGATGGTGCGCATCTCCCACACTGACCACCAGGCGAGCAACACGCGCACGGTAGGCCAGTTCAGTCCCCAGAGCACTGCCAGCAGCGGCACTGCCAGCACGGAGGCGCCAAGCCGCTGCGGCTCAGTGCCTGGCATGCCGACCGGTCGTTTCAGTGTGCCGCGCTGGCGTCGTCCGGCCGCGTTGGAAACGTCTCAACTCAGCGCCCCTTGAAGGCCGGTTTGCGCTTCTCGTTGAAGGCAGCAATCCCTTCGCGTCGGTCCTCGGTATCAAGCAGGCGGTAGTAGGCCTCAAGCTCGAGCCGATAGCCTGTATGCAAATCACCCTGCAGTCCGAAGTGGATGGACTTTTTCGCCTGACGTACTGACAGCGGCGCGCAATCGGCAATTTGCGCGGCTTTCTCCAGCGCGGCCTGCACCACGGTGCCGGGCTCGCACAGACGATTGACCATGCCCCAGTCGCTTGCTTCCTGCGCCGAAAAGGGCTGCGCGGAAAGGATCAGTTCCTTGGCACGACGCTCGCCCACCGCACGCGGCAGGTTCTGCGTACCCATGCCGCCAGGCATGATCCCGATGCGGCACTCGGTGAGCGCAAAGCGTGCCTGCCCGTCGGCATAGATGAAGTCGCAGGTGAGTGCAGCTTCCAGGCCACCGGCGAAGCAGATGCCGTTGACCGCTGCGATCCATGGCACCGGGCTTTCGATGCGCAACTCAAAGCTGCGCTCGGCCATCTCGTGCTGGCGAGTCCAGTCTTCCACGCTTTGCGTATTGCGCACCTTCAGGTCGCCGCCCGCCGAAAACGCTCGGCCTGCACCGGTGAGCACCACGCAGCGCACCCAGTCGGGATCGCGGTGCAGCCGGGTGAGCAGGTCATGCATCTCGAGGCCCATCTGGGCATTCATCGCATTGAGCACTTCGGGGCGGTTCATGGTGACAAGCAGCACATGCTCGCCAATGCGTTCGGTCAGCAGAGCTTCGTTAGCAGGCAGTTCGAACATGATGGAGATCCTGATTCAGCGTGAGGTGAACATGAACGCGGGCGCCTGGTGCGGTGGCTGGCGCGCGATGTGGTCGGGCATGCCAGAAGTGCTCGCTGCTATGCTCTGCACGCGCCTGCGCCCGGTCACGGGTGCAGCGCACTCAGCGCTTCGGGCCGCGCGCCGCGCCACTAGCCAACAGCGCATCAATGGCGTCCTGGGCATACCCGGCTTCACGCAGGACTGATTCGGTGTGCTCGCCCAGGCCAGGCGCTGGGCGCCACATGTGGCGATGCCCCTCGGACAGCGTGTTGGCGGGCTCCACGTCCAGCAGCGTGCCCTCGGTGGGATGTTCGCGCTCGCGCAGCAGACCCACATCGGCCAGATGCGGATCATCGATCAGTGAATCGAGCGTGTGATACGGCGCCGCTGGAACGTCGCGTCTGCGAAAGACCTCGAGCCAGTGCGCGGTGGTGTGCACAAGCAAGGCTTCAGCGCGCAACGCGTAGTACTCGCGAGTGTTCTGAAACCGCGCGGCCACCGTGCTGAAACGGGGATCGTCCTTTAGCTCCGGGCGGCCGATTTCCTCGAACAATGCAAACACCTGCGGGTTGGTGTTGGCCGAAAGCGTGATCCATCCATCGGCTGTGCGCGAGGGTGCGTAATAAGGGTTGAGCAGCCGTACGTCGCCGGTTTCGCCCAGGGCCGGCACAAAGGTGCGGCCGTACAGATGTTCGGTGAGCACTTGCGTAGCCATATTCTCGAACATGGGTACTGCAATGCTCTGACCACGCCCGGTGCGCTCGCGGTGAAAGAGCGCCATGGCGATCATCTGAACGGCAATCAGGCCCACAGTGCGGTCAGCCAGCACATAGGGCACGAAGCGCGGTTCGCCGAAAGCGCGCTCATTCAGACCCGCCACCCCGGCAGCGCTCTGGATGATCGGGTCGTAGGCGGCCACTTCGGCATAGCGCCCGCCCTGTCCGAAACCGAACATGCCGCAATAAATGATGCGGGGATTCACCGCACGCACGTCCTCGTAGCCCAGACCCAGACGCTGCATGGAGGCTGGTCGCACATTCCAGGTGATGACATCAGCACCGGCAATCAGCTTGAGGAGTGCTTCGCGGCCCGCAGCCTGCTTCAGGTCGAGCACAACCGATCGCTTGTTGCGGTTCAGGTGCAAAAACTTAGGTGCCATGTCGGGGTGCCGGCCACGCCCACCCAGGTTGCGACCAATGTCGCCCTCCGGGCTTTCCACCTTGATCACATCAGCACCGTGATCGGCCAGGATTTGTGTGCACAGCGGCCCCACCACTACTGAGGTGAGGTCGATGACGCGCACGCCCTCGAGCATGCCGCCAGTGGGCTGGGTGTCAGGGGTCGTCGAATCGGTCATGAACTGGAGCGGGATGAAGGCGTGCGGTGCGCGTGATCGGGGCTCATCGACGATCAGACCCGACCCATGCGCTGCGCCATGTCCTCACGCCATTGCGCACGCGACCGGAACCCTGGCATCGAGCGTGCATGGGCTTCGGCGCTGCGCATGATTTCCGATTCCGACACAGACAGATCAACCGGCACGGCCACCGGCTGGGTCACATACCAGGGCAGATCGAAGTACAGCTCCAGCCGATTGCCTTCGGGGTCGCGCGCATAGACCGACAGCGCATTGCCATGGGTGATCGGTGTGATGTCGCGCAGCCCCTCGGCAACCAGGCTGCTGTGCAGGGTCTTCAGATCGCCCAGCGTATCGGTCTTGAATGAGAGCTGGTTGATCGGATTGAAGCCCGCGGCAACGGGGCGACCGCTGGCCAGCACGATCTGGTGGTGCTCGTCCGGGTCGCGGCTCAAGAACACCAGATCCACTGAGCCTCCCGGGCGCTGCAGCTGTCCGCGGTCCGTGACCGTGAAGCCGAGCACGCGCGAATAAAAGTCTTCCATACGTGCCATGTCGATCACATGAAGACCGAAATGGCTGAATCTCAGGCTTGCGGCTGGCATGCCGGCTCTCCCGTTGGTGTGATCCGATGGCTGTGGCCCTGACACCCGTCTGCTGACACCCGTCTAGCATCGGCTCAGTCCAATCGTGCACCATACCCGCACTTGTGCGCCACGCACCGAGCGGATCATCAGCCATTGAAACCCCCGAGGCAGCCCATGCACCGACCGCCGCCCCACACTCCCTGCGCTGCCGACGTCGACGTCGCATTGGTAGGCTTTGGTCCTGTGGGCGCAATGCTGGCCAATTTGCTCGTGCAACAGGGCCTGCGTGTCATCGCATTCGAGCGTGAAGCCGAGGTCTATCGCCTGCCACGCGCCATCGCACTCGATGCCGAATGCATGCGCGTCATGCAGTCGATCGGAGTGGCCGACGCCTTAGCCGAAGAGATGCTGGTCGGCAGCGGCATGCGTTTTGTCAATGCCGAGGGGCGCCTGCTGATTGACTGGAATCGGCCGCCCGGTATCGGTGCGCAAGGCTGGCACCCGAGCTACAGGTATCACCAGCCAAGCCTTGAAGCGGCCTTGCGCGCGCACCTGGCCAGGCAGGCAGGCTTTTCATTGCGCACGCGTCATGAGGTATTCGCCCTCGATGCGCAGGCCGACCATGTGCGAGTGCGGTTCGAGGACTTGAATGCAGGCCGATTGCACGACCTGCGTGCGGCATGGGTCGTCGGGTGCGATGGTGCGCGCTCCACGGTGCGTCGTTTCATGGGGACCGAGCTGGATGACCTGCAGTCGCATGAACGCTGGCTGGTCATTGATGTGATCCTCAAGCGCGACCGCCCCGATCTGGGTGACCAGAGCATCCAGTTCTGTGACCCGGCCAGGCCGGCCACCTATGTGCGCGGCGTGGGCGCACGACGGCGCTGGGAGCTGATGCTGCTGCCCGGAGAAGACGCTGGCGACATGACGCAGCCCGAGCGCATCTGGCCACTGCTGTCCAAATGGATCACACCTGACGATGCCGTGCTCGAGCGCCCTACGAGCTACACCTTCCACTCGGTGGTGGCACAGAGGTGGCGGCGCGACCGGCTGCTGATTGCCGGTGATGCCGCACATCAGACACCGCCCTTCATGGGTCAGGGCCTGTGCGCAGGCATCCGGGATGCATCGAACCTCGCCTGGAAGCTCGCAGCCGTCGCCCAGGGCGAGGCCTCGCCCGTCCTGCTCGATACCTACGAAAGCGAACGCTCTCCACATGTGCGGGCCTTTATCGAGGCCACCCTGGAACTGGGCCGGGTGATCCAGGAAACCAACCCGCAGGCCGCACGCGAACGGGACGCCCGCTGGCTGCAGCAGCCCATGGCCTTTCGCGCCCCGCAACCGCGGCTTGGGCCCGGTGTGCATGACGGCACTGGCCGCAGCGGAACGCTCAGCGAGCAGCCATTCATGGACGACGGCACGCGGCTGGATGATCAGATTGGCCATCGCAGTGCGCTGCTGGTGAGGCCGGCGCTGGCGCAGCAGGCTCGAGCGCTTGCGCCTGCTTCGATGTGCGTGGTGTCTGCTGGCTCAGGGGCCTGCGCTCAGTGGCTGGATCGAGCCGGGGCCGCCGCGCTGCTGCTGCGGCCTGACCGTTACATCGCAGGCCTGGCCGAGCACGGTACAGAGCTGGCCTCGCTCCTTGAGCGGCACCTCGGACGGATCCGCGGGCCACTCATCGAGGGTGGACATCACTGAGACGCCTCCCGGTCGGAAGCGTCGGCGGCTGGGGTATCCTTGGGACGGACGAGGCCCCGGCGCTGCCTGCGCGCAGCCGGATGTGGCCTGCATTCACGACCACCTACAAACAAAGGGGAGCACACTCCATGGCAGCCATCAACGCGGTCACCGACCTGTCCAATGTGGGCAAGGTGTCGGTCATCACCCTGAATTCACCTCCGGTCAATGCGCTGTCGGCCGATGTGCGCGACGGCCTGGCCGCAGCCTTCAAGCAGGCCGGGGCCGATGCATCCACCAACGCGATCGTGCTGATCTGCGCTGGTCGCACCTTCATTGCCGGTGCCGACATCTCTGAATTCGGCAAGGCGCCGCGTGGCGCAAGCCTCTTTGAAGTGCAGACCTCCATCGAGAACTCGCCCAAGCCCGTGATCGGTGCCATTCACGGCACGGCGCTGGGCGGTGGCCTGGAAGTGGCCCTGTGCTGCCACTATCGCGTGGCCGTCCCGTCAGCCAAATGCGGCCTGCCCGAAGTGCACCTGGGCCTGCTGCCGGGCGCGGGCGGTACGCAGCGCCTGCCGCGCATCGTGGGCCCTGAGAAGGCGCTCGAGATGGTGACCAGTGGCTCGCACATGGGCGCCAAGCAGTGCCTGGCCATGGGTCTGGTCGATGAGCTGGCCGAAGAAGGCAAGCTGCGCGAAGCCGCTATCGCGTTCGCAGAAAAAGTGGTCGCCGAGAAGCGCCCGCTGCGCAAGGTGCGCGATTCGAACGAAAAGGTCGAGGCCCTGCGCGGCAAGCCTGAAGTGTTCGCGGCATTTCGCAAGGCCAATGCCCGCAAGTTCCGCGGCTTCATGGCGCCCGAGAGCAACATCAAGTGCATCGAGGCTGCGGTCAATCTGCCCTTCGATGAAGGTCTGAAAGAAGAGCGGCGCCTGTTCACTGAGCTGATGAGCGGCCCGCAATCGGCCGCACAGCGCTACACCTTCTTTGCTGAGCGCGAAGTCTGGAAGATCCCCGATGTGCCGGCTGACACGCCGCAGATCCCGGTCAATACCGTGGGCATCATCGGCGCCGGCACCATGGGTGGCGGCATTGCCATGAACTTCGTGAACGTGGGCATCCCGGTGATCATCGTGGAAACCACCCAGGAAGCGCTGGACCGCGGCATGAAAGTGGTGCGCGGCAACTACGAGCGCAGTGCCAAGAATGGCCGCTTCACGATGGAGCAGGTCGAGCAGCGCATGGCGCTGATCAAGCCCACCACCAAGCTCGAAGACATCGCGCAAGTCGATCTGGTGATCGAAGCCGTGTTTGAGCGCATGGAAGTGAAGAAAGAAATCTTCACGAAGCTCGACGCGATCATGAAGCCGGGTGCCATCCTGGGCACCAACACGTCGGCATTGAACATCGACGAGATCGCCTCGGTGACCAAGCGCCCGCACGACGTGATTGGTCTGCACTTCTTCTCGCCGGCTAACGTCATGCGACTGCTCGAAGTGGTGCGTGCGGACCATACCTCCAAGCCCGTGATCGCCACCTCCATGGCGATTGCCAAGAAAATCGGCAAGATCGCCGCGCTGGTGGGCGTGTGCCCCGGCTTCGTCGGCAACCGCATTCTGGCGGCGCGTCGCCGTGCTGCCGAGCAGCTGCTCATGAGCGGCACCATGCCCTGGGACATCGACCGCGTGCTGTATGACTTTGGCTTCCCGATGGGCGTGTACGCCATGTCGGATCTGGCAGGTCTGGATCTTGGTTGGGTGAAGGCCGAGAGCAAGGGCCTGACCATTCGCGACCGTCTGTGCGAACTGGACCGTCGCGGCCAGAAGACCGGCAAGGGCTGGTACGACTACGACGAGAATCGCAATCCCACACCGTCGCCGGTGACCGAGGGCATCATCAAGGAGTTCATCACCAAGGCCGGCAACACGCCGCGCCAGGCTCCCGATGATGAGATCCTCGAGCGCTGCCTGCTTCCGATGATCAACGAAGGCGCCAAGATCCTGGCCGAGCGCAAAGCGATCCGCGCGTCCGATATCGACATCATCTATCAGGCTGGCTATGGCTTCCCTGCTTACCGCGGCGGCCCCATGTTCTATGCCGACCAGATGGGTCTGGACAAGGTCGTGGCACGCATGAAGCATTACGCGCCGCAATGGGGTGCCGACTTTGAACCCGCTGCGCTGCTGGCAGAACTGGCCGCATCGGGCAAGCGCTTCCAGGACTGGCGCGCCGCCTGACCGCCATGATGCGACTGCGACAGATTGCGCTGGTCGCCCACACGCTTGAGGGCGTGACCGAGGATCTCACCCAGGTCCTCGGTATCGAGGTCGGCTTCAAGGACCCGGCCGTGGCCAAGTACGGCCTGGACAACATCGTCATGCCGATCGGCGACACCTTTCTCGAAGTGGTGGTGCCGGTACAGGAAGTGACCACCGCCGGGCGACTGCTTGAGAAGCGTGGCGGTGACGGCGGCTACATGGTGATCCTGCAGGTCGATGACATCGTGGCCGCCCGAGCGCGGCCTGCCGCGCTGGGCGTACGGGTGGTGGCCCAATATGACCGAACCGACGGCGTGTATATGACCCATCTGCATCCGCGCGATGTGGGGGGCGCCATCCTGTCGATCGACGCGATGGACCCGCCCGAGCGCTGGGAGTGGGGCGGGCCCGACTGGCGCAAGCATGTGCGCACCACCGATTCGGTGGCGATCACCGGGGTGGATGTGCAAAGCGATGACCCCCACAAGCTCTCAGCACGCTGGGCCGAGGTACTGGGACAGCCCGTAGCGGCTCAGGACGATGGTTTCGTGATGAAGCTGGACCACGGCACGCACATCCGGTTCACGCCGGTGCGCGATGGCCGCGGCGAAGGTGTGAGTGCGATCGAAGTGGCCGTGCGGGATATCGCTGCCGTGAAGGCGCGCGCCGCTGCGCGCGGTCGCCTGGATGCCCATGGCCACGTGATGCTGTGCGGCACCCGGGTGGATCTGAAACAGGCCTGAGGTTTGCCTGACCGATTGCCTGCAGGCGCACAGCCACCGGGCGCTGGAGCATCGACCATGCTGTTTCTCGTGATCAGCCATCCGCGGCCCGAGCGGCCTTCAGAGGTGGCCTCCAGCCGCCAGGCCTACTGGGGCTGGATCGAACCCAAGCTGGCCTCGGGCGAAGCCCGGTCCGCCTACCCGCGAGTCGGCCGAGGTGTTGCCGCCACCTTTGAAGTGCCCTCCAACGAGCGGCTGCACATCCTGCTGACCGAATGGGCCGAGATCATCCCGGCCACCTTTGATGTCTATCCGCTGGTGGATACCGAATCGGCGAAGGCTGCTTTGAAGGGCACGTAGCGAGAACGTGCGCTCAGACATCGGCACTCCAAGCCCAGCGCCCTACGGGGCAAGAGCAGGCATGCTGAGATTGCCGGACGGAGCGCGCAAACACGCTCTGCTGACCGCGCTGGAACAATCCGGCTCGCTCATCGGCCCGATCGATATTCAAATCGCATCGGTTGCGCTGTCACGCGGTGCGGTGCTGGTGACCCACAACACACGGGAATTCGAGCGCGTCGCGGGGCTGCTGCTGCAAGACTGGTACTGAGCCTTGAACACACGCGCCGCCGCGCGTGTTGCGTTGATCACGCCGTCCCGACAATCCCGCCGTCGCAGGCAATGGTCTGACCCACCACATATTCACCAGCACGCGAGCACAGGAAAATCGCCAGCCCGGCGATGTCCTGGGGCGTGCCCACCCGTTTGCTGGGGTTGTGGCTACCGATTTTGTCCCAGTCGACGTTTTCAGTCTCGCCGCCAAAGCCCACACCGGTGCTCAACATCCAGGTGGGGAAGGGGCCCGGTGCAATCGCGTTGAAGAGAATTTTCTCGCCCGTGAGGTGCGTGGCCATGAATCGGGTGAGGTGATGCACAGCGGCTTTGGAGGCGCCGTAAGAGAACGCGTCGAAGATGGACGATTTCAGGCCGTCGATCGAGCCGATGTTGATCACCCGCGCAGGCGTGCCAGTGGCCGCCGCCGCGCGCAAGAGCGGCAATAATTTTTGCGTGAGGAAAAACACCGCCTTCACGTTGGTGTCCATCACCTTGTCCCAGCCGGCTTCAGGAAACTCCTCAAGCGGCGCGCCCCATGAAGCACCGGCGTTGTTGACGAGGATGTCCAGGCGAGGCTCCAGCTCAGCCAGCTTCGCCCCAAGCGCCTCGACCCCAGCCATCCTGGAGAGATCGGCCGGAATGGCGATGCAGGTGCCGCCATAGGCTTCTGACAGCCGTTTGGCCGTGGCCTCGCAGACATGTGCCTTGCGCGACGAGATATAGACCTTGGCGCCGCCCGCCAGAAAGCCTGCGGCAATCATCTCGCCAATGCCGCGCGAGCCCCCAGTGACCAGTGCCACCTTGCCGCGAACGGAAAACAGATCGTTGAATTGAGGGGCGGTCATGGTTGCATCCTTCGGGTCAGTTCGCGTCAGTTAGGGTCAGTCGTAGGCCGACAGCACTTCATCGACCGCACGCTCCAGGTCGGAGGCGGTGGCGCAATACGACAGCTGTGAGCAGAACGGTTCGTACTGCAGCATGCAGCTGTCGCCAGTCCCCCAGCGGCGCGGCGGCTCGGGGCACAACCACACCAATCTGCGACAGCGATCGGCGAGTTCTGAAAAAATATCCAGACGCGGATCGGAATCGTTGGAGCGACCATCGCCCAGCACGATCACCGTGGTGCGCCGGTCGATCACATCCCAGCTCTGGCTCTGCAGATCCATGAGCGCCTGGCCGTAATCGGTGGAGCCGCCGCCTGCATCACGCACGATGCGCTCCATGGCCTGCTCGAAATCCATGCGCTCAAGGGTGCGGCCCACGTCGTACAGGCGCGCAGAAAACGCGAAGGCCTCCAGGTCGGTGACCTTCTCGTTGAGCGCATGCAGGAACAGCAGCAGAAACTTCACGTACTGGGCGACCGACCCCGACACATCGCAAATGGCGACGATCTTGGGGCGATCCTTCTTCTTGGTCTTCCAGACCAGATCGAAGGGCACGCCACCAATCCCCGCATTAGCACGCAGCGTGCGACGCACGTCGATGGCGCCACGGTTACGCACCTTGCGCGGGCGTGAATGGCGCACGGCAAGCCGCTTGGCCATGCGCGCAATCAGCACCTTCATGCGCTCCATGTCGCGATGGCTGAGCTCGCCGATCTCGCGTTGCGTGACCACTTCGTCCATAAAGCTTTCAGTGGCCGATCGGCCGAACATCTCGAAGCGCTGCTCCACATGCGAGCGCGCATGCTTTTGCATGGCTGCGCGCGCCTCGATGATCGCCTGCGCACGGCGTCGGGCGTCAGCGCCGCGTTCACCCAGTGCCGCCTGCAATTGGGCTTCAACCTGCTGCACACCCAGTTGCTCAAGCATCTTGCGCACGAAGAACGCCGTCTGCGAGGCAAAGCGGATGTCATCGGCACCAGCGGCCGTGGCGGCGCGCGCCATGGCGACCGAAATGGCCGTGGCGTCTCCCGATCGGGCCAGCGACATGAAGGCGTCGGCATCGGACGGCCCGCCGCTTGACGGACTGCCGGCGCGCTCGCCATCGGAGGGGGACCCGGATGACGGCTGCGCCTGCTCTGCGCCGTCCTGCTGGCCTGCCTCGGCCTGCGCCTCGCGAGCCTGCTGCTGTGCCTGAGCCTGACGGTCGGCCTGCACGGCACTGAAAAACGTGTCGAAGAGGTCGCCGAACACGGCGTCGTCTTCTTCGGACTTGGACATGACGATGCGCAGCGACGCCTTCATGGCCTCACGGTCGGCATAGCCCACCAGAGCCAGCGCCCGGGCGGCGTCGATGGCTTCAGCCGATGACACCTGCATGCCGGCCGAGCGCAGCGAGCGCACGAAACGGGTGAGCGTGCGTTCAAGCATGACGGCTTACCGCACGCCTGCCTCAGGCCTTGCCCGAGGCATCTGCGACGGCATTGCGCGACAACTCGTCGAGCTTGTTGTCGATGGCGGTGATATCGCTCTGGCGCTTGAGGATCACGTTGAGCGTGTCGCGTACCAGCTGCGGATCAAGTGAATCGGCATGCAGCAGCAGCAGCGTGCGGGCCCAGTCGACCGTCTCGCTGATGGATGGCACCTTGCGGATGTCCTGATCGCGCAGCGCCTGCACGAAGCCCACCATCTGCTTGAGCAGCTTGGGCGAGACCTCGGGCACGCGCGCCTGCACGATGCGCTCCTCACGCTCGGCATCGGGAAAGCCGATGTGCAGGTGCAGGCAGCGTCGCTTGAGCGCATCGCCCAACTCACGGGTGTTGTTGGAAGTGAGGATCACCAGCGGCGGAGTCTGCGCCGAGATGGTGCCGATCTCGGGCACGGTCACCTGATAGTCGGAGAGCACTTCAAGCAGCAGCGCCTCGAAGGCTTCGTCGGACTTGTCGATTTCATCGATCAGCAGCACAGACCAGCCGGTTTGCTCCATCGCCTTGAGCAGCGGGCGAGGCTCCAGAAAGTCGCGCGAGAAGAACAGGTCCTGAAAGCCTGCAAGCTTGCGCAGCGAAGCATCCAGACCGTCGGCATCCGAGATCAGATCATTGATCTTTTCCTTGAGGATCTGCGTGTAGAGCAGCTGCTTGCCGTACTTCCACTCGTAGAGCGCGCGGCTCTCGTCCAGGCCTTCGTAGCACTGCATGCGCAGCAGCGACATGCCCAGCGATTCGGCCATGCTGCGTGCGAGTTCGGTCTTGCCCACGCCGGCCGGGCCTTCAACCAGGATCGGTTTGCGCAGGTGGTGAGCCAGATACACCGCGGTGGAAATGGGCCGGCTGGAAATGTAGCCAACGGTGCCAAGCCGCTCGGTGACTTCATCAATGGACTGCAATCCCGGAAGGTCGCGCGGGTCCGGGGTGGCTGTGGAGGTCATGTCGGTTCCATCGTCAGAAGTCGTCTGCAGCCCCCGACAGTATCAAATTCGGTCGACTCGGCCAGACCCGCGGTGCCAGGATCGGAACTGTATGAGCCTTCGAACCGGTTGACGCATGCGACGGCTCGGGCAACCATCGCCGCGATGCATCGCTCACCGCAGGTATCGCACGCAATGCGCGCGCCCTGCATTGAAAAGAAAAACTGACCCGCTTTGTCCAGGAGACTTGCAATGACCCGCCCTCACCTGCTTGACCGTCATTTCGGTCCCGACTGGCCAGATACCTCCAGCGTGGAGGCCGTGCGTGCCATCGAGACCGTGCCGCTCACCGAACGGCTTGCGGCACTCAGCACCTACGAGGCACTGCGCGTTGGGGCTGCGCACAATCCCCAGGCACCCGCCATCCACCTGCTGCCTAACGCAGACCCGGCCGATACCCCGATCACCCTCACGCATGCACAGTTCTTTGCAGGCGTGACGCGCACGGCCAATGCACTGCATGCACTCGGGGTGCGCCCAGGCGATGCAGTGAGCTTTCTGCTGCCGCTGGTGCCACAGGCCTTCATGACGCTGTATGGCGCCGAGGCCGCAGGCATTGCCAACCCGGTCAATCCGCTGCTGGAGCCGTATCAGCTCGCCGAGATCCTGCGCGCCGCTGAAACGAAAGTCATCGTGGCCCTGGGACCTGTGCCCGGCACCGACATCTGGGAGAAAGTGCAGAAGATTCTGGGTGACTTGCCGCAGCTGAGCGCGATCGTGGTGGTGGGCGGCGCAGCCGTGGCCAACGCCCAGCCTGCGCAAGCCGGTGCGGCGCGTGCGCCGGGTGCGCCTGTCCCCATTTACGACTTCGACGCGCTGATCGCTGCTCAGCCCGGGGATCGACTTGTGAGCGGGCGCGTCATCGGGCCTGATGAAGTCGCGGCCTACTTTCATACCGGCGGCACCACCGGCACACCCAAGCTTGTGCGGCACACGCACCTGAATCAGGTCACGCAGGCCTGGGTCATCGGCCTGATGCTGCATGTGCACCCCGGCGAATCGGTGCTCTTTGGTCTGCCGCTGTTTCACGTGGGCGGTGCGCTCACGCAGGCGCTGGCATTCCTGTCGTGTGGTGGCCATCTGGTGGTGGTCTCGCCGGCCGGCTGGCGCAACCCCGCAGCTGCACGCAACGTCTGGAAGCTGGTGGAGCGCTGGCGGCCTGTGAACATGGTGGGGGTGCCCACGGTGCTGGTGGCGGCACTGACCATCCCGGTGGACGGTGCCGATATTTCGAGTCTCAAACGTGCAGCCGGTGGCGGTTCGGCCATTCCCGTGGCGGTGGCCCGCCAGTACACCGAACAGATGAAGCTGCCGATGCTCGAGGTCTATGGCATGACCGAGACTGCAAGCGTGCACACCATGAGTTACATGGACCGTGAACTGCGCCTGGGTGCAGTCGGCCAGCCCGTGCCCTACGCTCGGGTCCGTGTGGTGAAGATCGACAGCGACGGTCGCTACCTGGGCGAGTGCGCAACCAACGAGATCGGCGTGGTGGCCATGGCCGGGCCAGGGGTGTTTTCGGGGTATCTGAGCGACAAGCACAACCAGGACGCATTCGTTGAGCCAGGCTGGGTCAATTCAGGCGACCTCGGCCGCCTGGATGAGCAGGGTTATCTCTGGATCACGGGACGCGCCAAGGACCTGGTGATCCGCGGTGGCCACAACATCGACCCGCAGCCGATCGAGGAAATCCTCTACACCCATCCTGCGGTCGAGCTGGCCGCGATGGTGGGGCGCCCGGATGGCTATGCCGGCGAGCTGCCCGTGGCGTATGTGCAGCTCAAGCCCGGGCAAAGCGCAGAGCCGGCCGATCTCATCGACTTCGTGCGCGAGCGCACGCCGGAGCGCGCGGCGGTACCGGTTGCCATACACCTCATTCATCCCATGCCGCTCACGGGTGTGGGCAAGGTCTTCAAGCCGGCCCTGCGCTGGGACGCCGCACAGCGTGTGGCCTCGCAACTGCTGGCTGATGCGCCCTTGGGCGGCGGCCGCCTCGAGGTGGAAGCAGGCGCGCACCCGGTACACGGCAGCCTGATCACGGTCCGGCTGCAGGGCGTAGCGGCCGAGCATCGCGCCGAGATCGAACGCATGGCGCGCGAGCGGCTCGGACCGCTTACCATGCGCCATGAGCTGATCTGGCTATGAGCGCGGCGGCTCAGGGCACCTGAATCGCAATCCGCCTAGGCTGCGCCGACTCAGCCTTGGGAATGCGCAGCCTGAGGACGCCCTGGGTGAGCGCGGCGCCGATGCGTCCGCTGTCGAGCTCGCGACTCAGCGTAAATGTGCGCCGATAGCGCGGACGCTGCATCTCGGCATAACTGGCCTCCATGTCGGCTGGCGCCGGCATGGTGAGCGCGCCTTCGATGATCAGCTGGTCGTCTTCGATGCGCAGCGCCAACTGATCGCGTGGTACACCCGGCATGTCGGCAAGCAAGGTGATGCCAGTCGCGTCCTCGATGACATCCACAGGCGGGCTCATCGCCGGAATATTGCGGGATTCGGCTTCAAGGGACTGGGGTCGTGCAGCCTCAGGTGCGGTGCCAGAGGCCGTCTGCAACGTGTCGTTCATACAAATCTCCTGGCCCGAAGGGCCGTGGGTGTGCGACTCAGTGGATGTCGATGCGCCGGGGCAGCGAGGCTTCATTGCGCTGCAGGCTCACATGCAGCACGCCATCCCGGTAATCCGCCTGCGCGGTGCTCGCATCGATGTCTTCGGGCAGGCCGATGACCCGCTTGAAGCGCCCCTCGAAGCGCTCGTTGATGTGAACGGTGGTGTTGTCATCCTGCTCAGGCACCGCGCTGAGCCGCTCTCCGGACAGGGTCAGCACACCCCGCTCCACGCTGAGCTCGATGCTGTTGGGGTCCATGCCAGGCTCGAAGGCGTAGATCTCGACCGAGGTGGGCGTGGTGCCAACATTGAGCGCAGGAAAGCCACCACGCCCCAGCCCGCGTATGCTCGGGGAGTAGTCGAACATCGACTGCATCTGGCGCTGCATGCGGTCGAACTCGGCCAGCATGTCTTGCGGATAAACACTTCGAAGCATGATCACTCCCTCATCGTGGAATTCAAGGACTACTACTCCGTACTGGGCGTGCCGCGCGATGCGAACGCCGACCAGATCAAAAAAGCCTTCCGAAAGCTTGCACGCCAGTATCACCCTGACGTCAGCACCGAAAGCAACGCACAAGCGCGAATGAGCGAAGTGAACGAGGCCTACGCGGTGTTGTCTGACGTCGAGCGTCGTGCGGCCTACGACGCGATCGGTCAGGGTCGCCGGCAAGGCGAAGCATTCACGCCACCGCCCAACTGGGACGCCAACTTCGAGTTCTCGGGTTCGGGGTTCGGTCGCACGCGGCCTGGTGAGTTCAGCGACTTTTTCTCGCAGCTCTTTGGTCGGTCGGCACCAGGGCCCGGTGCGGGCCGCAGACAGGGTGCGCGCGCAGCGCCTGGTGGCACGCCGCTGCGCGGCGAAGATCACCACGCAAAAATTCTGCTCGATCTGGCCGATGCCTGGTCCGGACCGATGCGCAAGGTCACACTGCGCAGCCCGGCCCTGGACCAGAACGGTCGCACCACTCTGCGCGACCGCACGCTCGATGTGAAGATTCCGGTTGGCATTCGACCTGGCCAGCGCATTCGGCTGGCAGGTCAGGGTAGCCCCGGCTTGAGTGGAGCGCCTGCCGGCGACCTGCTGCTGGAAATCGAGTTCCGGGTGCATCCGCGTTTCGAACTGGA
>DGIT01000065.1:29813-39416 GCA_002386465.1 Burkholderiales bacterium UBA4615 | reverse complement strand
GGAGGCGACACATTGCGCATCGCAAGCGCAAAGCCGAATTCGAGTGCAATGGCTGCGATCATGAGATCCACCGAGGGCCGGCTGGCGCGGACCTGCCCGGCGTTTGTCTTATCAAGAGTTTTTTGTGTGCAGCCCCGTGCTTGACCTGACCGACCTGCGACTGCACAGGTCCGCAGTCAAGCGTAGGGGCCCAGCAGTCTGATCTAGACACGCAGGGTCAACGCATCCACGCCTGAGCGCACCCGCCCGGTGTTCTCATACGACGGCAGGCTGGCTGAAATGTGATGCGTGAGGCAGTTCGCCTCGCGCAGCAGCCGCTCGAGCACGCCGCCCCGGCGAATCGCGCTGGCGCCGGCGGCGTCATAGGCCATGCGTACCACCTCTGTCGAGCGATGCACGGCGGTGACCGCGGCCACACGCATGTCAAGTCGCTGCTCCTGAGACAAGGGCTCACCGCGCATCGCGCTTTCCCAGACCGCTCGCAGCGCTTCCCTCAGGCCGGCGCGACAGGCAAACCACAAGCCCTCGGCCGATTCGAGACTGCGCTGGATCGACGGATGCTCCAGCACGGGTCGCCCGCTATAGCGTTCGAGCTTGTTTCGCAATTCATTGCGGGCTTCATCCAATGCGCGGCGCGCCAGGCCCAGATGCGTGGCGGCGGCACAGTTTGAGATGAACCAGGTACCGGGCACAAAGGCCTTAGTCGGGTAGTCCACATCAGCCGCTGGCGCCGCAGCCGGCCATGCAAACGTACGATGGTGCGGCACAAACACATCTTCGAAGCGCACATCATGACTGCCGGTGCCGCCGAGCCCGATGGGGTCCCAGGTCTGCACGATGCTGGCCTCTGCGACTGGCACGAGCGCTACCTTCGGGCGCGGGGACCCGCCTTCGTGAAGCGGGGGCAGTACGAGCATGCCGCCGACAAAGCTTGCCATCGTGCAGCCCGACACGAATGACCAACTCCCGCTGATCTGCAAGCCGCCTTCGTTCTCCTGCACGGTTACGCGCGGCAGATTGCTCCAGGACACGCAGGCCAGAGGATCGGCAAACACCTCGTTGCGAAAGCGAACATCGGCCGAAGCCGCAATCAGTCCAGAGCAAATGCCTGCGTGGGCGCTGACCCAAGCCGTGGAGGCATCGGCTTCAGCCAGCTGCATGATCACTTCCAGCCAATCCGGCAGCGAGCAGCCAAGCCCCCCGACCGCCTGCGGAATCAACATACGGGCCACGCCGGCCTGTTTGAGCCTGTCGGCAAAGTCAGGGGCAATTTGGCGTGCTGATTCAAACTCTGCGCCCCGCAATCGGGCCTCGGTGAGGAGTGTCGGCAGGCGTGCGTGGAGGTCGTCGACCGAATGGACGCTTGGCATGGCGATGTGCTCAGAGTTTGGGGCGGCTTGCCAGGATCAGCGGCGCGCGGTCGTTACACCCGCAGCACCTCACGCCGCATTGACCACAGCACGGCCAACACCTCGTTACGTGTTGATTCGTCGATGCCGTTTTTTTGCAGAGCATCCATCGCGTCATCGATGACGCTCATGAATTCCTGCTCATTGATGTTCATGCCCTTGTGCGTCGCCACCATGTCCTTACCGGTATAGGTCTCAGGTCCGCCCGTGCCGGCACAGAAAAATTCGACCGCCCGGCGCTCAACCCGTTCGAGGTCTTCGCTGCTCATGTAGCGAGCGTTCACAAGCGGATTGGCCAGATGGTTCTTCATCAGATCGGCAGTGATCCGCGTGATGCCTTCGCGGCGACCGAGGCGTTCGTACAGAGTGGTCATGGTGGGTTGGTTCATCTTGATGTGCTCCTTGAGTTGGGCAGGTTCGCCATGAACCTGCAGATGAATAGGCGATTGGTCGAGCGTTTTTGAATCGTTGCTGGCGCTACGTGTTCAGCGCAGGCATGCATGCAGATGGGCCGCCCAGGAGGCAACCTCAATGGCGCCGCGATCGGGCATCCAGGAGGCGTACTCGATCTCTGCAGCGTCAGACGAACGCACTGCGTGCACGGGGGAGGGCTCAGCGCTGGCGCTCAGCAAGTCTCGGCGCAGGGTGCTCAAGGTGCCGGACACAGCATGCTCAAGCTCAAGCAAGCCTTGCGGTGTCAGCGGGTGCGGCAAAGTCAGCAGAGCCGGAACGCTGCCGGATACGGGAAGAGTGAGTTGCAGACTGGTCATGATGGCTCCTCTGTGGGATCAGGCCGGTGGTCATTCACTCGGCATGAGCAAGATTGCCGAAGCAGGTGTTCCTGAATCGTTCCTGGGTCTGCGGGGGCTTGTAAGGGGCGCAACGGTGCTCGACACTCGGGTGTATGGACATCAAAACCCTCAATGCGCAGCCAGGGGCGCCCTCACGCCTGGACGCCTTCCTGCTTGGTCGATTTGCGGTCGCCATCGACGGAGTCGAGTTGGCGGCAGAGCGCTGGCCCAGCTTGCGTGCCACGCAGCTGGTGCAACTGCTGTGCTTGCAGCCACACCAGCGTTTAACGCGTGACCAGGTGATCGACGCGCTGTGGCCACAGCTTGAGCCCGAGGCCGGTGCGGCTAATCTGCGCAAGGCGGCCCATCACGCTCGGCAGGCGTTGGGGCGACATGACAGCATCGTGTTGCAGGCAGGTCAGGTGCTGCTGTGGCCCGAGCGGTCCGTGGCGGTGGACGCCATGCGCTTCGAAGAGCGCGCCGAGAGCGCCCTGGCGAAGCGTGACCCTGCGGCATGCGCTGATGCTGCCACGAGCTACGTGGGCGACTTGCTGCCCGGTGCCCGGTTTGAGCCCTGGGCCGAAGCGACCCGCGAGCGACTGCGCGAGCATCAGCTGCAGTTGTTGCGCGCCAGCGGCCAATGGGAGCAGCTCGCTCAAATGGACCCAGAGGATGAACCGGCGCACCGTGCGCTGATGCAACGCGAAATGGCGGCTGGCAACCGAGCGTCGGCGCTGCGCTGGTATGCCCATCTGCGCGAGGCGCTGCAAGAGGGGTTGGGAGTTTCACCTGACGCGCAGACTCAGGCGCTTTACGAACGCTGCATTGCCGGTCTGCAGTCAGCCGGGCCTTCTTTTGTCGGCCGCGCCGAGGTCTGCGCCCAGGCTGCCGCCTGGTTGGGGATGGACGCCCCGCAACGGCCCGGGGGCATCGTGCTGCGAGGGCCCGCAGGCATTGGCAAAAGTGCGCTCGGTCGGGAAATCGCCCTTCAGGCGCAACAACGTGGCTGGTCGGTCTGCCGCGTCGACGCTTCGCAGACGGGTCGTACTTACGCGGTCATGTGCGCCATCACCGAGCGGCTGATTGTCGAAGATCGCAGTGTGCTGGATCGGATCGGCGCCCAGGCACGTGCCGTGCTGGCGCTGCTCAGTCCGCAGGCGGCTCCGGCCGACACCCTGCCTGGCCCGCTGGGCAGACACCAGGTGGTGGGTGCCATTCAACGCTTGCTGGTGGCGTCCGGGCAGGGCAAAGAGGTGTTGCTGCAGGTCGATGATGCGCACCTGGCTGACGATGCCGATATCGACGTCGTGACGCAGCTTGCAGCCGCGGGGGCCAGATTATGCGTGCTTCTGGGCACGCGCCCGCCTGCAGCTGGCACAGCGCTCGCTCGTGCCATGGGTCGCCTGCAACGCTCTGGCGTGCTGCAAGTGCTGGATGTGAATCCCTTGCCTGACGATGAATGCCGCAGGCTGGTGGCCCGCGTGGCGCAAACTGGCCTGTCGGATACGGTGCTGGCGCGGGTCGTGCGGGCGGCTGAGGGCAACCCGTTCGCAGCCATTGAGCTTGCCCGTTGCGCCTCTGCAGACGCCGATGCGCGCCTGCCCGGAGGGGTGGCAGAGGCCATCACTGAGCGCTTGTGTGATGTGCCCGACAGCGCGCTGAGTCTGCTCAAGTGGTTGGCTCTGAGCAGTGACGAATTCGATGTGGCTACCGTTGAGGCGCTGGCTCTCGAGGCACAGGTACCGAGTCTGGATTCACTGGACGCAGCCTTGGCAGCCGGTGTGCTGCTTCCGCTCGCCAGCCGCTACCGGTTCCGACACCACCTGGTGCAGCAATCACTGGTTGAGCAAGTGCCACCCCACCGGCGAGTCAAGATGCACCGCCAGATCGCCGCCCGCCTGGCCGAGCTCGACAGCCCGCCTGCTGGCATCGCGCGTCAATGGCTGCAGGCCAGTCAGCCGCGTGAGGCCATTCCTTACCTCCTGGCTGCCGCGCGCGAGGCGGTGCGCCTGGCAGCATTCAGCGACGCGCTGCGCCATCTTGAGCCCTTGCTTGCGTTCCAGCCCGAACACGTCGAGGGCTTGCGGCTGCGTGCTGAGTCACTGGATGCCATGGGCGAGCCGGCTGCACTGGCCGCCTATCATGCCGCTGCCGATGCAGCGGGTGAGCCCGAAAGCCACAACCTGCGCGCCAAGGCCGCGCTGGCCCAGGTGAAGCTGGGTGATCCCAAGGGTGCGCTTGTGGTGCTGGATGGGTTGATGCCCACGAGTGTTGAAGGCCGCTTGTGCGAAGCGCTGGCCTACAGTGGGGCGGCCGCCTTGGGCACGGGCGATCCGGCAGTCGGAACCGCCAAGGCCGCTGTGGCGCGGCAGCTGGCACTGCAATCGGGCGACACCACCTCCCTGGTCATCGCCTCATGGGCACAGGCTGCTGCAGCCCATGCGCGTGGCGATCTGCATCGCAGCGTCTGGGCCGACTTGCACGAGACCAGCCATGTGCCGCACCTCGCGCTGCGCGTTTTTGACGGCCATTTGTGCATCACTCAGCGCTTCCTATACGGTGCCCGGCCCTATGCAGACGTCATTCAATTCGCGCAGGCGCTTTCAACCGAGGCGCAGCGGCTGGGCGCCTCACGTGGCCACGCATTCGGCGTGACGCTACGCGGTGAGGCCGAGTGGCTGGCAGGGAACCTCGCCGGAGCACGCGAACATTTGCGCGAAGGTGCCAGGCTGCACCGCACCATTGGCGGTCCCGTGGGCGAGGCGTTGTCGCTGCAGCGGCTGGCGGAAGTCGCGTTGCACGAAGGTCATCGCGACGAGGCGCGTGCGCTGATCGATGAAGCGCTGGACGTGGCGCGCCAGACCGACATCGGCTTTCATCTGCTCGACCGCATCTACGGCACGCGGATCAACCTGCATGCCGACGATCCGGCGGCTGCCTTGCATGTGATGGAAGATGCCAGCGCCTCAGTGCGCGGGCCACTTGAAACCTGCCCGGGTTGCCGAATTACGTTCGCTGTGCCTGCGGCGATCGCCGCTGCACGTGCCGGTGAACTGGCTCTTGCCGAAAAGCACGAGGAACAGTGTGCCTATCTGGCCAACGTAGTGATGAAGCTGCCAGCCTGGTACGCCTCGCATCATGAAGTGCGCGGGCATATCGCGGCAACCCGCGGCGACGCTGAAACCGCGTCAGGGCACTTTGCTGCCGCCTCCGCGCGCTTCCGTGAGGCGGGGCACCCCATCGATGCGCAGCGCTGTGATGGGTGGGCCAGGCAGTCAACCTAGAGAACGGTTTAGAGGGCGGTCACAAGCCACCCGAAACCCGATATTGCTTGCCGCGGCATCGGGCGTGTTCGAGGTACGCGCAGCCACCCGATATCGATTGCAGTAGGAGTCGTGGCAAAGAAAGGAGCCGCCGCGCAGACTGCGCTCTCCACTGGGCCACGGGTCGGCGCACCATTCCCAGACATTGCCGCAGACGTTGTACAGGCCATACCCATTGGGTTCGCCCGAGCGCGCGCTCACCGGTTGGGGCCTCCATCCAGGCGCGGGCGCATGAGGAAAGTCTCCTCTGAAGACATTGCAGCGCGGCACCCCCTGGTCATCGTAGAGGTCGTCACCCCAGGCGAACGGTTTTCCCTGCAGGCCTCCGCGTGCAGCGCACTCCCACTCGGCCTCAC
Organism: Burkholderiales bacterium UBA4615; assembly: GCA_002386465.1. Lineage (GTDB taxonomy): Bacteria > Pseudomonadota > Gammaproteobacteria > Burkholderiales > Burkholderiaceae_E > UBA4615. The sequence continues at coordinate 33,537 of DGIT01000065.1, read as the reverse complement.
TGGCCAACCGGGTACCCGACCATGCGCAATACGCCATCGCATCGTTCCAAGACACATGAACAACCGGATGGTCTAAGCGATCTTGCACATGCGAGCCCGGCCCCTCGGGGCGCTGCCAAGACGCATGTTCGATGGGCAACCACCAGGGCAGCCCGCTCACGATCCGTCGAAGGTTCTGGCGAGTAGCGGGCGGGATCTGCAGATAGAACACGAAGGAAACGCCAGCCGACTCGCTCTCGGTGATGTAGCGGGTTGCACGAACGAACTCTGAAAATTCGCGATTCGTGACCGTCGTGGCTGCCACGCGATATGCATTCAGAGTGACTGGGCGAAGTGGTCCTTCCTGATCGCCAGCCACGGCGTCAGGGCCCTCGTTTCCCATGATGAAGGTGCCGGAGGGGATCTCGCACCACAGTCGTGAACCCGCCACATCTGCTGCACTCACAGCGCGCAATTCAGCCGAACCGGATGAGATGCTTGCCGGGCTCGCGATCGTTTCGGGGAGATGAGCTGAACAGGGCCCCGGTCCGCAACATGACGCGCTCATGGTGTTTAACGTCGCTGCTGTTGCTGGCAATATCCGCCCGTCTGCACGAGGACTAATCCTTCTCCCAGAAGGCGCGTGTCACGCCCTGGCTGCTCATCAGCGCAACAATTTGCTCGCGAGGAAGCACCCCGCAGCGCTTTGCCCAGGCATCGTACTGGCGGGCCATGTCGGCTACCCGCTCGGGATGCTGCGCGGCGAGGTCATGCAACTCGGTGCGATCGGCGTCCAGGTCATAAAGCTCCCATGCTTCGGGGTAACGTTTCACGAGCTTCCACTGGCCGATGCGCACCGCAGCGTTGCCCTCGTGCTCCCAGAACATCGGCGCGCGTGCAGGGGCATCCTGCCCCATCGCAGGCAGCAGACTCTGACCCTCGATTGGATCGATCGCTCTACCCTCGAAGGTTGCGGGGTACGCGGTACCGGTGATGTCCAGAAGAGTGGCCATGATGTCCGGCAGATAGCCCGGGGTATGGCGAATCCCGCCCGGCTCACGGATGCCCTGCGGCCAGTGAATGATCAGCGGCGTTGCAATGCCGCCTTCGTGAATCCAGTGCTTATAGAGGCGAAACGGGGTATTCGACAGATTGGCCCAGGCCGTGCCGTAGCTCTGGTAAGTGTTCTCCGGACCGGGCATGCGGCCAGGGTCATTGCCAAAGTGCACCGGTTCACCACTGCGTGTTTCGGCGCGCGCGATCATCAGCTTGCTGACGAGTTCATCGACCGTGACGTCTTCGGGAATGTCTTCGGCGCAGGCGCCGTTGTCGGCCAGAAAAATGAATACCGTGTTGTCGAGCTGACCGGTGCGCTCGAGCGCCGAAATGATGCGACCGATGCCCTGATCCATGCGGTCGATCTGCGCGGCATAGACCTCCATGCAGCGCAGTGTCCAGGCCCGAAACTGCTCATCGGCCTGCGCCTCGCTCCAGGGCGGCTGGCTTGGGTCGCGCCCGGTCAGCTTCCAGGTGTCCTTGAGGATCCCTGACGCAACCAGCTTTTCGAGTCGCGCTTCGCGCAGTGCATCCCAGCCCTGGTCAAACCGGCCTTTATAGCGGGCAATGTCGTCCTCATGGGCGTGTAAGGGCCAATGCGGCGCGGTGTAAGCCACATACTCGAAAAAGGGCTGGTCGGGATGCGCCTTCGCATGCTGCTCGATGTAGGTCACCGCCTGATCACTAATCGCGTCGGTGTAGAAAAACCCCTCTGCGCGCGCCTCATGCTCAGCGTTGGCATTGCCCCGGGTCAGGGTGTTCGGATCATAAAAACTGCCGGCGCCAATGATGGTGCCGAAAAATTCATCGAAACCGCGTTGCAGCGGCCAGGTGTCGGTGGGTTGGGTGAGGTTGGACGCCACATGCCATTTGCCGCTCATGTAGGTCTTGTACCCACGGGTCTTGAGCACCTGTGGAATGGTCACGCAACGCTGGTTCAGATTGCCGGCATAGCCCTCCGGTCCCGAGTCGTACGTGAGGATGCCAATGCCTGTTTGATGCGGATGCAGACCGGTGAGCAACGAAGCACGCGACGGGCTGCAGCGCGCAGTGTTGTAGAACTGGCTGAAGCGCAGGCCGTTTGCGGCCATGCGATCGAGGTTCGGGGTGTGAACCTCACCGCCGTAACACCCGATGTCGGAGTAGCCCATGTCGTCATTGAGAATCAGGACGACGTTCGGTCTGGAGGTCGTCATGTCGCGGCCAGCGCTCATGCTGCCACCGGGGCTTCACCCAGGACCGAAGTGCGATGCAACTCTCGGCGGTGGCCGTCGTAGTCGTTCACGGCGAGGTGCTGCACCACCCGGTTGTCCCAGATGGTGAGCATGTGCGGCCGCCAGCTGACGCGGATGATGAACTCGGGGCGGATCGAATGTTCGGTCAAAAATCCAATGAGCGGTGCGCTCTCTGCCTCGGTCATGTCATCCAGCCGAATGGTGTACACGCGATTGACGAACAAGGCATTGCGCCCGGTCACCGGATGTCGGCGCACCATCGGGTGCGAGTACTCGGCCATGGCCTCGGGCCCGGTCTTGATCTTCATCGACCGAAGATGCTTGCCGTTGGCGTTGTGGCTTTGCGGGCCGTACGGGCGGCGGGCACTGTGGATGGCCCGCTGGCCCTTGAGCAGGGACTGCATCCCTTCCGACAAGGACTCAAATGCCAGGTACTGATTGGCAAACAAGGTATCGCCACCATAGGGCGGCAGCTGGCGCGCATGAAGCAAGGTGTAGCTGGGCGGCGTCTCAAGAAAGCTCCAGTCGCTGTGCCAGTTGCCTCCGAAGTTCAAGCGCCGTACTTCGTCGGCCTCCTTGATCACGGCAATGACATTCGGATGCGTGGTGTCGCCTTCAACGAAAGGCTCCAACCCGAAAGGCCCCAGGCGTGAAGTGAAGCGGGCCAGTTGCGCATCATCGAGCGGCTGATCGGGGAGGGTGACCACCAGGAACTCAGCCAGCGCGCGCTGAATGTCGGCAATGGCGTCATCACTGGCTGAGGCCAGATCGACACCGGTGATTTCGGCACCGCCGGCGCCACTGAGTTGTCTGACTTGAATGTTTCGGTACGTCATGGCTGTGGTCTCCGGAGTGGTCGGGCTTATCGTCGAAATGGTAGCCGCTTGTAGTCCAGCGCAGCGGGGCGCGGTGAGCGAAGGTGCATGAGTTGAAACGAGTGCCGTCTCACGACACGGGGCTCGCCCCGGCTGCCGCGCGAAGCTTCGCCTGATAGGCGGCCTCGCTGGGCTCCACCTGACTGCCGGGTGCGATCACCCCGGGCTCGATCCGAATGCGCTCGATCTGACCGCCGTATTCAAACGCGCCGCGGTGTTCATAGCGTTCGCTGACCGCAAGGCGTCGCGACAGGCCGATGCTCATGCCGCAACTGGGTATGCGCACCAGCGTGGGCGACAGGTCGATGCCTTCCAGATGCGCTACGCCATTGAGCGACACTGTTGCGTTGCCCTTGCGCGACCCGGTGGCGTGGTAATCAAAGACGAAGGTCTGCGCACCGGTCGCGAGTGTGATCGGGGTGAGTGTCTTGGGGTTGTGCCACTGCTGGTAGATGCAATGCAGCGCGCCGTCTTCGACGAACAGCACCAGTCCACAGAAACGGTCCCCAAGCGCAAAAATGATGCCTTCGTTGCCGGGCTGCCAGTCGAAGTGCGCGCTGAGCACATAGCTGCGATCGC
>DGIT01000065.1:0-29802 GCA_002386465.1 Burkholderiales bacterium UBA4615 | reverse complement strand
AGCGGCGAGATCACGACTGACGGTATCGACTGGCCCTGGCGGTAAAAATCGCGGGGCAGCAGCACGCGATCGACTTCGTAGGGAGGCATCTGACTGTTGCGCCGCTCATCGCGCACATCGATCGGATAGACGTAGTTTGCACCTGCATCGGCATCGAACTCGGCTACCAGACGCGCGACGATCTCGGGGTGAGCAGCAGCCAGGTCGGTGATTTCGGCCGGATCCTGAGCCAGATCGAACAGCATCCAGTTGTGCAAATCGATTGCCTTGTCGGGCGCTTGCAGCGAGACGATCTTCCAGGTGCCGCTGATGTAGGCGCGATTGCCCTGCAACTCGTAGTACTGGCGATCGCGACGGGCAGGCGCTTCGGCATCGTTGAACAAGCCGGCGAAACTGCGGCCGTCGAGTGCGCGCGTGCGGTAGCCCTTGAAGTCGGCAGGCAATGTTGCGCCCGTGATGTCGAGCAGCGTGGGCAGGATATCGGTGACATGCACCCACTGACGTCGCAGTGCGCCCCGCTCGCTGATGCCGACAGGCCAATGCACCACCAGCGGCACCCGGATACCGCCCGCCATGGGTGTGCGTTTGAAGAAGCGGTAGGGCGTGTTGCTGAGCTGGGTCCAGCCAGTGGGATAGCAGATGTAGGTATCTTCGCCACCCACCTTGCCTGCCTTGAGCAATCGCTGGTTGAGTGCCATATCCTCGACTGCGCCCACGCGTCGGCCGACCAGATTCATCACGCCTGCAGGGCCAGCAACCGCATTGGCGCCGTTGTCGGAGGTCAGCATGATGATGGTGTTGTCGAGTTGCCCGCTCGCACGCAGGAAGGCCACCAGGCGGCCGATGTTCTGGTCGGCGTTATCGATGAGCGCACCGTAAATTTCCATGTAGCGCGCAAAAAGCGCCTGGTCATCCGCGCTCACATCGGCCCAGGCTGGCACACCCGGGTTGCGCGGGGCAAACCCTGCATTGGCTTCAATCAGGCCTGCGCTGCGCTGGCGCTCGAAACGCTGCTGGCGCATCGCATCCCAGCCCGCGTCGTAACGCCCCTTGTAGCGCGCAAGATCCTGCGGTTTGGCATGCAAGGGGCCATGCGGCGTCTGAAACGCCAGATACAGATAAAACGGCTTGTCGGGTGCGCAGGTGCGGTGCTGTGAAATCCAGTCAATGGCGCGGCTGGTGTAATCATCCGGCGCAAAGTAGCCGGGCGGGTAGCGCAGCACGTTGGCGGGCTGATTGCCCTCCATCATGTTGTCTGGCTGGAAATAGCTGGTTTCCGGCGCCATGAATCCGTAGAACTGATCAAAGCCGCGCTGAATGGGCCAGGAGCTGGTGTCGCCGCCCGGCAAATTGTTACGGTCGTAGGTGTTGTGCCACTTGCCGGCGGCCATGGTGGCGTACCCGCGCAGGCGCAACAGCTCGGCGCTGGTAGGCGCATTGAGCGCGATTTCGCCTTTGTAGCCCGGGTAGCCCGGGTCGTTGTGCGAGAGCCATCCGCAGCCCACGCTGTGCGGATTTTTTCCGGTGAGTAATGCGGCACGCGCCGGTGTGCACATCGGCACCGTGGTGTACTGAGTGAATCGCAGGCCATTGGCGGCCAGCGCATCGATGTGGGGGGTGTCGATGTCTCCGCCAAAACACCCGAGGTCTGAATACCCCATGTCGTCCATCAGGATCACGATCACGTTGGGGCTGCCCGGCGCAGCGCGGCTCGGGGTGATCCAGTGCGGTGTGGACTCGGCCAGCGTCTTGCCCATGTGGCCCTGAAAAGAGGTACCAGGACTAGTGGCGGCGGTGTGCTCAGTCATGAGGTGATTCCTTGTCGTATCGAACCGGTGCGCTGTGAGCGAATCAGTCCGCCTTGAGATTGGCCGACTTCACAAGGGTCTGCCAGGTGTCGAACTCCCGGTTGAGCACTGCCGCAAAGTCGGCGCTCGTGGCCGCAGGCGCGGCAGACATCCCGTTTTGCGACAGCTTGGCACGCACATCATCCTTGGCAAGCGCCTGCGCGACGGCCGTTCGCAACCGCTGCACCACTGCGGGTGGCGTACCGCGCGGCGCGAGAATGCCCAGCCACTGATCGGCCTCGAAGGTGGGTAGCCCCGCGTCAATCAGCGTCGGCAGGTCAGGCGTCGCGGCAAAGGGTTGCGCACTGGTGACCGCCAGCGCACGTACGCGGTCAGCCTTGATCTGGGGCAATGCAACGGCGGCGTTGGCAAACAGTACATCGACTTCGCCCGCCATGAGGTCGGTCATGGCCTGGGGCGCGCCCTTGTAGGGCACATGCAGCATGTCAACCTTGGCCAATGATTTGAACAGCTCGCCATACAGATGGGCCGGGCTCCCCGGGCCGGCCGACGCGTAAGTCAATTTGCCTGGCTTTGTGCGCGCCAAGGCGATCAGCTCTGCAACCGTCTTGACCCCCAATCCATTGCGTGCGACCAGGACCGAGGGTGCATAGGCCACCGCAGCCACCGGAGTGAACTCGTTGGTTATGCTAAATCCGGGAGTGCGCTTGAGCGCTGCATTCATGTTGAGCGCCGAAGTGGTCAGCGCGAGCGTATAGCCATCGGGCGTGGCTTTGGCCACGGTATCAGCACCGATTGCCCCACCGGCGCCCGGCTTGTTTTCCACCACAAAAGGCTGACCCAGCGTGGATTGCAGGCTGGTCCCCATGAGCCGGGCGGCGATATCGACCAGCCCGCCTGCCGGCCAGGGCACAACCAGGCGGACCGGTTTATCGGGATAGTCCTGCGCGTGCGCGCAGGGCAGGGCGGCAGCGGTGAGGAGGGCCAGTGCGCAGATGGACGACCGAACGAGACGATTCATGGCGAGGGTTCCTGTGAATTTTCAGCAGACCGCGCTAAACGTGCGCCTGCCGAGGAGACTGCTTAAGGACTCAGCGGATCACATAAATCGGGCTTGACCAGATCAGATGCCCGTCTTCCTGGGTCAGACACACATACAGCGCATTATCGTCCGGCGCATGCAAAGGAATACGGCGCGATATGCGAGCCTCATGATGAGGGTTTTCATCAGGCAGCCGGAACACCCGGATCTGCCGCCGAATGCCGCCGGCCTTAAAGACCCGATCCAGGCAGCCGATGTCAGCGATGTTGATCTCGCATTGCACCAGCGGGGTTTCGATGCGCAGCACACCCGCCTGTGAGTCTGTGAGCCAGGCGTCGAAACCGCCAAACCCGCCCGTCGTGAGGGCACTCCATTGCAGGGTCGTCGGGTTGGTCTGAACGATCTGCTTGTCGAGGTTCCACTGATTGATCGGCACGATGCGCTCGAACTGATTGCCTGCCAGGCTGCAGCCGCCATCCCAGACGGTCTGCCGCCCCCTTCCGCGATATTCAGACCCTTCCCAGATCACTCGGATGCGACGACCCAATTCGCGCTCGCTGTAGGGGCGCCAGGTCTCCAGAACCTCCAGCCGGTTGCGCAGCTCGATGCGTTCGATGGGCGCTGAGGCCACCGCGTGTATCTGCAGTTCCAGTGATGCGTCGCTGCACTGAACGATGTCACCCATGATGGCCGATCGCACCGTGGTGGTTTCGCCTGCCTGCAGATGAGGGTCGGTCTCATGGCGCTGCGCATCGGTGTCGAAGTGCGCCTGCACATCCAGCAGCATCCGGCAGCCGGTCGTGGCGTAATGGTGCCGCTTGCGCAGCGCATCGAAAATCGCCTCGCGGGTCAGATCGCGGGCCAGCACGCAGGACAGTCCGCCGTAGGCTCCGAACAATGAGGCGCCCGGGTGGCTCGCACCGTGCCGCCCCTTGTGGCCGTCGGAGTTGGCGAGGATCCCGATGCGATAGCCCTGTTCCATCGCATCGTGCACCAGCCACTCGAAGGTGCCCCAATCGGAATGAACCTCCACGGATCGTTCGATGCGCAGGTCGTGCGCCATCTTGATGTCCGCGTAGCGTCCGCCGATATGCGCAAAGACCACGCAGTCCTCGTCCTTCAGCGCATCGAACAAGTCTGCGGCACTGTTGGCATCGCTTGCAAGATCGGACAGATCATCGAGCAGCGCATGCGAGGAGCGATGAATCGTGCGCCCCTCGTGCATGAACATCACATTGCGATCACCGCCCAGGCCGGTGTTGCCGGACCATTCGTAGCCCGGGTAAATCACGAAGCGGCCGTTCTCGTTGAACTCGGCTGTGAGGCGGTTCAGTTGTTCCCAGAAGGGCGTGGTGATCTGAAAGTCATTGCCCTGGTGGCTCATCACATCCAGAAACGCCCGATCGCGCGCGAATTCGATCAGTTCACGCGCAGAGTTGGTCCCGATGGTTTCTTCGGACTGCCCATGCAGGTCAGCCCAGTAGTGCAGCAGCGGGGCATCCGCGGCAATCTGCAACGGGTTGCTGATGCACAGACGGGTGCCTGAGGCATCCAGGATCTCGATACGCACATCCCCAGCTTCATGGACCGTCAAGTGTTCGATGCTGCGTGCATGCTCGCCCCGACGCATCTCGATCGTCGCGGGCAGTCCCTTAATAGGCCGATTGGATCGCAGCGTGAACACGCCGTCCACTTGGTCGCTGGGGTTGCCCCATTTGTCCTCACCCTTGAATCCCAGACGAAAGGGCTGACCCACGGTGCGCAGCGTCGGGACGATCGCCTTCCAGATGACCGGCGGGCCAGCCACGACCGCGATGCTGGGCTGCACCGGTAATTCGGTGTAGTGGTAGGTCGCGAACGGGTCGGCCAGCACCCGGAATTCGAAGGTTGGCTCGCAGAAGGTCTGCACCCGCATGCCGGGCGAGCCCTGCGAGCGGTCGCCGAACCGGATCGTGATGGTGTCGCCCTCGCGCAAGAACCCGCGGATCACGCGAATGAAAAGTGTTTTGTCCCATGGCCGGATATTGCGTTTGCCGTCGTACTGAACTTCGAGCACCGCGCCGTTTGATGCTGTCACGGTGGTGTAGTTCGCCGCGCTGGGGTCGCTCCATTGTGGTCGCCCCATATCGCTGGCGAAGCGGTGCACGACCTTGAGAGAGCCGGTGTCGTCGATCCCGAAATACCCGGCGGTGTAAACGAGCGTGAAGGATTGAAAGGAGCCAGCCTCGAAGCGTCCTTCAGGCGAGATGGACGCGCTGCCCATGTGATCGGGCAGGTAATGAGCATGCTGCATGGCGTGTCTCCCTTGATTGAATCGAAGGCGCTTCGCGGGTGCGGGTTGGGCTGCGTGCGTAGGCGGCGTGGTCTATCCGACCCGGCGCGCGAGCGCGTCCGCCACGTTGACCGTGCTGTTGACCTTGAAGGCGAACTCGTAAGCGTCTGCGTGAGCGCAATACAGGGCGTATTCCAGCGGCGTGCCATCGGCGTCATACGACACCCGCTGCAAAGCAATGATGGGTGTGGAGGGCGGCATCCGCAGCAGCTTTCGCATGTCAGCGGTAGAGGCCTGGGCGCGGATCGAGATCTCTGCATGGTCGACCGGCCGCTTCAGGCGCGCCTCCAGGATCTGATACGAGGTCTGGCTCGCCGCCTGTTCGCGGGTGACCTTGCCCACGATCGGAGCCAGATAGACCCAGGCGACTGCAAACGGTTCGCCCTGGCGGCTGTAGAGCCGCTTCCAATTGACCAGGGGTTGATCGCCGCAGCGCAATCGGGTGGCTACATCGGGTATCGGGGCGCTGATCGAAAACTCCAGCAGGGTGATCTCAGGATTCACCCCCCGGGCGACCAGTTCGTCATAAAAGCCGCGTACATCGGCTAGCGCGTGCCGAACCGGCGGGGCGGTCACATACGTGCCTTTGCCCTGTCGACGCACCAGCAAGCCTTCGCTCACCAGCTGAATGACCGCCTGGCTCGCCGTGATGCGCGAGACCCCATAGCGCTTCATCAGCTCGGGTTCAGTCGGTATCCGATCGCCCTGTGCATAGGTTCCGGCCGAGATGGCATCGCGCAACTGCTGAGCCAACTGCCGATGCAGGGCAATCGGGCTGTTCCGATCGAGGCGCGGGGCCGCCTTCACTCGTCAAGCAATTCCGGGTTGTTGACTAGCGCAAGCGCACCGAAATCGCGCTCGCCATGCCCGGCCTGGGCTGCAGCCTCGTAGTACTCAAGCACCGTGCGAGCCGTGCGACTCGGTGTGCCCAGCGCATCAGCCATCGCAATCACGAGTTGATAGTCCTTCAGTGCTGCGGACAACCGGAAGTAGGGGCTGAAGTCGCCCTGAAACGCCTTGGGAATAAAGATGTTTTGCAGAGGCCAGCTGTTGGCGGCCGTCTGTGGCAAGGCTTCGCAGAAAATATCCAGATCGGCGCCAGCCTGCTTAGCCATCGCATACGCCTCGGAAATCAGGGCTCCGTAACCGCAGGACAGCAAGTTGTTGGCGAGCTTGATTGCCTGGCCGGCGCCGATGGGCCCGCAGTAGTCGATCTTGCCGCCAATCATCGAGAGTAACCAGTGGACGCTGTCGCAGGTGTTGCGGTCACCGGCTGCAAACAGTTGCAGTTCGCCCGCGGCAGCGGCGGTTGGCCCCTTGCCGACCGGGCAATCGATGAATCGGATGTTCCGTGCGCTCAGTCTGGTTGCGATCTCGCGCACCGTGTCGATGCCATCGGTCGACATGCTGATCACGGTCGCGTGAGGGGCCAGGCCCTCGATGAGTCCGCCTGTACCCAGCACCACCTGCAGTGAAATCGCCGGTGTGGGCAACGAAGTCAGGACGATGTCACTCACTTCCGCCAGGGCACAAGGCGATGCCATGCGCGTAGCGCCCGCAGCCAGCAAAGGCGCCATGGCCTGTTCATTGGGGTCACAGACAGCAAGCTGCCCGTGCTTCTTCAGGATGTTCATGGCCATCCCGCCGCCCATCAGACCCAGCCCAATAAAGCCGATCCGAGTGTTCGAGGGATGGATTGCGCGCCTGGCTTCACTCATTTGGGTTCATCCCGCTGATGCACAGACGTGTGGAGTGTCAGTACGTGCGAAAACGCCAGGGATTCATTCTGGTCGAGTTGATAGTATAACGTTATATAACGTTATGAACAATCCGACAGTAAGGACACCGCTTCTCACCAGGTCATTGGTGATCTGGCCGAGCAACCACTGGACTTCAGGAGCGATGTTTGCGCCACGAATCCTTCACGCGGATCTTGTCCCCGTGGAAGGTGAACAGATCGCAGCCATCGACCTCGATGCGCTGTCCGTCGCTCGCCCGCGTCCCAACGAAGGTCCACTCGGAGACGCCCCGCCTGCCAGTCACGGCATGGCGCGCACGCGTCCATTGCGCATCGGGAAAGTCGGCCCAGGCTTTCATGAAGCCATTGCGCACGGCCTCGTAGCCGATGTAGCGCGTGCCGCATGCACCCGGCCCAGCCGACGTGTGAAACACACAGTCGTCGGTCATGCAGGCCATCAGTGCCTCAATGTCATGTCGGCTCCACGCCTGCGCGAACGCCTCCAGCAGATTGACGTCGACCGTGGGCTGTACTAGCGCCGCTGTCAAAAATTGCTCCATCGCTACTTCGAGCGTTGCACAGGCCTCGCCGCCCGGCAGGGTCGAGTCCTGCAGCACGATTGGCGACGAACGATCATAAAAGTGAGGTTTACCGGGCACGAGGTAGTGCCGCATGCCCAAGCCAGCACGCGCAGCGCTTGAGGCAAGAGCCTTGGCGCGCGAAGGGATCGACGGCAGGTCGTGTTCGCCAGTGAAGATCAAGATCGGCGGCAGTCCGCGCCCACCGTGCACGTAGTACTCGGCATCCTCTGGTTCCATGCCGGCTGACAGGCACACTAACGCAGCAGCCGGTACACCCAGGGCAAAGATCGCGTAGGCCGAGGCAAACCCGCCAGCGGAAAAGCCACCCATGGCGATTCGGTCAGTGTCGATGTTCCAGCGGGTTGCATGGGCCTCGATGAAGCGAAATGCTTGCGCCACATCGGTCCACGCTGCCTCGACACCGTACAGCAGCTCTTCTGCGCTGGCGTGCGGCAAGCCCAGCAGGTTGCGCACCCAATCGATGCGACCCCGCTGCACCTCATGCCTGTTGCGCTTGATGGGTAAGGCGAGCGGGGCAGGGCGCTCCTGAGTCAGCCGATATCCGATGGAAAAGCACACATAGCCGCGGGCGGCGAAGCGCTCGCAATATTCATGCACGGGCGTGTTGTGCGAGCCGTCCTGCTCGAATTCATCGCGATCCTTGGCGCCGCGGTGGTAAGCACCACCATGGGAAAGGACTAAGGCCGGGCGCCCCGCAACGGGCACACCACCTGGGGGTCGATACACATCCATCCGCAACGGGCGCACACCAGGCTGATCTGTGCCAAGGCCGATCGCGCCCTCGCCATAGGGAACATCGCGCTCAATGCGGATCGCTGCCAGCGAGGCGTTCGTCATGTCGTTCATCGGTCGTCCTTTCCAGCGCCCAGTCGGTTGATCGCGGCGCCCGCACTGCGCGCCAATTCAGCGCTGTTCCAGCCATTGCGCCGAAACTTTGCACGCGATTGGTCAACGCTGGTGCCAGTTTGCACGGGAAATGAACCTGTCATGTGCTTGTCAGAACAGGCTGCCCTGGCGCGTATCAGGCTCGCGGACCCTCCTGGTCCGAGTGCCTGTCGAAGGCAAGCCGCTCTTGCGCGAGCCATGCTTCTGCTGAATGGCTCCGGCCTCCCGGTGAGCCTCGCTGGTCTGGCGCAGGCCGTACAACTGCTCCTTGGCAAAAGCCAGTGCGCTGCGTTCATCGACGATCGGCCTCGGGTACGCGGCGCTGCCGAACTCCGGTATCCACTGTCTGATGTAGTGGCCCTGAGGATCCTGATCGAGCGACTGTTTGGCGGGCGAGTAGATCCGCAAGGTGTTGATGCCGGTGGTGCCCGACTGCATCTGCATCTGACTCCAGTGAATGCCTGGTTCAAAGTCGAGGAATTGCCGCGCCAGGAACAGGCCCGGTTCGCGCCAGTGCAGCCACAGGTGGTAGGCCGCAAAGCTGACCAGCATCGCGCGCATGCGAAAGTTAAGCCAGCCGGTCGCAAGCAACTGACGCATGCAGGCATCCACCATGGGAAAGCCGGTTCGGCCCTCGCACCAGGCCTGCAGCCGCTCGCGGTCCATCTCGCGCATGGGCGCACCGTCGCCTGCACGCAGACCGTCTGCGCTGCGCGCGAAGTTGCGCCATTCAATGTCCGGTTCGTCCTCCAGCTTTTGCATGAAGTGGCAATGCCACCGCAAGCGGCTGCTGAACCCGCGCAGGCCATAAGACAGCTCGCGGCTGGAGCTGTTCTGAATAGCGGCTTCGGTGGCCTGGTGAACGGTGCGCATCGACAGCGTGCCGAAGGCAAAATGTTCAGACAGTCGGCTGCAGCCGGTTTGCGCAGTCAGTGGGCTCGAAAGGTTCCTTCGATAACCAAGCGCACGTCCACTCAAAAAGCTGGCGAGCATCACCTGACCTGCGGTCTCGCCACCCGGCGGTGTGTCGGGTGCTGCTGCAATGCCCAGGTCGCGCAGTGTGGGCAAGTTCAGCGCCACCTCGGCAGGCGTAAAGCCGCGCGCAGCCTTGAACGCCTGTGGGGTGGGTACGCAAGCTGCGTCCATCCGATGTTGCCAGCGTGATGCCCAGCCCTTGCGGTCCTTGAGCCGTCGCACCACACCGGTTTGCGGAAACTCAGCCCAGGCCACGCTCTGGGATCGGCACCACTGCGCCACCTGACGATCGCGCGCGTAGCTCCAGCCGGGGCCGGTTTCCTCGTGACTGAGCAGATGTGCGAAGTGAAATTCGCGGCGCAGCGCCGCGAGCACTGCAACCGCTTCGCCAGTGCGCACCAGTAAGGGCAGGCCACGTGCTGCCAACGCATCGCGCAGGGAGTCAAGGCACTTCAGCAGCCAGTCGACATGGCGCGGGTGGCATTCAGGGCTCGTCAGCCAGGCAGGTTCAAGGATAAAAAGCCCAACTGCCGCGTCGCAGTGCGCGGCTTCAGCCAACGGCGCGTGATCGGCCATGCGCAGGTCGCGCTTGAACCAGACCACTGCTGTCTTCAATTCAGATCCTGCGTGCCATGACCACCGCGCCAGACGAGCCGGCTGCCACCAGGGCGCACCATGCTCTGAGAGCCCAGGGCTGTGTCATGCCAGCCTGCGCAGCCGATTCATCGCGATGATCCCGCTCATCGGCCTGGCAGGCTCGCAGCAGTGCCAGCAGATCTTCAGAGCCCTCGACGTCGGCGCACCGTTCAAGATGATCGATCTGCTGCTGATAGTGATGATCAACAAAGGTTTCAACCGAGGCGATGGTTGCGTACACGGCACCCCTTCCAAATAAAGCGGGTAAGGCACCGGTCAGCCAGCCGGCGATACGCCAGAGGGCTAGGAGGCGGCTGCGCCGATGGGGCGCTAACCATGACTCCAGACGCAGCAGATGCTCTGCCTCGGTATGCCCGTGCCGGTGTGCAAACGCGAGCAGCTCAGTGTCACCGCGCCGCGCCGCAACGGCGGCCAAGCCCTTGTAGATGTACACCGCACCTGTTTCACCGGCGTGGTCGGATCGCAGCTCGCGCTCCATGTGAACGGACTGCACGGGAAACGCGATCTGCTTCGATGAGGCATCGGGCGCGATATGGCGGGCCAGTCGCTGCAGCGTCGGGCGCACCCGCAGAAAAATGCTGTAGGCCGCCTCGAACACGACCAGCATGCCCGGCAGTTTGGCGAGTCGCGCTAGCCATCGCCAGCCTGGAAGCCGGCTCCACATGGCCACAAACGCTTCGGCACCACTCAGGCGCGAACCGTCAGCACGTTGGACGTGAAAACGCGCAAGCAGTGCTTGTCGCTCGCGACTTGAGACCGTCGTGTCGTCACTTCGGCTGATGTCGGTGAAGCACAAACCGCTATCGGGCTGGCTTTGAGAAAGATTCCGTACATGCGCGATTTCGCGGCGGCACAACGGGCATTCACCGTCGTACAGCACGGTGAGCGTGTCGTCCTGAGGCGTGGGCTTCAAAGCTGCCTCTGGGCGCTGCTCAGTCGGATGGGCGTAATGCACCGGCGCGCATTACCTTGAACCTGGTCCGCTGTGGCGTGTGAAATTCCGCAGTGCGTTGAACGTTTGCGCATAAAGGGAGAGGCGTTCGGCTGGCGCGACGCCAGTGCAAGATCGAGCCTGGAGTTTAACGTTCATGACATCGACCGATGACGATTGTCCCTATTCGCCTGGTCTGTTGCCAGAGGTCATACTGCGTGCTTCACAGCGCTCACTTTGAGTCACTCGATGAACCCGAGGATGACCTGCAAAGCTTCAATCGTTGAAGGTGTTCTGTCGATCTGGCTGGCAATGCCCAGGCGCGTTGCGCACTGGCCCCAGGTCCTTGCGCTGGCAGCGCTTGCCTTGGCTGCTTCAACTCAGGCAAGTGAGCGGCGCGAAGCCGCATACCGCGATGCACCGCGCAAGCTGTATCGCGGCACGCTCACGCAGCAGGACGATCGGCTGCTGCTGGCACCTTGCGGGGGAGGGCGCACGGTGCGTGTGCGGGATGTATCGCCTGAAGTAATCATCACCGCGGCAATCACTGACATTGGCTTTGACCGTGTCAAGCGGCTGCACTTTGAAGCCTACGGCCGCATGCTGGATGGCGAACTGATGATCGATCGGCTGAATCGCGCCGGTGTTGAAATGGGCTGTCAGCAGACGCAGGTGGGGCTGCGTGCACAGGGCAATGAACCGGGCTGGGCCCTTGAATCCACCGCCAAGGGAGTGACCTGGACCCGGCAGGGCGATGCCGCCTTGCGTGGGGCGCCCGCTGCGCTGGGATGGCATTGGCCTCACGGCGATCAGCACAGACCGTACGCCATGCTGGAGGTCGCGACGCAACACATGGCACTGAGCGCGGTGCTGATCCCCCGAATCTGTCGCGACACCATGGCGGATGCGGTGTATGGCTTCACCGCTCAGGTTCGGCAGTTGCGGCCAGAACCCGTCGCCGACTTCAAGGGATGCGCTTTTCTGGGCACAGAGCGACTGCGCTGACGCGTGCTCTTTGCAACATTAAACAAGGCCGTGTTTCTGACTGTATGAAAGACGAAAAGTTGGATATCAGCATCGACCAGATGAGCCAGGATGAAGTCAGGACCCTGGCCCAGTGGGCCTGCTCAGAGGGTTGGAACCCTGGCAAGGCCGACATTGAACTTGCCTGGGCGTTCGATCCGCAGGCGTTCATTGCCATGCGCCGCGGTGATGAACTCATTGCCGCAGGCACGATCCTGTCCTATGGCGGGCAGTTCGGATTCATGGGCCTGTTTATTGTTCGCGCCGATCTGCGCGGACAAGGTCTGGGGACGCAGCTGTGGCATCACCGTCGCGATCGCTTGCTGGCGCGACTGCAGCCGGGCGCAACCATTGGCATGGACGGCGTGTTCGACATGGTGCCGTTCTATACGAAGGGTGGTTTTCAGTTCGCTTGGCGCGACCTGCGCTTCGAAGGCATCGCGCATGGCCATCAGGATGCGCAGGCGATCGATTTGCAGTCCATCCCGTTTGAGCAAGTCGATCGGCTGGATCGGCGTTATTTCGCTTTTTCGCGTGCTCCGTTTTTGCAGAGCTGGATCAGACAGCCGGGCGGCCAAGCACTGGGGCTGATCGAAGCGGGTGAACTGGTCGCGTATGGCGTCGTGCGACCGGCCCAGGCCGGCTTCAAGATCGGTCCGGTGTTTGCGCGCCGTGCCGATCTGGCCGAGCGGTTGTTGGGTGCACTGTTTGCGAAGGTAGAGGGACACACGGTGCAACTCGATGTCCCTGAGATCAACGAAGCGGCCCTGAAACTTGCCGTTCGCTTTGGTCTGGCTGAGTCATTCGGATGCGCGCGCATGTATCACGGGGCAGCGCCGCAGATCGAGGTCAGTGGTGTATTCGGCGTGACCTCGTTTGAATTCGGCTGAGGCTTTCGAAACAAGGTAACCTCGGCCCCGCGCTGCTACTTGCCTGCTGCCTGGCTCCTTGGCGGGGTCTGCCACTTGTTGATTGCCGCGGCCTCGACCCGCTGCGCAACCGCGCGAGCGCACCACCTGTCTGATGGTCAGGACACTGGCATTCAGGCTGAGCACCAGCGCATGCACCGAACGATCTTCGATACCCCTGTCATCAACACACTGTTACGCGCTGCGTCCCGCGCTTTCCTGCACTGGGCGGGCTGGTCGGTGCGTGGCGAACTGCCGCCGCAGGCGCGCAAATGCGTGCTGATTGCCGCACCGCACACCAGTAACTGGGATTTGCCCTACACGCTCATGGTCGCTTTCGTGCTGCATCTGAACGTCTACTGGATGGGCAAGCACAGTCTCTTTTTCTTTCCGTTCGGCCCGGTGATGCGCTGGCTGGGCGGCATTGCGGTCGATCGCACCCGCAGTAACAGCCAGGTGTCGGCGTCTGCGGCCGCACTCAAGGCAGCTGACGGCCAGGTGCAGTTGGTGGTGCCGCCCGAGGGCACGCGCGGCAAGACGCGGCACTGGAAAACCGGGTTTTACTACATTGCTCTGGAAGCAGGGGTACCGATTATCCTGGCCTACATGGACTACAGCACCAAGGTGGCGGGGCTGGGGCCGGTCTTTGTTCCGACGGGCGATGTGCAGGCCGACATGCTCGAGATCAAGCGTTTCTATGCAGGCATTCAAGGGCGTCGCCCGCAGCAATTTCAATCGGACTGATGGGCGCCTCGGCTACGATCGGACCATGAGCGCATTGCGTTATCTCAGCGGCTATCCGCCTGACATCCTGCATCAGGTGCATAGGCTGATTGAGGAGGGGCGGCTGCATGCCACGCTTGCGCAGCGCCATCCCGATCGGCATTCGGTGCGCAATGACCGCATGCTGCTGGATTTTGTGGGCGAATTGAAGGCGCGCTATCTCAAGAGTGCGCCGCCACTTGCCAAGGTCCTGTACGACAATCGTCTGCAGGCGGTGCGCCAGGCCCTGGGCACGCACACTGCGGTGTCGCGTGTGCAAGGCAACCAGTTGAAGGCCAAACGCGAAATTCGCATTGCCAGTGTCTTCAAGGACGCGCCGGCTTCCATGCTGCGCATGATCGTTGTGCATGAGCTGGCACACCTTCGCGAACCAGACCACAGCAAGGAGTTCTACGCTTTATGCCGGCACATGCAGCCGGACTACCATCAGGTGGAGTTCGACACGCGTCTGTGGCTTACAGCGCTGGAGGTTGAAGGCGACGCCGCTTCGGGCGGGCGCTCAACCATTTCAGCAGACGTGCGTACACCCGAGGATCGTTGAGCAGGTCGAAGTGTCCTGCTCCTTGCGCCACCCATTGGCGATCCAGCGCAAACGCCAGGTGACGCGAAGGGTCTGCATGCCGTCCCAAGGCACTGTCAAGCGGCACCAGGCCGTCTCCAAGCAGGTGTCCGGCCAACTCCGTCCGATCGCGGCCAAGCGTTGCAGCCAGTGCAAAGCATCGGATGTCGTCGGGTAGCGGAACCGATTCGACTGCGTCGGAGTTTCGCAGGAAACGTGCAGCGTTCGGTTTCGACAGGCTGCCATAGCGCAGGTCCGTGATCCCTGCGCTGCGCAAGCGCCCCAGACGTGCGAAGGGTGCCAGGTAAGGCAGGCGCTCCAGCAGCGTATTGAACCCATGCCCGATCCGTTCAAGCGGTGCGCCATGGTGTGGAGTGCCCAGACAGATCAGATCGCTGACGATGTGTGGCCAATGGTGCCCCGCTTGCACCCCATGATGGATCGCACTGCGAGCCAGCAGGCCGCCCATGCTGTGTCCAACGATGACCAGGCGCCTGGGTCGATGCGATGCCGGCCCGAGGGTGCGCTCAAGCAGCTCGGCGAGCGACTGGCCATTGGTGGCGATGTGCAGGCCGCTGTTGTAGCGCAGGAAAAGTGGTTTGAATCCGAGCGCCTTTCCCAGGGCAAGCCCATGGTTGTGACTGCCTCGCGTCCAGTGTTGCTCATTCATGCACAAGCCATGAATCATGAGCAGCACTTCGCGCGATGCGTCGGCTGTGTCCAGGTTGAATGCATCTGGCGCTACGCCCGCGGACGGCTGCACCGCATCAGGGTCATGCAGGCTCATGCTTGTGGCGAGCGGGTTATGTGTGGCGTAAAGATAATCACCCAGGACGCCATTGAGTGCTGCAAGACCGGCGGAACGTTGCGACGCGGAGCCCGGATGCAGCTCAGGCGTCTGTGTTGCAAGGCCCTGAAGCAGCGCCGCTGCACCGCGCCCCGTGACATGCGTGATGCCCCGAATGCTGCGATAGACCCATCCTGTGAGCGCTTCAGTTCGTTCGGCCTGGGCGCGCTGCCCCAAAGCCGGCCCCTTGACCACCTGCGCATGAACCGCTTCGACCAGGTCTGTCAGCCGGAGGGTGGCGTGGGTGGCCAGCTGTGCCGCGCCAGCGATAGTTCGTAGAGCGATGGACGCAGGTCGTTCCACGGGTCAGTCGCTCGGCACTTCCTGCAGAACTTGAAGGCGTGCCACGCAATGCTCCAGCAGTTCGTCGCGACCTTGCTGAGCATAGATCGCTTGAAGGTTGTTCAGCATACGCATCAGAATCTGTGGGGCAGAGGCTGGCCCCAGCAGCCGCTCGGGTTTCATGCCATAGGGCGCTGCGCGTTGAATCAGCGTGTCACGATCGAGGCTTGCGCCGGTAAACGGGTCGATGATGACCACGCCTTCATGCAGGTCGGCTCGGATCAGGAAGTGCCCGGGAAACGCCACGCCGGATAAGTCCAGCCCGACATGGCGGGTCAGTTCTGCAAAGAGCACTGCCAGCGAGATCGGAATGCCGCGGCGGGTCGCCATCACGCGATGCAGATAACTGTTGTCTGCGTCGTAATAGTCCTGGGCATTGCCTGCGAACCCATGCGTGCCATAGAACCACTGCAGTGCATGCGACAGCCGGGCCCGCTCGGTCGATGCGCCGCGACAGGCTTGCGCGAGCTGACCGGCCAGTGCATCGAAGTCGGCCTGAACCTGCTGCAGATCCAGTGCAGGGTAGGCCATACGGCCGAGCACGATCGCGGACTCGAGCAAAGGCACGGTCTGGGCGTCCTTGACCAGCATTCGAAAGTAGTCGAGATCGGAAATCGTCTGGTACATGCGCCGGGGCCTGAAATCCAGAACGCATCATGCCGGATTCGGCCACTGAAGGCTTCAGCGGCTGCGCACTCGGACGCTTGGAGCGGGCAATCGGCGGTATAAGCACAGCCTGGATGCCTGAATTCTTCAACAGCGGAGCCGTGCCGATCATGACCCTCATGCCAGCGATGACCAATGATTTCCGGGCCACGAGTTACCCGCTGCGTCTGTACAGCGGCCAGGATGCACTGGAGAGTTTGCCTGCCGAGCTCAAGCGGCATGCTGCCAAGCGTGCGTTCATCGTGTGCGGGCGCACGGTTTCGCGTTCGTTCGATCTCATTCGCCGGATCCAATCCATCCTGGGCGACAGTTGCGTCGGCGTATTCGACGAGATGGACAAGGACACCTCGCTTGCTGCCGTGACGGCAGCGGCTCAGGCGGCACGGGCTGCCCAGGCTGACCTGCTGATCAGCGTCGGGGCGGGAAGCGTGACCCAAGGTACACGTGTGGTCGCCATCCTGATGGCTGAGCCGCGCCCGGTCGACGAACTGATCACGCAATACCCGGAGCACGGACCCGCAATCAGCCCCAAGCTGCTTGAGCCCAAGGTGCCCATCATCAATGTGCTCACTGCGGCAACCAGCGCGCAAAACCGTGCCGGCTCGGCGGTCAAGGATCCCAACCGTGACCACCGCATGGAGTTTTTCGACCCCAAAACGCGCCCGGTGGCTATCTTCTGGGATGCCGAGGCCTTGCTCACTGCGCCGCCCAGCCTTGTGCGGACCACAGCGATCTCGGTCTATTGGCGGGCGGTGGTGAGTCTGGGGGCTGAGCGCATGTCACCGTTGTCGGAAGGCGATCGCCTGCATGCCTTCAGGCTCGCTCAGCGGGCTTTACAGCAGTTGGGCGATGCCCGTGATCCGACCCCGCGCATGGCGGCCTGCGCAGCGTCCTTTCTGCAAAACCGCGATGTCGATGACGGAGGCTTGATGACCGACAGCCAATGGGTGTCGCGAGTGGTCTACGCTTTTGCCACTTCCATCTTTCAAACGCATCCTCATGTCGGCCAGGGGGAGGCCAATGCAGCGGTAACACCGACTGTGATCCGGATGTTGGGCGAGCGCAATCCTAAGGCCATGGCGCTGATCGCACAGGGCCTGGGGGTTTGGAGCGAAGGCGATGGGCTGGAATCTGCGCCGGACAAAGCGGCGGCAGAACTCGAACGGGTGTTTCGCTCGGCGGGGGTGCCGGTGCGCCTGTCCGAGTTGAATATCGCGCGGGACAGCCTGCCCCTGATGGTGGAGAAGTCACTGAAGAACTTCAATGCCGACCCGAAACGCGAGTTTGTGAAAGAGCGCGACATGCTGCACGCGTTGATGCAGGCATGTTGGTAAGGGGGGCGCGCGCGCCCGCAATGGGCTTCATCCTGCTGACGGTGCTGATCGACATGATGTCGATTGGCATCATCGTACCGGTCTTGCCGGCACTGATCGGGACATTTACAGACGGCGCTGCAGACCAGGCGTGGTGGTTGGGGATCGTGTCGTTTGCGTTTGGGATCGCCAATTTTTTCGGTGCACCGGTGCTGGGTGCACTGTCAGATCGCTACGGAAGACGGCCGGTACTGCTGCTTGGTTTTTGCGGCTTGGCCTTGAACTTCTTTGCCACGGCCTTAAGCACGTCCATGGCGATGCTGATCGCGGTCCGATTGCTCGGCGGACTCATGCAGGCCAACGCTGCGGTCGCCAATGCCTATGTCGCCGACATCACCGCGCCCGAAGACCGCGCCAAGCGCTTTGGCATGCTTGGCGCCATGTTCGGCATCGGATTCATCCTGGGCCCGCTGATCGGCGGGCTCCTGGGCGCCATCAACCTGCAGCTGCCGTTTTTTGCAGCCGGCACTTTGGCCTTGCTGAATCTCGTCTACGGATGGTTTGTGCTGCCTGAGTCCTTGCCGCCCGAGCGGCGTCGCGCCATGTCCTGGTCGTCGGCCAACCCGCTCAAGGCCCTGCGTGAGCTTGCGCAACTGAAGGGTGTCGGGTCACTCATGGGGGCCATCGCATTCACCGGGCTGGCGCAATTTGCGATGTACACGATCTGGGTGCTTTATACGACCCTCAAATTCGGGTGGGACACCGAACAGAATGGATGGTCACTGGCTGCTGTGGGCATCATGGCGGTGATTGTGCAGGGCGCGCTGCTGGGCCCTCTGATCAAACATTTCACCGCCACGCGCCTGGTGCTGATCGGCATGATGTCGCAGACTTGTGCATACGCGCTGTATGGACTGGTGCCGCTGGGCTGGATGATGTTCGCAGTCATCGTGGCCAACGTCTTCGGCCTGACCGTCACCGCTGCGGTTCAAAGCATTGTGAGTCGCGCAGCCAGCGAGTCTCAACAGGGACAGACGATGGGCGCTGTCAGCGCGCTCAACAGTCTGATGGCGGTCATTGCCCCGCTGCTCGGCGCTCCAGCCCTCGCAGCGGTGACCGATCTGTCGCGCAGCGACTGGCGCATGGGCGCGCCGTTCTTCCTCTGTGCAGCGCTGCAGGCGGTCGCCTTATGGCTGGCCGTCATGCACTTCAGGCGACACCCTGTCTGAGCAGTATCGGTGCACTGCGGGCTCAGCGTGTGGTGGGTAACGGGCGAGGCGTGATCTTCAGCCCGGCATCCTTGATCAGTCGCTTGAAGTCTGGAGATTCCATGATGATGCGACCGGCTGCAGCCCGCAGGCGGTCGACTGCCTCATCGGGCAACCTGAAACTGGTTGGCAGGCTGTTGAGGTATTCAAACTCCGGGTCACCCCTGAGCGCAGCGAAGGACACGTCGATTGCATAAATTTCGGCAGGGGGCACCTGAGTGGCTGCCACGATATCGGGGTTTGCGCCCGCAGAGGCGACCGTCTTGTCGCGGATGTCGTTCATCACGCGCCAGCGCATCGAAATATCACGCAGCAATTCGATCGATTCGTATGAAAAATGATCGATTGGAACACCTGCTGACTTGAGCATGATATCGACCGCGCCAGGTGGCATGTCCGCCCGGTCCCAAGGCGTTGGGGGCGACGACAGTGAGTTGACCACAAACACCACAATGCGCTTAGCCCGACCAATGTTGGTGGGTTCGCCAACAAAATGCAGCGCTTCGGTCACTTCCAGTGCATCCAGGACGCCTCGCATCCCGACATTGTCCGAGACCCCGCCGTCCACGAGATGCAGATACGGTCTTGCCGCTCCGTCTCCAAACGCCTGCAGTGCGCGCATCGATCGAATCGCGCGTGCGGCGGGTCTTGGCGGTGTGCTGGTATTGAGAAAGCGATCCGTCCAGACGGGCGGAGCCCAGCCGCAACTGCCGCCATGATTTCGGATGGTGATCGGCGACAGCACCACCGGCACGGCAGACGATGCTGCAGCGGCCCTCGACAACCTCACCTGACCGAGATCAGAGCACAGGATGTCAAAGAGGGCTTGACTGAAACCGAAGCGCGCACCGGTAGACAGATCGGTGGCCGATACCTGAATCATCGGACCATTGGCGCGCTGCAAGTCGCTGAAGGTTGCGTTGCCAAACAGGATTTCGTCGTACAGATCAGAGGCAAGCTCCGACCGCCCCCAGGTGCCTGACAGCAAGGACGGCCAATGCGTAGGGGTCGCCGCCCGCTTGATGAGCTCGCCCTGCACGTCGCGCTTCAGGAAGCGCTGCTCATATTCGTCAAACAGGCGATCGCCATACAGGCCATAGGCAAGTGCCGTAAAACTGCCGCCTGAGACGCCAGTAATGACGCCCACAGCGTCGATGAGACGTCCCGAGTTGCCGGTGGAAGAGACGAAATCTGTGCTGCGCAGGAATTCGAGCGTACCGTAGGAAAAAGCCGCAGCACGGGTGCCCCCGCCCGAAAACGCCAGGATGACCAGATTGTCCTGATTGGCGACCCGCGCCGGGCGCGTCTCCAGCCGGTAGCCTCCGCCCAGCGCAGCCTGTGTGATGGGCGGATTGACGGGGCGGGTGGCGCAGGCAGCCAGAGCAAGGCTGAGACAGCACAGCAGACCGACCCGGCGCAATGCCGTTCGCAATTTGGCAGACATGAGAGGGGGGCCTGAAGAGACTGGCAAAGAAGCCACGATTCTACTGAACAGCATAAGTACACCTATGCACTGAATGGCGTGCATTGGTGCATCGCTCAACGCTGAGCCTTGACCGCAGAAAGTTTCCGGGCCAGTTGGCGTCTCGCGATCCCTGCGACCCACGCAGACGCACGGGCAGGGAAAAGACGAAAGAGCAGGTCACCCATGCGGGCATCCTGTCCGATCAGTACGCGAGATTGCCGTGATTGCACCGCCCGAATAATCACATCGGCCGCCTGTGAGGCAGACGTGCGGGCCATTTGATCAAACTGCGCATGGAGGGCTTCGGGCGAGTCAGCCAATGCCGAGTAATCCCCCAGTCTGGACTGCTTGGCAATGCGGGTCTTGATTCCGCCCGGATGCACGCACAACACATGCACCTGGAGCTCACGAATTTCTTCTCTGAGCGCATCGGAGAACGCCCTCACCGCCGCTTTGCTGGCGTTATACATCGACTGCGTGGGCACGGAAATCATGGCGAAGACACTCGACAGATTGACGATGGTGCTCCCGGGGCGCGCTTGCAACAGCGGCAAAAAGATGCGGCTCCCATTAACCACACCCCAGAAGTTGATGTCGATGAGCCAATGTGCGTCGTCGGGATTCAAGCTGCGAACGGGCGACACCAGACCGACGCCTGCGTTGTTGATCAGGACATCCACGCCACCGAAGGCCTCGCGCGCGCGTTCCTCGAGCGCCATCAGGTCATCGGCCCGGGCCACATCACAGCGTTGACTCAGGCAACGCCCGCCACGCGCCCGCAGACCCGAGGCGACCGCTTCCAGGCGATCCATGTCGACATCACAGATCAGCAGCTGAGCGCCTTGCGCCGTGAGCGCCTGAGCAAGCGCTTCACCGATCCCCGAGGCTGCACCAGTGATGACCACCACCCGATCCTTGAATGACTGCATGGCGAATTCCTATGAATGATCCTCAGGCACCTGAACGCAGGCGTGCCCGTTCACTGGCCGGTACCCCAATCAGCGGATGCAATCGTCCTGCAATCAGCCAGGCGACCAGCAGGCCCAAGCCACCTGCACCGAAGACCGCGGCCAGCGGACCGACTTGCAGCACTAACCAGACGATGCCCGGTGTCAGGATATTGGCGACATCTCTGAAGGTGGAATACACCGCAGACATTTCGCTGCGCTCGGACGGCTTGACCGACATCAGAAATGGCAGCCCACCGCAAATATCGAGCAAGACCAGGAAATACGCGCCGATCAGCAGCAAGGCAATGCTGATCCAGGGCAGTGGCGCACACAGTGAAGCCAGCACGAATGCGCTGCCTGACCACAGAAAACCTGTCCGCACGGCAGCGCGCAGGCTGCGTTGCTGCATCCATCGCAGCATCAGTGGCGCTGCAAAGAGCCCCATTGATGCCAACGAGGCGGCCAGTCCGCCGACTTGATCGCTCAGGCCGCTTTCAATTGCAAAAATCCCCACGTACACCAGGTAGACCGCCCAGCCGCACGAACGCAGAACGGCCAGCAGCCAGCCGGCGACGAGTCTGGGTTGCGCAGCAAATCGCGGCAGATAACGCAAGGGATTGGGCGATGTGCCGCGCACGCGTCCATCCAGTCGGGTGCTTCCCATGCCCATACGCCAGATGCTGATCAGCATCAGCGCGGCCGCCAGACCCACCAGCATAAACGGCGCGCCCCGCCAAAAGCCAAGCAGCCAGACGCCAAGAAACGGGCCCACGGACCAGCCTGTGCCGGCATAGAACAGCCGCAGGGACTCAAGGCGACCGAGCTCCTCCTTGCTGACGTAGTCCAGCACGTTGGCGTTGTAGCAGACAAACGCCACCGCGGTTCCGACTGCAGTACATAACAAAGCCAGCGCAATGAGCTGCCCGCCGATCAGGCCGAAGAGGGCCGAACACAGATACAGCACGACACCCGCTGAATGCAGCCATCGGCGCGGCACCTGTCGCATGAGCACTGGCACGATCAGCACCGTGAGCAGGGAAATCAGGCCCACGATGAAATAGATCTGGGAGACGACTGCTGCATCACCCCAGACCCGATACAGGCTCAGCGGAAACACCGACAGGGTCACGCCGCGTGCAATGGCCTCGAACCCGCCAATGGCGGCGAAGTTACGAACAGTGGGCGCAGCAGTGGCCATGGGTGTTTGATGTACACCGAACAGTTGAAAGGGATCAGGCTACCATCGCTCAAACATCCGCCCGAGATGCCCTGAAACAAGGAGACCATGGTGCAAGACAGCAGCACGTTCTGGAAAAAGTCGCGCGTGGAGTTGCGCGCAGCCGGATTCGAACCCGATCGTGCAGCAGGCACGAATGCGGTTGTCACGATTTGCAGTGCTTACACCAATGCCCATCGCTGCAATAACCGAGTGCGCAGTATCACGGACCTTCTGGTGGAGCAGATCGCAGCGCGCGGTGGGCAGGGCTTGATCGTCGGGGCACCCGCGGTGTCGGATGCCCTCACGCAAGGGACTCCCACGGCTGGGTACAGCCTGGTGTCGCGCGATGTGGTGGCCGATTGCTTCGAAATTGGCCACTACGCACACCATGGCGATGCCATGATCGTGATTTCCGGTTGCGACAAGACCGGCGCAGCCGCACTCATGCCTCTGGCGCGCACCAATGCGTTTGGCCTGGTGCTGTACCCCGGCACCAGTTCCCCGGGTCAGGTGAGTGTCGAGCCCTGGGCCAGCAAGGGTGCCAACCTCACGATCATGGACTACGCAGAAGGCCGCGCTGCGCGCGAGGCCGGTCGCATCTCCGCCGATGAGCTGCTGGAGCTTGAGCGCAATGTCATGCCTGGCAGTGGCACCTGCGGCGCCATGTTTACTGCCAACACCATGAGCACGATTGCCGAGGCACTGGGCATGATGCTGCCGCGCGGTGCCTCTCATCCTGCCGACTATCACGCCGGCAGCGATATCCATGCGGATGTCCGTGCGCAGGCCACTGCCTCGGTGAATGCGCTGTATGAGCTGATCGCACGGGGTATCCGGCCGCGCGACATCATGAGCCTGCAGGCCTTTGAGAACGCCATCACCACGGTCTATGCGATGGGGGGGTCAACCAACCTCTATCTGCACCTGATGGCAGTCGCCCGGGAGGCGCAGGTGCCGCTGGATATTCACCACATTCAGCGGGTGGGTGAGCGGGTTCCGTTGATCGCCAACCTGCAGCCCACAGGCCCGTATGCCATGGCGGCGCTGCATGCGCTGGGCGGGGTTCCAATTGTGATGAAGGAGTTGCTGAGCCACGGACTGCTGCACGGCGATGTGATGACCGTGACCGGTCAGACCTTGGCGGAAAACCTGGCCGAAGTACCTTCGCTCGATGCTCTGGGCGCGCAAGACGTGGTGTTCCCCCTGTCACGCCCGATTGCACCGGCCAACCATCACATCAGCGTGCTGTCTGGCAATCTGGCACCGGAAAGCTGTCTGCTCAAGCTGTCCGGAAAGACCCTCGAGAAGGGCGTGTTTCGCGGCACTGCGCGGGTATTCGAATCCGAAGCTGATGCCATGAAGGCGATCCGTGCGGGCGACATCATGGCAGGCCATGTGGTCGTGGTGCGCAATGTCGGGCCGGTCGGCGGGCCGGGCATGCCGGAGATGGTCATGCTGACGATTCAACTGCAGGGCAGGGGGTTAGGCGAAGGCGTTGCACTGATCACCGATGGTCGCTTTTCGGGCGTTTCGCACGGCATTCTGATCGGTCATATTTCACCGGAAGCCGCGCGCGGCGGCCCGATCGCCGCCGTCCACGACGGCGATGAGATCATCATCGATCCCGCTGCCCGCACGCTGAACTTGTCGGTGCCGGACGCCGAGATCGCGCGGCGCATGGCGGATTGGCGCGCCCCGGACCTCAGTACGCGGGTGCAGCCAGGTTCAGTGCGGCACAAATACGTGCGGCTGGTGTCTTCCGCGCATCAAGGATGCGTGCTCTGACTCAGCGCGGTTTGGCGGGCAAGTCCACGCCGAGTTCTCGGGCCACTTCCTGTGAATGCTCTCCAATCTGCGCCGCATGGCGCACCTCCTTGCGCGGCGCAGCCGAAAAACGCACGGGCATGGCGACCTCCACATAGGGCCCTTCGGTCGGGTGTTCACGGGTGCGGACCAACCCACTGGCTTGGAGCTGTTCGTTATTCACCAGCTCATCGATGCGATTGACGCGCATGGCCGGGACGTTAGCCTCTTTCATCAGGGCGAGCCATTCGTCGGTGGTGCGTTCCGGAGCAATGCGTGCCATCACCTCGAACATCTGCGACATGTTGGCACGACGAGTTGGCTTGTCGATGAAGCGCGCCTCCTTGAGCACATGCGCATGGCCCGCCGCTTCAAAGAATCGGATCCAGCGGTCATCCAGGTACGGAGCAAAGGCGATATAGCCATCCTTGGTGCGCATCGGCTGGCGGGTCGGGTCGAGCTGGCGCTGGTAGTAGCCGGGTTTGGCTGTCGGTGGCACGAAGCTGTTGTCGCACAGATGCTCAAGGGTGTTGAAGCTGACCAGCGACTCGAACATCGGTACCTCCACGAACTGCCCTTCGCCGGTGCGCAGCTTGTGAATGATGGCAGCCAGTACGGCATAGACCGCATGCAGCCCCGACACCTTGTCGGCAATGGCGGCAGGCATGAATCGGGGCTGCGGGTTGCCATCGACCATCGGCAGCAGTTGCGCCATGCCCGAGGCGGCCTGAATGATGTCGTCATAGGCCTGCAGCCCGGCGTAGGGCCCGCTTTCGTCGAAGCCCGTGCAATGCACGTAGACGATATCCGGCCGGATGGCGCGGACCGCTTCATAACCCAGACCGATTCGGGCGATCGCATCGCTGCGGATGTTGTGAATGAAGACATCGCTCACTGCGATGAGCCGATGCATCGCCTCGCGTCCGGCTTCGGTCTTCAGGTCCCAATCGACTGAGCGCTTGCCTCGGTTCAGGCGCATGAACACGGGCCCCATGCCGGGCGTCTTGGGCGGATTGCCGATCACCCGTGAGGTGTCTCCGTCGGCTGGTTCAAGCTTGACGACCTCGGCACCCAGGTCGGCCAGGGTATGGGTGCAGTACGGCCCAAAGAAGACCGTGGTGAGGTCGGTGACGCGGATGCCTTCGAGCAGGGCGGGGCGGGTCATGATGAAGTCTCCAGAGTCATGCGCTGACATGCGCTGTTTGGAACGAGCATATCAGCCTGCCTGTGCGAGGATCCGGCAACAGACCGCAAGGAGATCACAATGAACCAACCGCTCCCCACCGACTTTCGCGCGCTGGCCGAGCAGATGTGGCACGGTACGGTGGATCTGGTGAATGCGCATCACCCCGTACGCTCGAACTATCCGGGTGCGCAGGAGTTTGCCCCGGGCCTGCTGTATCTGAAGGGGACGGCAGGCATCTCGGTGATTGATAGCGGTGCCGGCCTGGTCATGCTCGATGCAGGTACGCCGCGCGACATCGACCGGGTGTTTGATGCCGTCCGAGCCTGGCGACCCGATACGCCGCTTGTGGCCGCGGTGTATTCGCATCATCACATCGACCATATCTGGGCCACGCGGCGATTCGATGAAGAAGCCGTTCAACGTGGCTGGTCTAAGCCGACCGTGTATGCGCACGCGCTGCTGCCCGCGCACTTTGACCGCTACCGAAAGACGCAAGCCTGGAATGCAGCCATCAACACCCGCCAGTTCCTGACACGTCAGCCGTCCGCCGGCTGGCCGGTCGACTACCGCTATCCCGACGTGACATTCGAGCACGGCCTCACGCTGCGGGTAGGCGGTCTGGAACTGGAGATGCACCATGCCAGAGGCGAGACCGATGACCATGTCTGGGTCTGGGTGCCTGAGCGCAAATGGCTGTTCCCCGGCGATCTATTCATTTGGGCGGTGCCTAATGCGGGCAACCCGCAGAAAGTGCAGCGCTACTGCGAGGAGTGGGGCACCGCCTTGCGCGAGATGGCGGCATTGGGTCCCGAGATTATGTTCTGTGGCCACGGCATGCCGATTGTTGGAGCCGATCGCATCCGACAGGCGCTGATCGATACTGCCGAATACCTCGAATCGATTGAGCGGCAGACGGTGGCTCTGATGAACATGGCGCTGCCGCTTGATGAAATCCTGCAGCGGGTCACGCCCCCCGAGCATCTCAAGGGGCGTCCCTACCTGCAAGCCATTTACGATCATCCGCAATTCCTGGTGCGCAACATCTGGCGGCGCTACGGTGGCTGGTGGGAGGGTGAGCCGGACATGCTGCTCCCAGCCCCCCGTACGGATCAGGCACGCGAGTGGATAGCCCTGGCGGGCGGGCCGGAGCCGGTTCTGGCGCGGATCGCAGAACTCGAAGGCGCGGGTGACCTGCGCATGGCATGTCATCTGGTGGAGATGGCGATGCTGGCCGATCCCCAATCCAGCCGTGTCCATGAGGTGCGTGCGCGGCTCTACGGCGCGCGCTCGGCGCAGGAGGTAGCGACCATGTCGCGCGGCATCTTCAATCATGTGGCCGAGTCGAGCAAGGAAGGGCGGCGGGACCGTCTGTCACAGTCATGAGTGCGCAGCGTTTGAATCCGATCTCTACCCAACGATCACCGCAAAGCGATGAAGGGTTGGGGCCTGCAAGGCTGAGGGTGGGCATCGCGGGACTCGGCAATATTGGTCGGGATGTGGCGCGCTGGCTCGCAGCTTCCGCCCCCGAAGGCCTGGAGCTGGTCGCAGTCGGGGGGCGCCATCCTGAAGGTCTGAGAGACACACTGCTTAAGCTCGGTCACCCGGGGGCTCGAGCGATCGCGTTGCCTGAATTGCCGCAGGCCTGCGACGTGCTGGTCGACTGCCTGGACCCGGCGGGATCTTTCGGGATGCTTGATGCCTGCGTGGATCTGGGGCGCACGGTCATCCCGATCAGTGTGAGTGTCCTGCTGGAGCACCCTGAATTGATTGAGCGCGCGCAGCGAGCGGGCACCCGTTTGCGGGTGCCGTCCGGTGCAGTGGCTGGCCTGGACATGCTCAAGGCGGCCGCACTGGGCACGATCCATTCCGTGCGCTTGCGTACCCGCAAGCCACCGGTCGGCTTAGGCGCTGAGGGGCAGTCAGGTTCGGTTCAGATCTTTTCCGGCAGTGCCCGCGAGGCCTGTCGTGCCTATCCACGCAACGTCAACATTGCTGCGACCCTTGCACTGGCTGGCATTGGGGCCGACCTGACGCAGGTGGAGATCTGGTCGGATCCGACGCTGACCCGCAATGTGCATGAGATCGAGATCGACAGCGACAGCTCGCGCATTCTGCTGACACTTGAGAATTTGCCCAGTGCAGCCAACCCGCGCAGCAGCGTGGTCACGGCTCACAGCATCTGCGCGGTTCTTGCAGATCTGGTGCAACCCGTGCGCGTTGGGACTTAGGCGGCCGGGGGCTGATGCTCAGGCGTGGGGGCGGCCGCGTCGATGAACAAAACCTCGACCTGAGCCACGACGCGTTCACCCGCCATGAGTCGACCGGTTGCATACGTTTTGCGTCCGTCCTCGCGGATGTCGTCCAGATGGACTTGCAGCCACTCACCGGCCTTTGCGCTGGAACGGTAATCGACCGTCAGGCGCGCAGTGACCCGCCTGCGTCCGCCCGAGCGCGCCACCAGCATGTAACCGATGCCCACATCCAGCAAGGTCGCCGTGACACCACCATGCAGCGCGCCGCGCGCATTGAGGTGGTTCGGCCCGACCAGCATTCCGATCTCCAGGGATGCATCCGCGCCGCGGCTCATGAAACCGCCCAGGGCGTCCAGCACTGGGCTGCTGCGAAGGATCGGGCCAAATCCCTCAGGGACGGACGATACGATTTCAGTCATGTCATCAGGAAAGTCGGCGCATCCCTTGATACAGGTTGCCTGTACAGGCTGCGCATGCTCACGTGAGGCGCGGCAGCCAGGGCATCGATGCTGACCACTGCGGTCCCAATCAGGCTGCTGCCAGGCTCGGAGGCTTGCCCGGCCGTGCGACTGCGAAAGCCATCTGGATCAGACCAGCAGTCAGGCCAAGTACGACGCCTACCTGCAGGGCAAGCGTGTACGAACCCAGCGCGTCGTAAGCGAGCCCTCCACCAAAGGCGCCAAAAAAACTACCTACCTGGTGGGTCATAAAGGCGACGCCGCCTAGCATGGCCTGCCAGCGCAAGCCGAAATTATCGCCAATGTATCCGGCCACGAGCGGACCCACGCCCATCCAGAGAAAGCCCATGATCGCAGCAAAGATCAGCGTATTGGCCGGGCTTGCGTCCGACAGGAAATACCAGGCAATGCCGATCGATCGCAGGGTGTACATGCCGCCCAGCAGCAGCAGCTTGTTCCAGCGTCC
This sequence comes from Burkholderiales bacterium UBA4615, assembly GCA_002386465.1. GTDB lineage: Bacteria > Pseudomonadota > Gammaproteobacteria > Burkholderiales > Burkholderiaceae_E > UBA4615. Next base: position 1,324 of record DGIT01000065.1, on the reverse strand, counting down.
GCCTGCCCAGCCGAAAAAGAGGCTGCCCAGAATGTTGAATCCGCCGATCATGCCGAGCGCCTGCGCGCTCAACATCGGATCAAGGCCACAGCTGTCGAGATACGAGGGCAGATGGGTTGTCAGAAACACCAGCTGCATCCCGCAGACGAAATAGGCGACGGTCATCACCGCGAAGGGCGGGTGTTTCAGCGCCTGGACTGTGGCGGCCCAGGCGCTGTCTTGTTCACCACGCGGAGACGGTGGGGTGGGCAGAGTATCGACCCGACCTGCATACCAAGCTGACGGCAAGATGATCAGTGCCAGCAGTACGAACCCATAGGCGCCCGCCCGCCAACCGTATTCCTGCGACAGTGCCTGGCCGATGGGTGCCGCGAGCATCGCGCCGAGCGAGCCCGCCGCCGACACGATGCCCAGCACCGTGCTGCGTATCGTGGCTGAAACAGCGCGAGACGCGACCGCCATGGCAATGGCCGATCCCGTGCAAGCCATGGATGCGCCAATGGCGAACCCCGCACCGAGCGTGATGCCCACCATGCCCTGCGCAGTCGCCAGCAGCACCATGCCCAGCACATAGAGGAACGCACCAACCATCATCACCATGCGATAGCCCACCCGCACCGCCCAGGCTCCTGCAAAGGGTTGCAAGAAGCCCCAGACCAGGTTCTGTACGGCGATCGCAAGAGTGAACTGGGAGACCGAGACACCCACATCCTTGGTGAGTGCAGGCATCAGCACACCCAGGCTCTGGCGCAGCCCCATGCTCATGGTCAGCATGATCGATGCCCCGATCAGAATCGGCAGAAGCGGGCGCAATGCGCGCAGTGATGACATGTATGTTCCTCGGCGTGCGCCCTGAACTACGACACACAGACACAAAAGCCGCTCAACCCGGCGGCTGAGTCCTGGTGACTCAGCCTGCTCAGGCCGATTCGGTTTTCTTGGCGTCGGTGGACCGGATGGCGTCCTGCATCTTGACCGGGGGTACGACCGGCGTGAGTCCGCTCGCCACGGTCGAAGGAATCAGTTCGATCAGCTGATTCACAGTAAACACCGAACCATCGTTGGTGAGCGTCTTGAAATCCTCCCCATAGAAGTAGCTGTTGATACGGCCCTTCTCGACGTGAAAGACATGGCCATTGATGATGTCTGCGCCATCGGTGCACAGGTACGCCACCATCGGTGCGATGTGCTCAGGGCCTCGGCCGGCAAAGAACCGGTCGTATTGTTCCTGAGTCATGAGGCCAGCTTCCAGCTTGCGTTTCTGGTTCGCGATGACTGCCTCATTCATCATCATGCGGGTATCGGCTGCCGGGCACATCGCGTT
>DGIT01000094.1:56974-60520 GCA_002386465.1 Burkholderiales bacterium UBA4615 | reverse complement strand
GATGGCGGCCTGTTTTGCTGCGTGCGCCTGCGCGGTGACCAGCGCACCGCTTAACGCGGCCTATCGGGCGGACGAATTCCGCTTCTACCTGGAAGACCTGAAGGCGGCGGCTCTGATTGTGTCGCAGGGAAGCACCTCGCCTGCGATCGAAGTGGCCCAGCAGTTGGGCGTGCGTGTCATTGACCTGATCGCACAGACCGATGCGGGTGCGGGGGCCTTCACTCTGGCAGCGCGTGACAACGCGCCCTCAGCCGCTGCAGCGCACCCGGGCCCCGCACAGCCTGATGACGTCTCGATGGTGCTGCACACCTCGGGGACCACCTCTCGTCCGAAGATCGTGCCGCTGTCGCAGGCGAACCTGTGCGCATCGGCTCAGCACATTCGCAGCACACTGCAGCTTCAGGCCTCCGACTGCGGCCTGAACATCATGCCGCTGTTTCATATCCATGGACTGATTGCAGGCGTGCTCGCGCCGCTGTCCGCCGGCTCCCAGGTGTTTTGCACACCGGGCTTCAATGCGCTCAAGTTCTTTGCATGGATGGACGAAGCCAAGCCCACCTGGTACACGGCTGTGCCCACCATGCACCAGACCATTCTGGCGCGTGCCAGCAAGAACACCGAGATCATCAAGCGCCATCCGCTGCGCTTCCTGCGCTCCTCGTCCTCGTCGATCCCGCCGCAGGTGATCCGCGAACTGGAAGAGGTGTTTGGTGCGCCGCTGATCGAGTCCTATGGCATGACCGAAGCCACACACCAGATGGCTTCCAATCCGCTGCCGCCAGCTGTGCGCAAGCCCGGCTCGGTGGGAGTGGCTGCTGGCCCGGAGATTGCGATCATGTCCGAGGATGGCACGCTGCTGGCACGGGGCGACACTGGCGAGATCGTGATTCGCGGCCCGAATGTGACCGCAGGCTACGAGAGCAATCCCAAGGCCAATGCTGAAGCCTTCACGAACGGCTGGTTTCGCACGGGCGATCAGGGCGTGATGGACGCCGAGGGCTATCTCACCATCACGGGTCGTCTGAAGGAAATCATCAACCGTGGCGGCGAAAAAGTCAGCCCGCGTGAGGTCGATGAAATCCTCATGGATCACGCAGCCGTGGCACAGGTGGTGTGCTTTGGCATGCCGCATCCCAAGCTTGGCGAAGAAGTGGCCGCTGCTGTGGTGTTGCGTGAAGGGCAGCAGGCCACCGAGCGCCAATTGCAGGACTTCGTGTCCTCACGTGCGGCTGACTTCAAGGTGCCCAAGCGCATCCTGATCCTCGAGGAAATTCCCAAAGGCGCCACCGGCAAATTGCAGCGCATTGGCCTGGCCCAGAAACTCGGACTGGCCTGAACGCCAGATCCTCTTTTTATTGCGTCCCACACGGCCTTCAGGCCAGGAGTTCAAGATGCCTCAGTTTCCGATGACCCTCAGTCGTATTGCTTGCGGTCTGCGCCGCGCTGGCGCCGCCTGCCTGATGATGGCCGCTGGAGTGGGCGCCGCCCATGCCCAGGCCTGGGAGCCGTCCAAGCCCATCGAGTTCATCGTGCCAGCGGGTACGGGTGGCGGTGCCGATCAGATGGCCCGGTTTATCCAGGGCGTGGCCGCCAAGAACAATCTGTCCAAGCAGCCGATCGTCGTCGTCAACAGATCTGGCGGCGCAGGTGCGGAAGGGTTTTTGGCCATCAAGTCGGCTAATGCCGATCCGCACAAGATCGTGATCACCCTGTCCAACCTCTTCACCACGCCGCTGGCCACTGGAGTGCCCTTCAACTGGCGCGACCTCACCCCGGTGCAGATGCTGGCGCTCGATCAGTTCGTGCTGTGGGTCAATGACGAAGCGCCCTACAAGACCGCCAAGGCCTATTTCGATGCGATCAAGGCCCAGCCCGACAACACCTTCAAGATGGGTGGCACAGGCTCCAAGCAGGAAGATCAGATCATCACCGTGATGATGGAAAAAGCCGCCGGCAAGAAAATGACCTACGTCCCCTTCAAAGGGGGTGGTGACGTCGCAGTGCAACTGGTGGGCAAGCATATTGACTCGACCGTGAACAATCCGATCGAGGCCGAGTCGCACTGGCGGGCTGGCAAGTTGCGCCCGCTGTGCGTGATGGACAAGGACAAGCTGCCCTATACCGCCAAGCTCACCGCGACCCAGTCCTGGTCCGATATTCCGACATGCGCCGCTGCTGGCGTGCCTGCCGAGTATCTGATGCTGCGCGGGATTTTCATGGCCCCTGGTGTTAAGCCTGAGCAGGTCCAGTACTACCTGGATCTCTTCAAGAAGGTCCGTGCGTTGCCTGAGTGGAAAGAGTTCATGGATAAGGGCGCGTTCAAGCAGACCGCCCTCACCGGAAAGGAATTTTTCGATTGGCTCGGGCGCAATGAGCAGATGCACCGCGAGCTCATGAAGGAAGCCGGCTTCATCGCGAAGTGATCGTACGTCGCCTCACCATCGCCGAGCCCGTTGGGCTCGGCCTTGCGCTCAGCTTGATTTCAGCGTCCTCGGAGCCGCTTCATGTCTTCCCCTTCCCCTTCTGACCGCTCGGTCGGAACACGCGGTTTCGAGGTAGCGGTCGCTGTCTTGCTGCAGGTCATCGCCGTCATGGTGATTGTTGACAGCATCCGGGTGGGCACTGATTGGGCCGACGATGGCCCCAAAGCCGGCTACTTTCCGTTCTACATCGGGCTGCTGTTGTTTGGAGCCGCCACCTGGGTGCTGATCAACGCGCTGCGTGGTGGCAAGACCGACCAGCCCTTCGCCACGCGCGAAGAGTTGGGCCGCGTGGTGTCGATGTTCATCCCCATGCTCGTCTACGTGGCCGGTGTGGCGCTGCTGGGCATCTATGTGTCATCGGCGCTGCTGATCGCGTTCTTCATGATTCGGCATGGCCGATATGGCTGGGCGCTGACTGCAGCGGTGTCATTAGGCGTGCCGATTCTGCTGTTTCTTGTGTTCGAGCGATGGTTTCTGGTGCCCCTGCCCAAGGGCCCGCTTGAAGCGCTCTTTGGCTACTGATCGCGGCGACTGACATGCAGGAACTACTTGATCTGGCCAACGGCTTCAGCGTGGCGCTCACGCTGCCCAACATCGGCTTCATGCTGGTGGGCATCATCCTTGGTGTGCTGATTGGTGTGCTGCCTGGCTTAGGGGGCGCGAACGGGGTGGCTATTCTGTTGCCGCTCACGTTCTCGATGAACCCGACCTCGGCCATCATCATGTTGTCGTGCATCTACTGGGGTGCACTGTTTGGCGGCGCCATCACGTCCATTCTTTTCAACATTCCAGGTGAGCCCTGGTCGGTGGCGACCACCTTCGATGGCTTCCCGATGGCCCAGCAGGGCAAGGCTGCACAGGCGCTGACCGCTGCCTTTACCTCGTCCTTCGTTGGCGCTCTTTTTGCGGTGCTGCTCATCACGTTCCTGGCCCCGTTGCTCGCCAAGTTCGCGCTGAAGTTTGGACCGCCCGAGTTTTTCGCGGTGCAGTTGCTGACGTTTTGCAGCTTCGTGGGCATGAGCAAGGAACCTCCAGCCAAGACCATCGCCGCGATGATGCTGGG
>DGIT01000094.1:49259-56883 GCA_002386465.1 Burkholderiales bacterium UBA4615 | reverse complement strand
TGCTCAAGGGTTTTGATTTTCTGATCGCAGTGATCGGGCTCTTCGGCATTGGTGAAATCCTGCTCACCATGGAAGAGGGCCTGGCCTTCAAGGGCAAGAGCGCGCGCATCAGCTTCAAGGTGGTCATTCAGACCTGGGGCGAGCTGCTCAAGCACTGGAAACTTTTCCTGCGCTCCACGGCGATTGGTTGCTGGATGGGCATTACGCCCGGTGGGGCCACGCCGGCGTCGTTCATGAGCTACGGCATGGCGCAACGCATGTCCAAGGATCCAAGTGGTTTTGGCAAGGGGCGCATCGAAGGCGTGGTCGCGCCCGAGACGGCGGCACATGCGGCAGGCACATCTGCCCTGTTGCCGATGCTCACCCTGGGCATTCCAGGCTCGCCCACTGCGGCAGTATTGCTGGGCGGTCTGCTGATCTGGGGCCTGCAGCCCGGGCCGATGATGTTCGTCGAGCAGAAGGACTTTGTTTGGGGCCTGATCGCCTCGATGTACCTGGGTAACCTGGTGGGACTGATCGTGGTGCTCACCACGGTGCCCTGGTGGGCGGCCATCTTGCGTATCCCGTTTGCCGTGATCGCGCCTGTGATCATTGCCATCTGCGCGGTCGGGGCCTACACCGTGCACAGCTCGATGTTCGATGTCTGGCTGATGCTGGTCTTCGGTGTGCTGGGGTATCTGTTCAAAAAGCTCAAATACCCGTTGGCACCGCTGGTACTGGCCCTCGTACTGGGCGACATGGCCGAGTCGAGTTTCAGGCAGGCGATGCTGCTGTCACAGGGCAAGTTGTCGATCTTCTGGTCCAACCCGCTGGTGGGGTCGCTGACGGCGCTCGCGCTGATCATGCTGCTGTGGCCAGTGGTGCAGCGGGTTATGTCGCGCAAACCCAGGACCGCGGAGGCGATTTAGGCCCTGAGGCCTGTAGGCGGCAAGCACAGGCAGGAACATGATGACCGGAGGCACAGTTTGAAAATTGCGGTAGTGGGTGCTGGTGCGATCGGCGGATACCTCGGTGCAAAGCTCTCCATGGCTGGCGAGGATGTCACCTTCATTGCGCGCAATCGCAATCTGCAGGCGATCAACGCGAACGGTTTCAAACTGATCCTGGAAGACGGCACGCATGCCCATGCGCCCAACGCCCGAGCCGTCCAGCATCCGGCGGACGCAGGCCCGCAGGACGCGGTGCTGCTGACCGTGAAGGCTCATCAGGTCGCTGATCTGCTGCCCGATCTGCGTGGCCTGTTCGGCCCCCAGACCATGGTGGTCACCATGATCAATGGCGTGCCCTGGTGGTACTTCCAGCGCTTGGGCGGCGCGTGGGACGGTCAGGTGCTGGAAAGTGTCGACCCGGGTGGTCGCATTGCTGCGCAAATCGAATCCGAGCGAATCATCGGCAGCGTCGTGTACCCTGCCTCGGAGCTGGTTGAGCCTGGCGTCGTGCGCGTCATCGAGGGTAATCGGTTCACGCTGGGTGAGCTCGACGGCAGCCGCAGCGAACGCATCGAAGCCTTGTCTCAGGCCATGATCCGTGCCGGCTTTAAGTCGCCCGTCTCAAAGGATATTCGTGGCGAGATCTGGGTGAAGCTGTGGGGCAACCTGAGCTTCAATCCGATTTCGGCGCTCACGCATGCGACCCTCGAGGAGATCTGCACCTTTGCGCCCACACGTCAGCTGGCTGCCGCCATGATGACCGAGGCTCAGGCCATCGGCGAAAAGCTCGGGGTGGAATTCAAGGTCTCGCTCGACAAGCGCATTGCCGGTGCACAGGCCGTTGGCGCGCACAAGACCTCCATGCTCCAGGATGTTGAGCACGGCCGCGCTATTGAACTGGCCGCGCTGGTGGGCGCGGTAATTGAACTCGGATGCATCACCGGGGTGCCCACCCCAACGATCGATGCAGTGCATGCCTTGGCCAGTCTGCTGGCGCGCACGCTTCAAACGCAAGGCGGCAAGGTGCAGGTCACGCCAGCCGGCTGATTGAATCGGCGGCGCTCACGCGCCGCCGTAAACATTCGCCAGCGTGCCGATACCGTCGATCACCACCTCGACGCGCGCACCCGGTTTCATCGGGAGCACACCCAGCGAAGTGCCACACAGAATGACATCGCCCGCTTCGAGTGTGACGTCATGCGAGATGCGACTCACCAGCTCATGGGGCGTAAAGAACATATCGGACAAGGCGTAGTTCTGCCGTTCACGCCCGTCTACCAGCGTGCGCACGCTGCCCTGCGCCGGGTCAAAGTCTGTATCGATCACCGGGCCCACCACGCCGAATCCGTCGAAGCCTTTGGCGCGCGACCATTGTGCAAAGCTCGGGTCTCGGTTGAGCAGCTCAATGGCAGTGACGTCATTGGCGCAGCTGTACCCCAGGATATGGCTTGCGGCTTCTTCAAGGCTCACGCGCTGCGTGCGGCGGCCGATGACAATCGCGAGTTCGCCTTCATACGCCACGCGTCCGGTCCCTTCGGGCGGAACAGGGATTGGCTGGCCATGGGCCGCGAAGCTGTTGGTGGCTTTCAGAAACCACAGGGGATCGGTGGGCTGGCTCCATCCGTTCTTGGTGGCAGATGCCGCAAAGTTATTCCACAGTGCAATCATCTTCGACGGCTGGCAGGGCATGAGCCAGGTGAGATCGGCTGTAGCTGCCCGCCTGCCGCTTCGCGCGTAATGCCCGAAGGGCGAACCCTGCACAAACTCCACGGTCTCGCCTTCCAGCAGGCCCCATGTGTCTTGATCGCCGTCGCGGCAACGCAGCCATTTCATCGATGCTCTCCTCAGCCAGCATGCCAGGCGCACAGGAGCTGCCCGCATGCGATGTGTCAGGTCGAAAAGCGTCGAGTGTAGCCTGCGACCTCGGTGTTTGGCCGGAGGTCTGCCAGGAGGCGCCGCGCAGACAGAAGGTCTGCGCAGTCAACCATGCAGAACGGTCAAAAGCCTGGCGTCGTCAGAAGCGCAGCGTTGTGGCCGATGCGCGGGCAGACCCGCTGGCCTCGACCGCTGCAGCCCGCGTGCGCATCGGCGCAACCTGTGACTGTCCTGCCGATTCGGATGGTGCAGACGACCCGGCGGCCTGTGCGTCAGATTTGTCCTGTGGTGTGCTGCGCTCGGCGCCGCTGGCGAGTCGCTGCGCAGGCGCTGCGCGGTAGCCGGCCGGAAGCTTGTTCGAGGCCGGATATTGCGCGGCATCCAGTAAGCGGCGCCATGGCTCGGGCTCAAAGCCCGTCAGTCGCTCGCGGCCCACCGCAATCGCGGGCAGGCTGGGCTCGGCGAAGCCCAGTTTCTTGAAGGCTTGCGCATCGAGTTGGGTTTCGATGGTGCGCTCGGCAAACGGCACGCCGCGCTGTTGAAGGTGGACACGCGCCTGCTGGCAGGGTGCGCAGTCTTTGGTGGTGTACAGCATGACAGGGTATTGGGCGGCTGCGGTGCGCACTGCGCTGGGTAGTGCCCCGTCGAACGTGGCCGAAGCGTCTGATGCAGCGCGCGGTGCGCCCTTGGACAGCGTTGTGGCCGCAACGCCAGGAGGCGGCGGCAGATCGCTGTAGGTGACCGTGCCGCCGGGTCCAACCCATTTGTACTGTGCCAGGGCCGCCGGCGTGGCGAGCGCCCCAACCAACGCACCCACGATCAAGGCCATCGGGCCGATGGCGCGGCGACGGGAGAGAGGGGCCTCGCCCGCTATCTCTGGAGCGGCGGGGGTCGAGGCACTGAAGGACGGTGTCGAGAGGTGTCTAGGCAGGCGCATGGGAGGTCTCCGTGACCATCCCATTGTGTCGAAGCAGGGCATCGATCTGCGGGTCCCGGCCGCGAAACGCACGAAAAGACTCGATCGCCGGTCGGCTGCCACCCATTGAAAGGATTTCCTGCAGGAAGCGCTGCCCTGTGGCCGGGTTGAAGACCCCCTCTTCCTCAAAGGCCGCGTAGCAATCGGCCGACAGTACCTCTGCCCACTTGTAGCTGTAGTAGCCCGCGGCATAGCCGCCCGCAAAGATGTGCGAAAAGCTGTTCTGGAAGCGGTTGAATTCGGGTGGCACGGTCACAGCCACCTCAGTCCGCACTTCGTCCAGCAGTGCCTGAATGCGCCCGGGTTGTGCGCTATCTGCCGCGCTCCATTCGCTGTGCAGACGCATGTCAAAGAGCGCGAACTCCACCTGTCGCAGGGTTTGCATGCCGCTCTGAAAGTTCTTGGCGGCCAGCATCTTGTCGAACAGCGCGCGAGGCAGGGGCGCTTGCGTGTCCACATGCGCAGTCATCGATTCAACGATGTCCCATTCCCAGCAGAAGTTCTCCATGAACTGACTGGGCAACTCCACGGCATCCCATTCCACGCCTGAAATACCCGATACGCCCAGCTCATCGATGCGCGTGAGCATGTGATGCAGGCCGTGTCCAAATTCGTGGAAAAGGGTGATCACATCGTCGTGAGACAGCAGGGCCGGCTTGTCACCGATGGGTGCCTGCACATTGCAGGTGAGGTAGGCCACGGGCGTTTGCAGACCGGTTTCCAGCCGTTTGCGGCCCCGTGCGTCGTCCATCCAGGCGCCTGGCCGCTTGCTCGGACGCGCGTACATGTCGAGATAGAACTGGCCGATCAATTCGCCCGCGCGCTCGATCCGATAAAAGCGCACATCCGGATGCCAGACTTGGGCCTGTTCGGCTTGAATCTGCACATCAAAGAGTCGCTGGATCAGACCGAAGAGCCCCTCGAGCACACGGGGCAGCTGAAAGTACTGCTTGACCTCGTTATCCGAGAAGGCATACCGCGCCTCTTTCAGTCGCTCACTCACATAGGCCAGGTCCCAGGACATGAGGGTTTTAATGCCCAGCTTGTCGGATGCGAAGGCGTTCAGCTCCGCCATATCGCGCTGTGCGGACGGCTTGGCGCGGGCCGCCAGATCGCGCAGGAATTCGATGACCCGGGCAGGGGACTCGGCCATCTTGGGGACCAGCGACACGTCGGCAAAGCTGGGATACCCCAACAGCGTCGCTTCTTCAGCGCGCATCGAAAGGGTTTCACTGATGATCGGGCCGTTGTCGAGCGCAGCATTGGCGCCGAGCTCGGAGGCGCGGGTCACATAGGCGCGGTACAGCGTTTCGCGCAGCGCACGGTCTTGCGCGTACTGCATGACCGGAAAGTACGACGGAAACTGCAATGTGAATCGCCAGCCCTGTACCCCAGCTGATTCGGCCTCCTGGCGTGCTGCGGCGCGGGCATCGTCTGGCAGGCCGCTCAGGCGCGAGGCGTCATCAATGTCCAGGGTGAAGGCCTTGGTCGCATCGAGTACGTTTTCGCCGAACTTCTGACCCAGCGCCGCCTGGCGCTCCTGCAGTTCGGCATACCGTTCGCGATGCGGCGAGACCAGCTCGGCGCCGCCCAGCCGGAAGTCGCGCAGCGCGTTGTCCACGATGCGCCGCCGTGCAGCCGGCAGGGCGGCAAATTCAGCAGCATTGCGCAGCGCCTTGTATTTGGCGAACAGCCCGGCGTTCTGTCCTAGCGCCGTCCAGAATTCAGTGACCCGTGGCAGCTGTGCGTTGTAGGCGGCACGCAGCTCAGGTGAGTCGGCTACGCCATTGAGGTGACCGACCATGCCCCATGCCCGTCCGAGCCGTTCCGTGGCCGCCTCCAGCGGGGAAGCAAAGGCCTCCCAGGTGGCGGGCGTATCGGGATGCGCAGCCAGGTCCATGGCGGTCTGGGCTTGAGCGATCAGCTCATCAAGTGCCGGGGCAATATGCTCAGGCGAGAACGCCTCGAAGCGGGGCAGTCCGGTGAAATTGAGCAGCGGGTTGTCGTGAGCAGCAAGCGTCTGGGCCATGGTGTGAGCTCGGAAAGTGAAGAGGGTTCAACATGAACGCGGTGGGTCCGCCATTGCACGCGAGACCGCACTCAATCAGGGTGCGGCCGGCGCTTGGAAGATTCAAGTCACTGCGTGAGGTGAAGCTGCATGGCTGCCGGCCGCTGCGGCCACATCACAGGAGGTCGGCCACACTGCGCCACCTTGGTCAGGCTACGCAGCGCTCTGCAGCTTCAATCGTATTGACCAGCAGCATCGCCCGCGTCATGGGGCCCACACCGCCTGGTACGGGCGTGATCGCACCAGCCACCTGACTCACGCCTGCGTAGTCGACATCACCGCACAATTTGCCGTCTGCGCCGCGATTCATGCCCACATCGATGACCGTGGCCCCGGGTTTGACCATGTCTGCAGTCAGCAGAGCGGCCTTGCCCACAGCGGCCACGATGACATCCGCGCGGCGGGTGTGACTGGCGAGATCCCGGGTTCTGCTGTGGCAGATGGTGACTGTTGCTCCCGCTGCAAGCAGCATGAGCGCCTGCGGCTTGCCCACGATATTGCTGCGCCCGATCACGACCGCATGTGCACCTTCGAGGGGCGTGCCGGCATGTTCGAGCATTTTCATCACGCCGTAGGGCGTGCAGGGGCGAAAGAGCGGTTTGCCGGTCATCAGCAGGCCAACGTTGCTCACATGAAAGCCGTCGGCATCCTTGGCAGGCGAGATTGCTTCAATCACCCGGTGCTCATCAATATGCGCCGGCAACGGCAGTTGCACCAGAATCCCGTGAACCTGCGGGTTGGCGTTCAGAGCAGCAATACGTGCCAGCAGCGTGGCTTCGCTCGTGTCGGCAGGCAAGCGATCGAGTGTGGAGACCATCCCCACTTCCTCGCAATCCTTGACCTTGTTGCGCACGTAGACGGCCGAAGCGGGGTTGTCGCCCACCAGGATCACGGCCAGGCCGGTTTGAACGCCGCGATCAGCCAGGCGCCTGACACGCAGGGCCACTTCATTGCGGACCGTTTGGGCAAGCGCGTTGCCGTCAATGATGCGAGCACTCATGGTTTAAAGAGCGTACCACGGGCCTGCGCTCGCCCGTCCCAAGCTTGCGCGGTGCGCATCTTGCAGATATGATTGAGGGCTTCGTTGGGGGTATAGCTCAGCTGGGAGAGCGCTTGCATGGCATGCAAGAGGTCAGCGGTTCGATCCCGCTTACCTCCACCACGAACCTGAATCGGCGCAATGTCGGGTCAGGTGCAGTACTTAGTCCCGTTCGTCTAGAGGCCTAGGACACGACCCTTTCACGGTCGTTACAGGGGTTCGAATCCCCTACGGGACGCCACTATTTCAGGCGCGCTTGACTCGGTACGGCTCGATCGTGATTCAGCCCGCCGTGCTTGCAAGGATCGACACCCGCTGCTCCTGTAGCGTCTGATTGTTCACACCGCGCAAAGACAGCGTCAGCATGCCAGCTGCCAAGTCAAACGACACTAGGCCGTAGTGTGTCTCGCGCACCAGAGGTCCAACCCTATTGGGGCCCGGTTCGTTGGCGGTGGTCCAGGGATGCGTGACGCCGCTTGACGTCATTTCCCACAAGACAGATCGGTGATCGGCGGTCGCATCGCGGTACATCGCGCCGATGTGCCGATCGCCCGACACGATGACCACGCCACGCGCTCCGCTGTAGCGTACGGTGCGCAGGAATCGATCGCGTTCCAGCGGGAGGTTGCCCCAGCGCTCATAGCCATGCCCTTCGGCCAGAAGCTGGATGCTGCTGACGATCAGGTGGGCATCGGCGGGTGCGCGCAAGCGGGCCTCGAGCCAGCGCCACTGTTCTT
>DGIT01000094.1:41893-49254 GCA_002386465.1 Burkholderiales bacterium UBA4615 | reverse complement strand
CGCCCAGCATGGTCTTGGAAGGGTCAGCGTCTGGAAGGTAGCGCTCTTTACCCGGCGCATCCCGCTGATCGGTGGGCTTGAGCGCACTGCGCCACCAGCGTGTATCCAGCACGATGATTTGTACGCGTCGTCCGCCAGCGGCCACGAGAAAACGCGAGTGATGCAAGCCAGGCCGCGCGCGGCGCTCATCGTCCAGCGGTACCGCCCAGAAGTCTAAAAAAGCGTCCTTGCTGGCCTGGCGATGCATAAAGTCGGCGCCGCCATCGTTGAGCCCGTAGTCGTGGTCGTCCCAGATGGCACTGTGAGCAACCTCCTGGCGCAATCGTCTGAAGTTTGCGACCTGTGCCTGCTGCGCGTAGGCGGCACGCAAGGCCGCGATGTCAAACGGCTGACGGCTGGCATAGACGTTGTCGCCGGCAAACACCATGTGATCGGGCGCTTCGGCCAGCACCGCATCCCAAATCGGCTGAGGCTGGTTCTGGTTGCAGCAAGAGGCCACCGCGACCCGCAACATGCCGGGTCTGTTCGAGCGGGCAGGCAGCCCTGATCGGAGCGGATTTTGCGGCGGCGCGCAGGCCGCCAGTGGAACAAGGACGGCGAGTCCTTCCAGGAGTGTGCGACGACTGTGTACTGCGCTGAGGTTGTCGGGCTTGTTTTTCATCTTGGGTCATTGCTGCGGAATCTTCAGCCGCTTGATCATCTCCCCGTATTCGGCATAGTCGGCCAGAAAACGTTTCGCAAAATCGGCGGGCGCTTCTCCGCCAGGATCAACTCCCAGCGTGTCCATTTTGTCGCGTACATCGGGCATGTTCATGACGCGCAGGACGTCTTCGTGGATGGCTTTCACGATCCCCGGCGGCACTTTGCCTGGGCCGAACAGGCCATACCAGCTCTTGCCATCCAGCCCGGGGATGCCCTGCTCAGTGAAGGTGGGGACATCGGGTGCCAGGTTGCTGCGTTTGGGTGAGGCCACGCCCAGCACCTGGACGCGTCGATCGATCAGAAAGGGGCGAGCCGATGTGGCACTTGCAAAGCCGCTGTCCACCACGCCTGCTGCAATATCGGCCATCCACTGCGCCGAGCTTTTGTAGGGCACGTGCACCATGTCCAGATTCTGCGAGGCGCGCAGCCGCTCGCTGTACATGCGGGTGCTGGTGTCCGTGCTCGCGTAGGTGTACTTGCCTGGGGCCGCCCGCGCCGCCTCGATGAACGCCCGGCCGTCCTTGAACTGCAGGGCCGGCGTCGCCACCATCACCACCACCGGCAAGGCAAGGGTCGTGATCGGTGTGAACTGCGTCAGCGTGTCGAAGGGCAGCTTGGCAAAGACATGAGGATTGATGGCGATGGATGCCACCGACAACATCAGGGTGTGTCCGTCTGCCGGTGCTTTGGCCACGAAGGCCGAGCCAATCGCACCATCCGCGCCTGCCCGATTCTCCACGACCACCGGCTGACGCCAGAGTTCGCCCAGCTTCTGAGCGAACAGGCGCGCCACCTGATCTGTGCCACCGCCTGCGCCATAAGGCACGATGAGCGTGACAGCGCGATTCGGCTGGAATGACGAAGGGGACTGCTGAGCCCATGCCAGGCAGGACCACATGCCCAGCACCAGGGCCATGATTGACGTTTTCAAGGGACTTGCTCCGATGCGCTGAGGGAGGTTCATGTTCGGACCCAGTGTCTGCTTGCGCAACCGCACACAGTTCCGTTTCCGGGCCTGTTCCGAGTTCGGTCCCCTTGCATGGCAGGGTCTCGGCGCCTGCCCCTATGATGGCGATCGATCCGCTGGGCGCAGCCCCTGCGTGGTCTGTGATCTCATCGATTCCTCAAGGCAGGACATCCCGTGAAATTCAGCTTTTCATCCGAGCAGGAAGCCTTTCGCACCGGCGTGCGCCGATTTCTCACCGACCGATCGCCCACCAAGGAAGTGCGTCGGCTGATGCAAACCGAAGCGGGCTGGGATGCCGACGGTTGGAAAGCACTCAACAGCGAGCTCGGCTTGTGTGCAGTGCGCATCCCTGAGTCCATGGGCGGCCACGGGTTCGGGTTTTCAGAGCATTGCATCGTGCTGGAAGAAATGGGGCGCGCGCTCTTGTGCGCACCGTATTTCGCTTCAACCGTACTGGGCGCGGGCGCCATCCTCAACGGTGCAAGCACGGTCCAACAGGAAGCGTTGTTGCCTGGTATTGCGTCGGGTGACACGGTGGCCACGCTGGCGTCCTGCGAGGATGGTGGTTCATGGGACGCGAGCGCCACGACACTGACGGCCAGCAAGTCGGGCGGCGGCTGGCGGCTGAACGGTCACAAGAGCTATGTGCTGGACGGTCATACAGCCGATCTGATCGTGGTGCTGGCGCGTGCGCCCGGATCGACGGGTGATGCAGGCTTGTCGCTCTTTACGGTGCGCGGCGATGCTTCGGGCTTGAGCCGACGCGCGCTGGCCACCATGGATCAGACGCGAAAGCTTGCACGCCTCACGTTTGCAGATGTACCGGCCGAATTGCTGGGCCATGAGGGCGCAGCAGCCGAGCCGTTTGCGCGCACCATGGTCGAAGCAGCCGTGTGCTTGTCCAACGAGATGGTGGGCGGCACAGCACGACTGCGTGAGGATGCACTGGCCTATGCGCTCATGCGCATGCAGTTTGGGCGCGTGATTGCATCGTTCCAGTCGATGAAGCACAAGCAGGCCGACATGCTGCTGGAGGTGGAGCTGGCGAAGTCAGCCGCCTATTTTGCTGCGGCGGCGCTCGATGAAGGCGATGCCGACATCGCCATGACCGCATCTCTGGCCAAGGCTGGGGCCAGCGAGACTTACCTGCAGACCGCCATTCATGCCATCCAGATCCATGGGGGCATTGGCTTCACCTGGGACCATGACACGCACCTGTGGTTCAAGCGCGCAAAAAGTTCAGAGGTGCTGTTTGGCGATGCCCATGAGCATCGCGAACGCATGATGCGTCATTGGGCAGCCTGAGGAGTCAACCCATGAGTGAAATGACTGAAGCATCTGTGCGCGCCGACGTGCGCGCCTGGCTCGAAGCCAACTGGAATCCCGATTACAGCCTGATCGAATGGCGCAACAGGCTGGTGGACTCCGGATGGGGCGCGCCGCATTGGCCCACCGAGTGGTTCGGGCGCAACCTGCCCGCGGGGCTGGTGCCTGTGGTGCAAGAGGAGTTCAATCGTATCGGCGCAGTCGGTGTCGCCAAGGTGGGCATCCGGGTGCTCGCCGCGGCAACGATCCTCGAACATGGTACCGATCTGCAAAAGAAAAAATTTCTGCGCCCCAGCCTTACTGGCGAAGAGGCCTGGTGCCAGCTGTTCAGCGAACCGGGTAGTGGGTCGGATGCGGCCGGTGCGGTCACCCGGGCCGATCTGAAGGGCGACCACTGGGTGGTGAATGGCCAGAAATTGTGGACATCCGGTGCGCAAAAAGCCGACTGGGGGCTGTTGCTGGCACGGACCAATTGGGACAAGACCAAGCACGCAGGGCTGTCGTATTTCATCATCGATATGCATCAGCCCGGCGTCACGGTCCAGCCCTTGAAGCAGATGAACGGCCACGCCACGTTCAATCAGATCTTCATCACCGATGCGGTGGTGCCAGCCGACATGCTGGTCGGTCGCGAGGGCGGTGGCTGGGCGGTCACCAATACGACGCTGATGCACGAGCGGCGCAGTGCCGATGGCCTGCGTTCGTGGGCCCTGGGTTCAGACAAGCCTGGCCGGGTCTACGAAGAAGAGCGGGCAGAAATTGCGGTAGCGCTTGCGCCTTACAAGTGGTATCCAAACCGTGCCGGTCGCGTGGAGTTGGTGGTGCCGCGCGCCCAGGAGCTTGGGAAATTGGACGACCCGGTAGTGCGCCAGGAAATTGCCAGGCTGATGATTTTGTCGAAATCCGCCGAGTGGACCGCAAGGCGCGCGCGCAGTGCTCAGGAGCAGGGGCGCCCGCAGGGTCCCGAGGGCTCGCTGGGCAAGCTGGCCGCCAGCCATGTGGCACGCGCGGCTGCCAGGGTGCATACGCTCATCAGCGGCGCCGATGCGCTGCTCACTGGGTCGGACGGGGCCATGAACGGCACGATTGCCGAAATTCTGGTGTCGGTTCCGGCCACCTCCATTGCTGGCGGCACCGATGAGATCCAGCGCAACATCATTGCTGAACGCGTGCTGGGGATGCCCAAAGAGGCGAGCGTCGATACCGATAAGCCGTATCGGGACGTGCCCCGCAACATTGCCGGGTGAGGCCTAAGCGCCCTGTGCTGTGACTCGAGCCTGCCGTTGCGGAAACAAGGCGGCGGGCCTGTCAGAGCCATGCGTTAAACGGGGTAGGGGTTGGTAGGTATTTGAGCAGGGTTGAGTACTAAGTTTCGACTCGGTTTTATCGTTGTCGGAACATGTCTCGAAGGCTGATTATTGTCGTTGTAGAGGACCACGACCTGTCGCGCCAGGCCTTGGTTACTGTGCTTCAGCACGCAGGCCATCAGGTGATTGGAGTCGACTGCGCAGAGGCGATCGATGATGAAGGGGCTCAGGCTCCCCCCGACCTGCTGATCGTCGATTTGAACCTGCCAGGGGAGAACGGACTGAGCCTGACACGCAGGCTGCGCGGAGCCCACCCGCAGCTCGGCGTCATCATGGTGACCTCTCAAAGCTCGACCGCAGACCGCATTGCTGGCTTCCAGAGCGGCGTTGACGTCTACCTGAACAAGCCAATTGATCCGGACGAAATCCTTGCCGCAGTGGATTCGCTGTCCAGGCGGCTGCCCGGTGGCGATGCGGCCAGCGCGGCGTCATCTGCGCTGCTCGATCAGTCCGGACTGCGGCTGAGTGGTGAAGTGTCGACGGTCCAATTGACACCCGATGAGGCGCTGATCTTGCGCGCGCTGGCGGGTGCGGCCGGGCAGCGGCTCGAAAACTGGCAACTCATCGCATTGCTGGGCAAGGATCCGGAGCGCTATCGCAAGGCCACCCTGGAAGTCCGGATGGTCCGGCTGCGCAACAAACTGCACCGTGTGTCGGCGCGGGATGCCTGCCTGATCGCGGTGCGTGGGGTGGGCTATCAGCTGGGGCTGACCCTGCGCACGAGCTGACCCGGTCCGGGAGCCGATCCGGCCTTCTATACTGGCAGACTGTGCTGACACAAGGAGACCGGAATGGCCCAGATCAAACGGATCGACCATGTTGCGATCGCAGTGCGCGATTGCGATCAGGCAACCGAGCAATACAAGAAGCTGCTCAATGCAGTCCATATCCGCACGGAAGTGCTGCGCGAAAAGGCTGGCATGGTCAAAGTGGCCTACATGCAGATCGGCGAAAACGTGCTCTCGCTGGTGCAGTCGCTCGAGCCCGACGGATTCATCAATCAGCACATCGACAAGCACGGTGAGGGACTGCATCACATGGGCCTGGAAGTCGATAATCTGGCTGAGTTCATTCAGGACGTTGAAGGCAAGGGCTACAAAATTCCCCTGCGCGATGAATTCAGCAATCGCAGCGAAGTGGTGCTGCGTCCCCGGGATGCTTCCGGCGTGGTGCTCCAGGTGCTGCAATGGAAGGGGGGCAGTGATGCGACGGTTGAGGATCGGATCGAGCGCATCCTCAAGCTGCAAAATCAACCGGACTGACGGTGACCGCGTGTAAGGGTTTGCAGATGGCGCAGACCCGCAACGCGTGTGCCGCATGATTGCCGGGCGACGCGTTTCGGAAAAGAAAATTATTTTCTGAAGCCCTGAGACGCACTGGTTTTCCTGGCGTGTGATTGATTACCATCGCTGCATGAGTCACAGGTGCCCGCAGTTTCCGGGCAAGCACATCATGCAAGCATCTGATCTGCACAACCCGTCGCCACGCATGGCCGCACCGCGCCCATCGGGTGCCTGGCGTCTGCCAAGCTTGCGTGAATGGCCGCTTCGATCTCGGCTGGCCGCCGCATGCATGGGTCTTGCAGCCTTGCATCCGCTTGCCGCAGTGGCGAGCGATGCGAATGCAGAGCTTTCCGAATTGAAAGCCAGGCTGGAGGCGCAGCGCCGCCAGCTGGATGAGCAGCGTCGGCAGCTTGCCGCCCAGGAAGAACAGTTGCGCGCCCAGGAGCGCGCACTCAATGAGCTCTCCACGCGCATGGGCGCAGGGACTGCGGTTGGCGTGCCGCCCCCGACTGCCTCGAGCACCTCTTTAGCCCCTTCAGCGCAGGCGCCTGCACCCAGCCAGGAAGCCATTCGGCAGGGCTTGGGTCAGCCGGTCGAGATTGGGCCACCCCAGGTCAGCAGTCGCTTCGGCGACATCAGGGTCTACATGGGTGGCGCGTTGCGCACGACCGTCAACACCACCACTGCGCGGATGCAGCCCGACGCCACCCCGTTTTTTGTGCTGCCCAAGGTGAATGGCGTGGCAGATGGCACGACCAAGATCGACGCACGCCTGTCGTCCCTGTTCTTCTCCATTGATGGCGCTAAGCTCGGTGACTTCAAGCTCGGTGGATCCATCTACGCGTATCTGTTCGACGGCGATTTGCTGTCGGGAAAGTACGGGTTTTATCCGGGCTTTGCGTATATCGATGCGGTGAGCGACCGCTGGCGTTTTGCGGCCGGACTGCAGATGGATGTCTTCAGTCCGATGATCCCGACGATGGTGGATCGCATGTCGGCCTTTGCCGGTTCAGGTAATCCCGGCAATTCGTTCAAGCCGCAACTGCGTGCTGAGCACATGATCACGAAGGGGCGCGATCGTATCGTCCTGCAGGGCGCGATGGCCGATGCGGTTGCGAGCAATATCAAGCCTCCTTCCAATGCCAACCCGCTGGCAGCGTCGATCGAGAATACCGGCTTGCCCAACCTCGAGGCACGTGCAGCCTGGACCCGCGGCGCACCGGGTGAGGCCAATGTCTGGTTACCCTGGGCCGAGTACACCCTCGGGATTTCGGGGGCGACTGGCAACTACCGCACTTTCTCGCTGCTCAATGCGTTTTCAGCCTACGACACGCGCCTGAGCGGTGTAGCGATCGAAGGGGCCTGGCGCATCACCCCGCGCCTGGGCGTTCAGGGCGAGTTGTATACCGGGCGTGCACTGGGGCAATACCTGGCCACCATTTTTCAGAGCACCAACAGTGCCACTGGCCAGGCGATTTCAAGCAAGGGCGGATGGGCTGAGGCGGCCTGGTACTGGACGCCACGCATGCACAGTCACCTGGGCTATGGCCAGGACAAGGCCGACGCTAACGATGTCCCGGTGGGCGGCTTTCTGTCCAATCGCACCGCATTCCTGAATCTGTTCTGGGACCCAAGCCCCAAGACCACGCTGGCTGTCGAAGGCACCTGGCGCAAGACAGGCTATCGGGGCCTGGGCGACTATTCCGGCTACTCGCT
>DGIT01000094.1:0-41818 GCA_002386465.1 Burkholderiales bacterium UBA4615 | reverse complement strand
AGCTCAAGGCGTGCTGAAGGTCAGATAGGGTTCGCGCGCCAGCTGCTCAAGCAGATTGACCTCCCAGGTGAGGTACTGCTGCATGGCTTCCTGCACAGCAGATGTGCGGGCGTAGGGCGGGTACCACATGTCATCGGTCGGGGTCAGCAGCTTCGGGTCATCGTCAGTGGTGCACCGCTCGGTGGGCAGGCCCGCCGCCAACCAGGCCGATCGCCCGCCCGCAAGAGTGCTGACCGATGCATGGCCCAGCGCACGGGCTTCCTGAGCAGCAAAGCGCGACAGGCGACCGTCTGCGCACACAAACACCAGCGGCCGATGCGGTGGGAAGCGCCCGAGCACTTGTGAGAGGTGTGAGCGCATGGCATATGCACTTCCGGGTACATGCCCACGTCGCCAGCGAAAGCTGTCTCCCACGTCAATGACTGTGACGGCAGCATCCTTCAACTGAGCCTGCAAGGCCTGAGCACTGAGAGCATGGTCCGGGAGATCGGCTTCTCCCAGCCCCGGCGTGCGGATCGGGCCTGTTTCAAGCGGGGCCTTCGACGCGGTCGAATTCAAGCCGTCTTTCAGGACATGGACATCGCGCCAGCCCATCTGCATCAGCCAGTGTGCGGTCATGACCGACTGCACCTGCAGACTGTCGACGAGGACAATGCGCGCGCCCCGCGTGACCACGAAGGTATCGGTGGCCTGAACGAGTTGCCCGCCCGGTGCATTCAGGCTGCCGGGCAGATGACCGGCCGCGAATTCCGCTGGCTGGCGCACATCGAACACATGCGTGGTGCGGTGTGGCTCAGTCAGCATGCCGCGCAGCATGTCGCGATTGATGAAAGACACCGCGTACCGCGCGGCCACGTCATCGGCCATGCGCCGTGCCTGATCCAATGCCGCACCATGCGGCACGGGTACCAGGTCTTCCCGACCATGTTCAGCCTTGAATCCGGCAAGCTCCCAACCCATCGTGCCGTTTTTCAAGGCGTAAACCGGATTGGGCAAGCCGGCATTGCGCAGGCTCTGGGTGCCGATGATCGAGCGCGTGCGCCCAGCGCAATTCACGACGACGATCGTCTTGTCCGAGCGCACCAGCCCGGGCACCCGCAGCACCAGTTCAGCGCCAGGGCAGTTGGATGCCCCCGGCAGGCTGACGGTGCGAAATTCTTCGGCAGGCCGGGAATCGACCAGCACGATGTCCCGGCCGTCCTGTTGCCATTGGTGGAGGACTTCAGGATCGATACGCGGTGTTTCGCAGGTGTGTTCCACGTGCTCGCCGAATGCCTTCGACGGCACATTGGTGCCCGAGAAAAGTTCGAAGCCGCAGCGGCCCCATCCACTGGTGCCGCCTTGCAGGATGGCCAGCCTGCTATATCCATGTTGCGAGAGCAGGGCGGCTGCGCGTTGCGCGACCTGCTGGCCATCTGCCGGGGCATCATCGATCAGGACGATCCGTGCATCGCTCCGGGGCAGCAATTCAGGCGCTTTGAGCTCGAGTTGTGCCAGCGGAATATTGCAGGCAACCAGCAGGTGTGAGCGCGAGAACGGGCCGCCATCGCGTACATCCACCAGCGCCAGTTCCTCGCCGTCTGAGAGCCAGGCGCGCAGGGTTGGAGCGTCGACTGTGGCTGCGGCCTTCATGCTGTTTGAATCAGGGGTCATGATTGGAATTCCGAATTGGCGTGCTTTACAGGCTCGGGGTCTGGACGGACTCAGCCTGCTGCGAGCGCCCGATCGAAGGCGTCGAGCAGCGCATCGCAATCATTGAGCGTGATGCACATGGGCGGGTTGATGCGAAACGTATTGCGGCTTGGGCTGCCCTTGACCATGATAAAGCCCGAGGCGCGAAGGCGGTTCTGCACCAGGGCCCCTTCCTCCACCGCAGGTTCTCGGGTGGTGCGATCCCGGACCACTTCGATGCCCAGCATCAGACCCTGACCGCGTACATCGCCGATCAAGGCATGTTTCTCTTTCAGCCGATTCAGACCTGCCAGAAGGTGATCCCCGCAGCGTTGGGCATGGGCCTGTAGCCCCTCGTCATCGACCACCTTGAGCACAGAGCGTGCCGCAGCCGACGCCATGGGGTTGCAGGCGTAGGTGTTGAAAAACTTGGCGCGGGCGAAGGATTCTGCGATGTCGCGTCGACACACCACCGCTGCGATCGGAAAGCCATTCCCAATGCCTTTGCCCAGCACGATGATGTCGGGCATGACGCCGTGGGCTTCAAAGCCCCAATAGTGCGAGCCCAGGCGCCCGAACGCGGTTTGCACTTCGTCGCTGATGCAAAGCCCGCCGGCCGCCCGCACGATCTCGAAGGCTCCTTGCATGTATCCCGGTGGCATGGGTACCACACCGCCTGAGCCCTGAATGGGCTCGATGATCATCCCCGCGATCCTGCCGCTGGTGGAGGCGGAAATGGTGCGCTTCAGTTCGTCCAGGTAAGGCGTGACGCCTGCACCGAACACGCCCTTGTATTGATCCGGATGGATGGCATGCACAAAGCCTTGCACGCTGGCTGTCGTGAACCGGTTGCCATTGAATGAGGTGCTGCCGGCCGCACCGAACTGCAGACCGTGGTAGGCGTTGCGCAGCGCCACCATCTCGAAGCATCCGGTGTGCACCCTGGCCATCATGTAGGCCAGATCGATGGCCTCTGCGCCGCTGTTGACCAGATGCACGACCCAGTCGGTCCCGGCTGGCATGCGCGCGACCAGTTCTTCGGCGTACCGAATCGGATGCTCGCTATGGAACAGCGTGGTGGTGTGCGGCAGGCGGTGCATCTGCTCGCCCGCCATGGCCATGGTGACCGGGTGACAAAACCCGATGCTGATGCACAGGTTCTGGGCCGTGCAGTCCAGGTAGCGCTTGCCGGCTTCATCGAACACGTATTGCCCTTCGCCGCGCACAAGCAGCAAAGGGTCGTCCGGGTAGATGCTGGCCGTCGCCAGAGAGGGGCTGAGAAAGCGCTTTCTGCTGGCGATCAGCGAAGCTCTCAAGTCCGCCTGATCGGCCGGTATCGGTCCGGGTGGGTGCGGCGCATTCATAGTCGTCTCCTCTTGAATGGACGTTCACCGTGAACACCCTCAGTGAACGGGCTGCATGAACGGGCTGCAGCAGCGCATTGATCGTAGCACTCAGCCTAAAATCAAGAAAAAAAGTTTTCTCGATGTGTTTCCTTTTGTATTTCCTTTTCTGTTTCCTTTTGTGCATGGATCAGAAACGCAGGCCGGTCGCTCCGGATGGCCTCCTGATTGCTGCGGTGCCCAAGCCGCTTGCATTGGGAAGGACGGTCGCACCGTGGTGCTCGGATTCCTGCAGCCGCGCAGATCATTGGCGTCATCCCCATTGAACGAAGGGCTTGGGTGGTTCCTGGGGGTATGTCGCGACCTTGCCAGCCGATCGGCGACAATGCCTGATTCCCTTCGTGTGTCCCCATGTCTGCCGTTCCCTCCATGCCCGCTGCCAGGCCGCTGACGGCCTACCGACCCCACTGGGCCAAGCGTCTGGGGGTCGCGCCATTCCTGCCCATGAGCCGCGAGGAAATGAACGAGCTCGGCTGGGATGCCTGCGACGTCATCATCGTGACCGGCGATGCCTATGTGGACCATCCCAGTTTTGGCATGGCGATTGTCGGGCGCACGCTTGAGGCGCAGGGCTTCAGGGTCGGCATCATTGCCCAACCTGACTGGCACAGCGCCGACCCGTTCAAGATCCTGGGTGCACCCAAGCTGTTTTTCGGGGTGACGGCCGGAAACATGGACTCCATGATCAACCGGTACACCGCCGACCGCAAGGCGCGCAGCGACGATGCCTACACCCCGGGCAGCGCCGGTGGTCGGCGCCCTGATCGAGCAGCACTGGTGTATGCGCAGCGCTGTCGCGAGGCCTACAAGGATGTGCCGATCATCATGGGCGGCATCGAGGGGTCCTTGCGCCGGATTGCCCATTACGACTATTGGCAGGACAAAGTCCGCCGCTCGATCGTCGTCGATTCGCGATGCGATCTGCTGTTGTATGGAAACGCTGAGCGCGCGATCGTGGAAATTGCCCATCGCCTGGCTGCTGGCGAAGCGGTTCAGCACATCACCGATGTTCGCGGTACAGCCTTCATGCGCCGCACCGATGACGACACGGCGCGCGGCTGGATGCAGCTGGACTCCACCGAGGTCGATCGCCCAGGTCGTATCGATGCGCATCTCAATCCATATCTGGGCATGGAGGAGCAGGCCGCGGAGCAGGGCGAGGCCTGCGTGCGTGACGCTAACTCTCCGACAGACACCCGCAGCGCTGACGGCGCTCAACCGATCCGGATCGTGCGCACCGCCCGGCCCGATCGGCTGGTCATGCCACCACGGGAGCGTACTGTCATCCGGTTGCCCAGTTACGAGCAGGTACGCAGCGATCCGGTGCTCTATGCCCATGCCAGCCGGGTGCTGCATCTGGAAACCAATCCCGGCAATGCACGCGCGCTGGTTCAGGCCCACGGGGATCGGGACGTCTGGATCAACCCGCCGCCCATTCCGCTTACCACCGCCGAGATGGACGCGGTCTTTGATCTGCCCTATGCGCGCAGCCCGCATCCGGCGTATGCAGATGCACAGGGCCGCCATGATGGCCCGACCAAGATTCCAGCCTGGGAGATGATCCGCTTCAGTGTGAACATCATGCGCGGCTGTTTTGGCGGCTGCACTTTTTGTTCCATCACGGAGCACGAGGGTCGCATCATCCAGAGTCGTAGCGAAGATTCGATCGTTCGCGAGATCGAGGCCATGCGCGATTCGGTACAGGGATTTACGGGCGTGGTGTCCGACCTGGGCGGCCCGACTGCGAATATGTATCGCATCGGTTGCAAATCACCGCAAATCGAAGCGGCGTGTCGCAAGCCCAGTTGTGTGTACCCCGGCATCTGCCCCAATTTGCGGACCGATCATGGACCGCTCATCGACCTCTACCGGCGCGCACGCAAGCTGCCGGGGATCAAGAAGATCCTGATCGGTTCAGGGGTGCGCTACGACCTGGCGGTCGAGTCGCCGGAGTACATCCGCGAACTGGTGACGCACCATGTGGGCGGCTATTTGAAGATCGCCCCGGAGCACACCGAAAGCGGCCCGCTGTCAAAGATGATGAAGCCGGGGATCGGCACCTATGACCGATTCAAGGCCTTGTTCGACAAGTTCAGTGAACAGGCAGGCAAAAAGCAGTATCTGATTCCGTATTTCATTGCCGCACACCCGGGCACGCGCGACGAAGAAATGATGCATCTTGCGTTGTGGCTCAAGCGCAATGGCTTTCGGGCCGATCAGGTCCAGACCTTCTATCCCAGCCCGATGGCCACCGCCACGGCGATGTACCACAGCGGGCGCAATCCGCTCAAAGGCATCAGCCGTGATCCGCGCAAGTCGGAAAGTGTGGACGTCATTCGCGGGGATCGTCGCCGCAGGCTGCACAAGGCGTTTTTGCGCTGGCATGACCCGGATAACTGGCCCTTGTTGCGTCAGGCGCTCAAGGACATGGGGCGCGCGGATCTGATCGGCAACGGCAAGCACCACCTGATCCCGTTGTATCAGCCTGCAAAAGGCGCGGGTGATCCTTTTCGCGGCAAAACAGGGGGCGTGCGTCCGGGGCGGGCATTGACCCAGCACACCGGCTTGCCTCCCCGTTCACCTGGAAAGCGTTCCCGGGCTTGACCGGCGCGGGGGCGGTCGCCGTGGCGACTCAGCGTTCGGACTCCAGCGGGAACTGACTTGGGTCAGCGTGTCGTGGGCGTGTACGAACCAGTCGCAGCGCATCGGGATGCAGACCGGCAACATTCAGATCCGGCCAACGGTCGCCTGCCGCAAGGCGTACCAGGACTTCGCCGGATCCGGGCAAGAGGACGTCGCCGCGGCGTCCGGCCAGCTCTCCGCTCACCACTTCGACCCGATCTCCGGGGGCGAATGCACGATTCAAAAGGGTCGCTGCGTGGCTCATGGTGTGTTCCGCGGATGAAGACGACTGCGGGGTCTGGAGGACCGCAGGCATGCGAAGATGGCAACAATGTGCCTAAACTGTATCCGAATGGTATTGGTGTTGTCTACTGTAGGCCTTTAGGCTGTTTTCGGTGCCGCGCCGGCGCCGGTGATTTCAGGATGACACCATGACAAACCGCCAACGTGCTGCTGACCAGACTGACTTCGATTCAAACGCGGTAACCCGCCTGCGCGCCGATCTGGCGCTGGCCCTGCGGGCGGCGGCCCATCATGGGTTTTCCGAGGGGGTGTGTAACCATTTCAGCGTGGATCTGGGCGATGGCTCGGGCCGCTTTCTGCTCAATCCGCGCGGCTTGTTGTGGAGCGAAGTCCAGACCGACGATGTCGTGATGGTTGATGCGGCGGGCAGGGTGCTGGCCGGACACCACCCGGTGGAGCCCACAGCGATGTACATCCATGCGGCGGTCCACCGGTTGGCCGGGCAGGCTTGCGTACTACATACCCACATGCCTTATGCCACAGCGCTCAGCCTGACTGTTGACGGCGCGCTGGACACCACGCTCTCCCAGAATGCAATGCGCTTTCACCAGCGCATCGCCATCGATACGCACTACAACGGTCTGGCACTGGACGCCTCGGAAGGGGAACGCATCGCCCGTGCGATGGGGCATGCGCCGGTGGTCTTTCTGGGCAACCATGGTGTGATTGTGTGTGGTGAGCGCCTCGCCCATGCCTACGATGACCTCTATTACCTTGAACGTGCCTGCATGGCGCAAGTGATTGCGCAGAGCACGCTGCGGCCGTTGCAGCCTTCCACATCTGCGATTGCATCTCATGTCCGTGATCAGACCCTGGCGGACCGGCAGCAGTCGGAGCTCTTTTTCGAGGCCTTGCGTCGCCTTCTGTCCTGACATCGCGTTTCGGCTATCCTGCGGGGCGAACAGCGTTGCATTCACAACAAGACAGGGGGCAGGGGCGTGTCAGGCATACAGGCGGTGATCTGGGATTTCGGCGGTGTGATTTCGTCCAGTCCCTTCGAGGCCTTTGCGCGGTTTGAGCAGGAGCGCGGATTACCGAAGGATTTTCTTCGGACGGTCAATGCCACCAATCCGCACGAAAATGCCTGGGCGCGTCTTGAGCGCAGCGAATTCGATCATGCAGCCTTCGACGAAGCCTTCGCGCGGGAAAGCCTGGCGCTTGGTCACGAGGTGCGAGGCAAGGATGTCCTGCCTTTGCTGTCAGGGCAGATCCGACCCGAGATGGTCGAGGCCCTGCGCCGTGTGAGCGCGCGCCTGAAAACAGGCTGCATCACAAACAACTTCAAGGCGATGGCGGTGAGCCCGATGGGCGGCCTGTACAAGGGCGAGATCATGGGCCTGTTTCACCATGTCATCGAAAGCGCAAAGTCCGGCCTGCGCAAGCCCGATCCCCGCATTTATCTCATGATGACCGACGCGCTGCAGGTGGACCCTTCGGCGTGCGTCTATCTGGATGACCTCGGCATCAACCTCAAGCCTGCTCGAGACCTGGGCATGCGCACGATCAAGGTGGGCGATGCCCGCCCTGCGATCGATGCGCTCCAGGAGATTGTCGGATTTGCGCTGATCGACTGACACCGTTTCAACACACTGAGATCCCATCAAGGAGACCCGCATGAGCCAGGAACTGATTGAAACCATCGAGGGCGGCGTGGCTACCCTCACCATGAACCGTCCCGAAGCACGCAATGCACTGACCCGCGCCATGATGGTGGGGCTGAGTGATGCGTTGCCTCGGCTGGCGGCCGATCCTGC
The DNA here is from genome assembly GCA_002386465.1 of Burkholderiales bacterium UBA4615. Classification (GTDB taxonomy): domain Bacteria; phylum Pseudomonadota; class Gammaproteobacteria; order Burkholderiales; family Burkholderiaceae_E; genus UBA4615. The sequence goes on along the minus strand of DGIT01000094.1, from coordinate 34,065 downwards.
GGTTCGGGTGGTTGTGCTGACCGGCGCAGGCGGGGCGTTCTGCTCGGGTGGAGACGTCAAGGGTTTTGCGCAGGCCGCTGCCGGCGCCCCGCAGACCGTGACCTTCGATACCAAGGTGACCGATCTGCGTATGCGCATGGATGTCGTCCGCTGGCTGCATGAAATGCCCAAGCCCACCCTGGCCGTGATTCCAGGGCCCGCTGCGGGCGCGGGGCTGTCGCTTGCACTCGCCTGCGACATGCGGATTGCCGCAGACGACGCAAAGATGACCACGGCCTTCTCCAAGGTGGGTCTGTCAGGAGACTTTGGCGGCAGCTATTTCCTGAATCATCTGGTGGGATCGGCCATGGCCCGCGAGCTGTATTTCACGGCGAAGGTGCTGCGCGGTGATGAGGCGCAGCGCATCGGCATGGTCAATCGCGTAGCCCCGCGTGACCAGCTGCCCCAGGCGGCTGCAGCCTATGTCAAGGAACTGCTGGCGCTGCCCACCATCGCCGTCGGTTACATGAAGCGCAATCTGAATACCGGCTTGCGCGGCACCCTGTCGGATGTGCTGGACAGCGAAGCGATCCACATGATTCGGTCCTTCGAGACCGAGGACCACAAGGGTGCGGCCAAGGCCTTCGTGGACAAGCGCGAACCGGTGTTCAGCGGGCGCTGAGCGCACTGGAAAAACTGTTGCATGCCGCTTTCGGTCGGGCGAATTCTGTTCGCCCGGGCCGCGTCCATTCGGAAAAGATTGAACATGACCCCCCGCGCCATTCGACTCACCGCACGATGTGCTTTGCCCCTGATGCTGCTTCAAGGCGTGGCTCAGGCCGCCATGCATACCGTGGAAGTCACCTCGACCGGTAACGATGTCAGCGTCCCGCTGCCGCCGGGCACCCAGGAAGTCGAGCTGGAATCGCAACGTGCAGGCAATTGCCGCTTCGGTCGCACCTGGGGCTATGACCTGAGCGCGCGCCAGCTCTGGGTCAATGGCGGGTGCTCGGGCGTTTTCAAGGTCCATGTGCGCGATGACGCAGTGCCTGCGACCGCCAGTGCTCCTTCTGATTCGTCCAATGCGGCAGCGGGTCTGGCTGCGATGGCAGCCATCGCAGGCGTCGCCATTCTGGCCAGTCAGGGCAACAAGCATCACAGCAACAACAGCGGCTACTATCCGCCGCCGACGTATCCGCCCCAGGGCTATCCGCCACCGCCGCCGCCCCCGGGCGCCTATCCCGGAGGCTATCCTCAGGGTGGCTGGGTGCCACCGCCGGGCAGCCGCCAGTCGCTGATGCGCCACGCCAGCGGCGCCTGCATGGATGCGAAGGACTCCGCACGCCCCGGCTCGCCGATCAATATCTATGATTGCCACGGTCGGGCCAACCAGATTTTTTTTCGTACCCCGGCGGGTGAGTTGGTCGTGCAGGGCATGTGTGTGCAACAGGCGGGTGCCATGCAGCCTGGCGACCGGCTGGTGGCCGCGCCCTGCAATGGCAGCCCGATTCAGCGCTGGTCCTTCTACGGCGCGCAGGTGCGCAACATGCAAAGCGGCATGTGCCTGGATGCCCTCAATGGTCAAGCGAGGCGTGGCGTCGCAGTGGCGGCCTATCCCTGCAATCCTGGCGTGCAGGGTCAACGGTGGTTCTGGTGATGCCGATGCAATCACTCCCGCTGTATGCCCCCACGACCAAAGAGGAGTCCTGCATGAAGATCATCCGTCGTATTGCAGTCGGGATGGGTCTTGTCTGCGCACTGGGTTGCACCACAGCCCTGGCGCAAGGTGTTCCCACCCTCTCGCGTGAAGTCTTTTCCGATGCCGATCTGAATCGTGACGGTACGGTCAGCCTCGATGAATTTCATAAGGATATCGTGCGCAGTTTTCATGCACTGGACTTCGACCGCGACGGTTACATCACTGCGGGCGAACTAGGTTCGTTGCCGGATCGGCAGGCGGTGCGCCGCATGGAGCGCATGATTCGCCGTGCGGACCAGGACGGCGATGGCCGGCTGTCCTTTCGCGAAGTGGTCGAGGTGCGCATGCGGTCTTTTGACGAGGCCGACTCGAACCGCAATGACCGGATTTCGCTCGACGAGGCTCTGGCCTTCGACAAGCGGCTTGAGGCACTGCGTACCGAACGGCGGGAGTCGCGCGCAGCGCAGCGCTCCCAGCCTGCCGGGACCAAGCCCTGAGCCTGGGCGTATCGTCTGATCGCCCCAGGCCATGATGACCCAAGGATGATGATGAAGCCTTCGCTCCCTACCAAGCTCTTGCGTACCCGCCCGCGTGTCCTGTCGGCGCTCGTTGCCGCATGCCTCACCGCTGCTGCGCCGACCCTGGCCTTCGCCCAGACTTTCCCAAGCAAGGCCATTACTTTCGTAGTGCCAGCCGCGCCGGGCGGCATCCTGGATCAGGCGGCGCGCCTGGTGGCCAGTGAGCTGACCAAGGTCGTGAACCAGCCTGTGGTAGTCGAGAACAAGGCAGGGGCGAGTCAGATCATCGGCGCGCAGGCCGTGGTGCGCGCAGAGCCGGACGGCTACACCTTGTTGATGGGCAGCATCGGGCCCAACGCTGCGCATTACGGGATCTATCCCAAGCTGCCCTATACGCCGAACGATTTCGCCCCGGTGGTGCATGTGATCTCGATGCCCAATGTCCTGCTGGTCAACCCCAGCGTGCCTGCGCAGAACGTCGGTGAGTTGGTCGCGCTGGCCAAGGCGAAGCCCGGCGCGCTGGTGCTGGGCTCGTCTGGCACAGCCACCTCCGGCCATCTGGGCGCCGAACTGTTGAAGTCGCGTGCCGGGATCGACCTCACTCACGTGCCCTACAAGGGCTCAACGCCCGCACTGACTGATCTCATTGGCGGGCAGGTACAGGTGATGGTCGACAATCTCGTGACCGCTGCACCCCAGATTAAGGCGGGTCGGGTGCGTGCTCTGGCGGTGACCAGCCCTCAGCGCGTCCCTGAGTTTCCTGACCTGCCCACGATCGCAGAGTCCGGTTATCCGGGCTTTGATGTCACAGTGTGGGTGGGGTTCATGGCACCCGGCAAGACTCCGCCAGCGGTGATCGAAACCTTGCATCGCGAGATCTCAAAACTTCTTGCGCAGCCGCACGTGAAGCAGCGCATCGCCGAGATGGGCGGCATGACCATGCCCATGTCTTCGGCCCAGTTCAGCAGCTTCGTGCGGAGTGAAATTGATAAATGGGCCACCGTGGCCAAGCAAGCCAACATCAAACCCGATTGATCACGCGCGCACGGCGCTGAGCAGCCCTCGCCACAAGGCGGTGGCATCGGCGCCGCCCGGATCGCGTGCCGCCGCTCTGACTGCGGTGTGCACCATGGCCAGACGCCGCACGGGGTCGACATAGATCGCCTGGCCCCGTACACCGAGCAGTGCAAAAGATCGGTCGTTGGCCGGCAAGACCCAGGTCTGGTATCCGTAGCCAAACCATCGACCAGTGCGCGATGCACTCACCTGCGCACGGGTCATCTCGGACAACCAGGTCGTGGGCAGGATCTGCCTTGACTGTGATCCGGTCCCGACACGACCACCTGCCGCTAGCATTGCGGCCAGCCGACCGTAGTCGGGCAGGGTGGCATGAAAGCCCATGTAGCCTGCTTCCAGTCCCGAGCGGTCGGTGAGCCACAAGGCATCGGTCTGGGCGCCCAGGGGTTGCCAGATCCGCTCGCTGAAGTAGTCGGCCAGCGAACGGCGCAGTGCGCCACGCAGCGCCAGCGCCAGCACAAAGGTTTCGGCTGAGGCGTAGTACCAGCGTTCACCGGGCGCAGCGATGCGTTCGTTGAACGGGCGTACGACATCGGCACCGCCTGGGCTCTGGCCGCCCGTGACCGCCCGTGAAAGGCGTGCCGAGTCGTCCTGGCCGTCGTAATCTTCACGAAAACGCACGCCCGAGCTCATGGTCAGCAGGTGACGCAGGGGCGTTCGACCGTATTCGGTGCCGACAAGGCCCGGCGCGTAACGCTCGGCAGGATCGTCGATCGATGAGATCGCCTCGTCTTCAAGCGCCAGCCCCACCATGGCTGCGATGAGCGTCTTGGCCATCGAAAATGAGGTGAATCGGTGGGCTGGGGTGCGGGCGTACTGATAGCGCTCGATCAGGACCTCGCCATCGCGCAGAACCATCAGGCCAGTGACCGGGTTGCGATCGAAGTAGGTTTGCAAGGGTGCCCGCATCGACTGTCCCGAACCGAGATAGTCGATGGCAGGTTCGCGCGCGGCACGGCGCAAGGGGCTGACCTGCGCTGCGGCACGAGAGATCGCGGACGGCAGCAGTTCACCGAGCCTGGAGAATCCGTCCACGCTGTAGCGTTGCGACCACCAGTTGGCGCGCGTGGCTTGAGGAAATACGCCGTACGCATCGGCATACCGCAGGAGGTCCGGCCCGCCAGGACGCAGACCGACGCCTGCCTCAAAGCGAAAGGCGTCGGAAGCTTGTGAGGCTGCGCCATCGGATGCGTCGTTCAGCTGAGGGCTGGTCGTGCAGCCCGACAGCCCGGCGAGTGGGCCGGTGGCTGCGAGTGACGCGATCGACGAGGCCCAGGCGCCGCGCAGCAGCCGCCTGCGCGTTGCGCGAGGCTGGGTCATGCGCGCCGCTTGCGAGGACGCTCAACGAAGGCGCGGATGCCTGCCTTGGACTCAGCTGTGGCCGCAACGTTGCAAAAATTCTCGACCGCTGCGGCCACACCCTTGCGATAGTCGGAATCGATTTCGCGCAGGAACATCTCGCGGGCCATCTTGAGCACGCGGCGTGGCTTTCCGGTCAGCACACGGGCAAGCGCCCGCGCCTCGGCCATCGCCTGACCGTCTTCCACCACACGGCTTACGAGCCCCAAAGTGTGAGCCTCCTGGGCATCGAACGCGCGTCCGGTGAACAGCAGATCAAAGGCCCGATGCTTGCCGATGATGCGAGGCAGGTGGGTGAAGTGAATTGCCGGGATCACACCCACGTCGATCTCGGGGTAGCCGAGGTCGGCGCTGCGCTCCGCAACGATCATGTCGCAGGAAATTGCCAGGGTCATCCCGCCGCCACGCGCTGTGCCATTGACTGCAGCGATCGATGGTTTGCCCAGTCGGAACTGCAGGTTGGTAAAGCCGGTGTAGAGCCGCTCGAGCAGTGCGCGGACGTTTTCGCTGTCGCCCTCGGAGAAGGCTTTGAGATCCAGTCCGGCGCAAAACCGACCCGGCACGGCGCTGCCCAGGATCACTGCGTGCACGGCATCATCGGCTGCGGCACGCTCAAAACACGCGATGATCTCGTCCAGCAACGGCACGGACATGGCGTTGACCGGCGGGTAATTCATGACGATTTCGGCAATGCCGTCGTCGACGCGATACGTGATGAAACGCAGATTCATGCTGACCTCGGGCATCGGACAAATGCGGATGGTCGCATGCCCGTGCCCAATCAGCGTTTCGTGAACAACATGATGCAGCCCCCCGCTCGGTGCTGCAGCAGTGCTCAGCGCTCGGTCCTCAGCGCGAACCCGCCTTCAGTTCCAGTCGACGGCGATGCAGCACCGGCTCGGTGTAGCCGGACGGTTGCTGCGTGCCCTGGATGACCAGATCACAGGCCGCCTTGAAGGCGGTGCCGTCAAAGCTCGGCGCCATATTGCGATAGGCCGCATCGCCCGCGTTCTGCTGGTCGACCACCGCGGCCATGCGCTTCATCACTTCCATGACACGTGCCTCGGTCACCACGCCATGGCGCAGCCAATTGGCGATGTGCTGCGAAGAGATCCGGCAGGTGGCGCGGTCTTCCATCAGACCCACGTTATTGATATCGGGCACCTTGGAGCAGCCCACGCCCTGGTCGACCCAGCGCACCACATAGCCCAGAATGCCTTGCGCGTTGTTTTCGAGTTCGGCGTTGATGTCGGTCTCGCTCCAGTTGCGCGAGGCGGCCAGCGGAATCGTCAGGATGTCGTCGAGTTTGGCGCGGCGACCGCCGCGGGCAATCTCACCCTGGCGGGCCAGCACATCGACCTGATGGTAGTGGGTGGCGTGCAGCGTGGCCGCTGTGGGGCTGGGCACCCAGGCGCAATTGGCGCCAGCCTGCGGATGGCCGATTTTCTGCTGCAGCATGGCGTTCATCAGGTCCGGCATGGCCCACATGCCTTTGCCAATTTGCGCGCGGCCTGCCAGGCCGCACAGCAGCCCGATGTCCACGTTCCAGTTCTCGTAGGCCCCGATCCAGGCCTGGGCACGCATTTCGGCCTTGCGCACCATCGGGCCGGCTTCCATGGAGGTGTGGATTTCGTCGCCGGTGCGATCCAGGAAGCCGGTGTTGATGAAGGCCACGCGGTGGCGGGCTGCGCGAATGCACTCTTTCAGGTTGATTGTGGTGCGCCGCTCCTCGTCCATGATGCCGATCTTCACGGTGTTGGCGGGCAGGCCGACTGCCTGCTCAACGTGCGTGAAGACCGCATCGGCAAATGCGACTTCCTCGGGGCCATGCATCTTGGGTTTGACTACGTAGACCGAACCCTTCACCGAATTGCGCGCACCCGACTGCTTGCGCAGATCGTGCATGGCGATGGTGACTGTGCACATGGCATCGAGCAGGCCTTCAAACACCTCCTGGCCGTTGCGATCGAGCACGGCGGGGTTGGTCATGAGGTGGCCCACGTTGCGCACCAGCATGAGCGAGCGGCCCTTGAGCGTGAGTGCTGCGCCATTGGGCGCGGTGTAGCTGCGATCGGCCGACAATTTGCGCTCGAACGAGCCGCCGCCCTTGGCGACGGTTTCGACCAGCGAACCGTTCATGAGGCCCAGCCAGTTGCGATAGGCCAGTGCCTTGTCTTCAGCGTCCACCGCGGCCACTGAATCCTCGCAATCCATGATGGTGGTGATGGCGGCTTCGAGCAGCACGTCCGCCACGCCGGCCAGGTCGGTGGCGCCGATCGAGTGGGCCCGGTTGATGACGATTTCGATGTGCAGATGGTTGTGCTTGAGCAGAATCGCCGTGGGCGCATCAGCCGAGCCGCTGAATCCTGCCAGTCGGCCGGCATCAACCAGTGCCACTGTGCCGTTGGCCGTGCGCGCCTGCAGTGCGCCGCCCACGACGGCATAGCCGGTCGCGTTCGCATGGCTTGCACCGGCCAGCGGTGCGGCCTGGTCGAGGAAACCCTTGGCCCACGCAATGACCTTGGCACCTCGCACCGGGTCGTAGCCACCGGGTTGCGGCGCTTCGCCCATTGCATCGGTGCCATAGAGCGCGTCATAGAGGCTGCCCCAGCGCGCGTTGGCGGCATTGAGCGCATAGCGCGCATTCATGACCGGCACGACGAGCTGTGGGCCGGGGATATCTGCAATCTCAGGATCGACGCCGGCAGTGTCCACCTGAAAATCCGGGCCCTCGGGCACCAGATAACCGATCTCACGCAAAAATGCGGTGTATGCAGTGTGATCATGGGGCTGCCCGCTGCGGGCCCGGTGCCAGCCATCGATCTGGGTCTGCAGTGCATCGCGTTTATCGAGCAGAGCGCGATTGCGCGGCCCGAACGTGTGAACGAGCTCGGAGAGGCCTTTCCAGAACACATCGGGCGCCACGCCAGTGCCAGGCAGGGCTTCGCGCTCGATCATGTCGAGCAGGGGACGGGCAACTTGGAGGCCGAAGCGTTCGGTGCGGTCTGTCATGGCGGATATTCGGACGGTGAATGAGGTGGATAACCCACCATCGTACTGCGCCGCGACCCGCTGAAAACCCATCAACCCCACCAATCAGCTCAACCTTTGGAGGATTTCGCGGGGATTCGAGCGCCTCGGTGGGGTCGGCTATGATCCGGCGGTAGCCTTGAATACGGATTGCCCACGTGAAATTGCCTGCCCCGCTCCCGGCCGAGAGCCGCCTCCTGCGTGGTCAGGCCGGTCCCGTTGCGCTGTACAGCGCAGGTCGCGGAGCACCGATCCTGATGCTGCACAGCGTGAATGCGGCAGCGTCGGCCTTCGAGATGCGCCCGGCATTTGAGGCGATGGCGACGACCCATCGCGTGTTTGCGCTCGATCTGCCGGGCTTTGGTTTGTCCGATCGCAGTGACCGCCGCTATGACGTGCCGCTCTATGTCGCCGCCATCGAGGATGCACTCGAGGCGATAGAAAGCGAGTGCGGTGCGCTGCCGGTTCACGTCCTGGCGCTGTCGCTGTCGTGCGAGTTTGCGGCGCGGGTCGCAACGCGACACCCGCATCGCATGGCTTCCCTGGCTCTGATTTCGGCGACCGGCCTGGATCGGCGTTCGGAGGGGTCGCGTGGTGCCCCTGGATCCGTGCGAGAGGTCGCCGGTCTGCATGCGGCTGTCGCGGGGCGCCCCTGGAGCCAGCCCCTTTTCAACCTGCTTGTCTCCCGGCCCAGCATGCGATTTTTTCTGCGCAAGACCTGGGGTGGCCAGCAGATCGACGAAACCCTGTTCGATTACAGCTTTGCGAGTGCCCATCAGCCGGGAGCGCGGTTTGCACCGCTGGCCTTTGTATCGGGGCGTTTGTTCTCGGCCGATATCCGCACCGTGTATGAATCGCTGACGGTTCCAGTGTGGCTGGCCCATGGTGTGCGGGGCGATTTTCAGGATTTCAGCGCAGCCGAGCAGATGCTGCTGCGGCCCAACTGGTCCAGGCAAATTTTTCAGACCGGAGCGCTGATCCATTTTGAGCAGCCCGACGCGTTTGCCGCGGCCTACAGGCAGTTTCTTGATCGAACGGGGAGGGCATCGTGAGTGCCACTGGATGGACCTTGCTCACGCCAACGCAGGCGCGCGTCCTGGGAGTGCTGGTCGAAAAGCGCCATACGGTGCCGGATACCTATCCGATGTCCTTGCTGGCACTGATCTCAGGGTGCAATCAGCGCACCAGTCGGGATCCGGTCATGGATCTCAGTGAGGCGCAGGTGCAGGAAGCGATTGATGTCTTGCGCCCCCGATCACTGGTGATCGAGTCCAGTGGCGGGCGGGTGATGCGCTACTCGGAAAATGCAGGCCGTGTGCTGGGTCTGCCGCGCGAATCGGTGGCGCTGCTGGCGGTATTGATGCTGCGCGGACCACAGACGGCTGCCGAGTTGCGTGCGCACTGCGAGCGCCTGCATCGCTTCTCGGATGTTTCCTCGGTCGAGGGCTATCTGGAGGAGCTTGCCAGCGCTGCACCCGAGCCCTTTGTTGTGCGCCTGGCGGTGCAACCCGGTTCACGCGAAAGCCGCTGGGCCCATGCATTGTGCGGGCGGCCTGCGGCCGAGTCTGGTGCGCCGAGCAGCGCGCGCGAGCCCGATCATGAACGCATTGCGCCGCACGGCGCATCGGTCGATGGGGCCGCTCTACAGGAAGCCTTGCTGCTTCGACTCGAAGCGCTCGAGGGCCGTGTCGCGGCGCTCGAATCCGAATTGCGTCAGTCGCGCTCAGGAGACAACCCATGATCGAATGCTTTTTCGATTGCTCAAGCCCGTGGACATGGCTTGGCTTTCACAACGTGCAGCCCCTTGCAGCCGAGTACGGTGAGACGATTCAATGGCGCCCGATCCTGGTGGGCGGAGTCTTTAACGCGGTCAACCCGAGCGTGTATGCCAACCGTGAAAACCCGGTGCCGGCCAAGCAGGCGTACACGCTCAAGGACCTTCAGGATTGGGCGCGTTATTCAGGCCTGTCGATCCACTATCCGCCGGTGGTTTTTCCGGTCAACAGTGTCAAGGCGATGCGCGCCTGTATCTGGCTGCAACCGCAGGGGCTGATGGTGCCGTTCGCACAGGCCTGTTTCAACGCCTACTGGAGCGATCAGCAGGATATCTCCCGCGACGAGGTGCTCACGCGCTTGTGTGAGGGCCTGGGGATTGATGCGCAAGCATTGCTGGCCGCTGCAGCATCGGCCCCGATCAAGGCCGCGCTGAAAGCCAATACCGACGAACTGATTGCGCGTGGTGGCTTCGGGTCGCCCACATTTTTTGTGGATGGCGAAATGTTTTTTGGCAACGACCGTTTGCCGCTCGTACGCGAGAGGCTTGCGCGTCGCGCACGCTGAAGGCCTGGTTTGAAGAGCGGTCGTACCGTACGTTGGGCGTCAGACGCGGCGCAGCGTTCCGCGCGAAGACCGTGCCTTGCGTGCCGGTATCGAACAGTTTGCTAGGCTGCGGGTGATGAACGGCCATTGCGCGGCCGTCGCACCCCACACAAGGAGAAGAGCATGGGACAGATGATCGACTTCAAGCGCCCCGATGGCGGCACCACTCGCGGGTACCTGGCGAGCGCAGGGGCAGGGCGACCCGGTATCGTGGTGATCCAGGAATGGTGGGGTCTGAATGATCAGATTTGCGGCGTGGCCGATCGCTTTGCGCGTGCCGGCTATAACGCACTGGCGCCCGACCTGTACAAGGGCCGGGTCACGCAGGCACCCGATGAGGCGAATCACCTGATGACCGGCCTCGATTTCCCCGGTGCCACACATCAGGACATTCGCGGCGCGGTGCAACATCTGGCTGCACAGGGCGCCAAGGTAGGCGTCATGGGGTTTTGCATGGGCGGTGCGCTCACCGTTGCAGCCAGCGTGCATGTGCCGGAGGTTTCGGCAGGAGTCTGCTTTTACGGTATCCCGCCTGCTGACTTTGCCAATCCGGCGAACATTCGCACGCCCTTTCAGGGCCACTTTGCCAACAAGGACGACTGGTGCACCCCCGCGGCTGCGGACGGGCTTGAACAGGCCATGAAGGCTGCGGGTCAGTCGCCGCAGATCTACCGCTATGACGCCGATCACGGGTTTTTCAACGAGCGTCGGGGCGAGGTCTACGACGCGGCGTGCGCGCAGCAGGCCTGGGACCGTATGACCGCGTTCCTGCGCACCGCGCTGGGCGCCTGAGCTCGGTCGCATCGCATTCGATCGGAGCACGGTCATGTCAGAAGGGGTTCGCACGGTCAGTCTGGTTCAACAACAGGACTATCGGGTTGCCATCACCTGGCACCCCGATCAGCCGCCGGTCATCGGTGATGAACCGATACCCATGGGCTCAGGTCAGGGGCCATCGCCCTCGCAGTTGCTGATCGCTGCAGTGGCCAATTGCATGACCGATTCGCTGGTCTTCGCGTTGCGCAAATTCAAACTCGAAGCCGAGCCGCTGACCGCTCAGGCCAGCTGCCATATCGACCGCAATGCGCAGGGGCGCCAGCGTGTGTTGTCGATCGACGTGTCGATCCAGCTGCCTCGAGTCCCCGAAGACAGCAGCAAGTTGAAGCGTGCACTCGATCAGTTCGAGCAATTTTGTACCGTGGGCCAGAGTGTGGCTCAGGGAATTCCCACGCAGGTCTCCGTGATCGGTCCCGATGGGGCCGTGCTGCACGGTGGCACTGAACCTTCTGGAGGGCGGGCTGCATGAGCCTTGCATTTGAATCGGTCGAACTGCCTGCCGCAGCGATCGAACTGCGCCACAAAGTCAGGGCCTTCCTGGCTGAGCAGCGAGCAGCCGGCGCCTATGTGCCGCGCTGTTCCGGCTGGACGATTTTTGACCGCGCCTTCACGCGTGCCTGCGGGCAGGCCGGATTCATTGGATTGAGCTGGCCGCGCCGCTGGGGCGGTCAGGAACGCTCCACGCTCGAGCGCTATGTGGTGGTCGAGGAACTGCTGGCGGCGGGTGCCCCGGTTGGGGCGCACTGGATCGCAGATCGGCAAAGTGGCCCGCAAATCCTGCGCCATGGCTCCGTGGCCTTGCAAGAGGCGGTGCTGCCAGGCATTGCACGCGGTGAGCTCACCTGCGCCATCGGCATGAGCGAACCCGGATCGGGCTCGGATCTGGCCAGTGTGCGCTCGCGTGGCGATCGGGTCGATGGCGGCTGGAAGCTGAATGGCCGCAAGATCTGGACGACAGGCGGGCATCTGGCCGACTACATGATCGGTCTGTTTCGCACCGACCCGCCCGACACCAGCAAGCGCCATGCGGGTCTGACGCAATTCGCGATCGACCTGAATGCGCCGGGCGTAACGCGCCGCGCCATACGCAACATCAGCGGGCGTGAAGACTTCAGCGAAATCACCTTCGATGATGTGTTCGTTCCCGATACCCATGTGCTGGGCGAACCGGGCGACGGCTGGCGGCTGGTGACCGGCGAGCTTGCCTATGAGCGCAGCGGCCCGGAGCGATTCCTGAGTGTGTTTCCCTTGCTGGTCGAGTGCCTGCAGGCCAAACCGCGCAGCGATTCGCCGGCCGCACTGGCTGAAATCGGACGTGCTGTGGCGCATCTGGCTGCCCTGCGACGCATGGCCATTTCAGTGGCTGCCAAGCTCGATGCCGGGCAGGATCCGGCCACGGAAGCCGCGCTCATGAAAGACCTGGGTAATGCGCTCGAGCGCGAAATCCCGGAGCGGCTGCGCGGCATTGCCCTGCAATCGCATGAAACGCCTGAGGCGGCTGTGTTTCGCGCGCTGTTGGCCGATACCGTGGTCGATGCCACGTCCTATACCTTGCGTGGCGGCACCCCAGAGGTGCTGCGCGGCATGATTGCCCGTGGATTGGGGTTGCGATGAGTCAGAATGAATCGATGATCGCAGAGGCGATCGATCGGATCCTTGCGGATGCAAAGACAGGCTCGCCAGGCGCGGATGCGGCCACCTGGCGCACGCTGGCCGACGCGGGTGTGCTGCGTCTGCTGCGCCCGGAGGCCGAAGGTGGAGCCGGGCCTGCCTGGCGCGATGCAGCCGAGGTATTGCAGGCAGCCGGACGGCATGGGGCAACAGTCGGACTGGCCGATGCGCTGGTGGCCCATGCGTTGTTATCGCAGGCAGGCATTGAGCCGGGCGACGATGCACCGATCCGGCTGATCGTCCATGGACCGGACGGTGCACCGGACCCTGTGACCGAAGCGCATGTGGGTATGCCGCTGGCCGAAGGCTCGCATCGTCTGACCTTGTCGGCGTGGGGCTCTGCGGTCACCGGACAGTGGCAACCTGCGCAGGGCGCATTGCAATCCATTGCGCTGCCCGATGCGCAGCAGGTGCGCGCCATGCTGGCCGTTGCAGGGGCTGCCGTGCTCACGGGCGCGATGCGGCGCGCTTTCGATCTCACGCTGCAATGGACCGGTACGCGGGTGCAGTTCGGGCGTCCGATCAGTCAGTTTCAGGCGGTGCAGCATGCGCTCGCCCTGGCGGCTGAAGAGATTGCCGCCTCGCGCGCAGCGCTGGATTGGGCTGCCGGTGAACTCGAAGCCGGGCGTCCGATGCCTTCTGCGGCCATGGCCAAGGCGCGTGCGGCGGAAGCGGCGGGCAAGGTTGCTGCGATCACCCATCAGGCACACGGTGCGATTGGCTTTACGGCCGAGTATGAGTTGTTCCGCTACACGCGGCTGCTGTGGCTGTGGCGTGAGCGCTGGGGTAACGAACACACCTGGCAGGTCATGCTGGGGCAGGCGGCGCTCGCCGGGGGTGGGGCGAACCTCTTCGATCTGGTCATCGGGGAACCCGCTCAGGCGGCGCATATGCCTGGCTGAGGACAGGTATAGCGTGTTGGGTCAACCCTCCGCATCATGACCGAGCAGGGCAGTTTGCAGCAGGCTTTTGAGCTGTTGACCGGGTCTGATGCAGCGCTGTGGCCGATTGTATGGCTTAGCCTTCAGGTGAGCGGACTGGCTACGCTGCTGGCCGCGATCGGTGCGCTGCCCTTGGCGGCGTGGCTGGCGTTGACTCCGTTTCGCGGCCGCAGCGCGGTGGTGGCTGTCCTCAATGCGCTGATGGGCCTGCCAGCGGTGGTGGTGGGTCTGATGGTCTACCTGCTGCTGTCACGCGCAGGGCCGCTGGGGCCGATGGGGCTGCTCTTTACGCCTGCAGCCATGGTGGTGGCGCAAACGATCCTGATTCTGCCGCTGATGACCGCGCTGTCGCGCCAGACGCTGGAAGATACGCTGACCGAATGCGGCCCCTATCTGCGATCGCTGCGGGCTACGCGTGGGCAGACGATTCGCACGCTGTTGTGGGAAGCACGGTTTTCGCTCGTGACTGTGCTGCTCGCAGGGTTCGGACGCGCGGCCGCGGAAGTGGGTGCCGTGATGATGGTGGGCGGCAATATTCAGGGCGTGACGCGAGTGATGACGACGGCGATCGCCCTGGAGACCAGCAAAGGGGATCTGCCTCTGGCACTTGCCCTTGGGCTGGTGTTGCTGAGCATCGTGCTGGCCGTCAATGCTGCGGCCGCAGCCATACGACATCATGCGCAACGCCGATTCGGCTGAAGCGCTGAAGCCAGCCGGCAGCCGTGCGCCGCTGCGCCTGCGCGGCGTCACAGTCCGGGCAGGCCAGATATCGGTGCTGAACGCGATCGATCTGGATCTGCATCCAGGCCGGCGCACCGTCATCATCGGGCCGAACGGCGCCGGGAAAAGCACGCTGCTGCAAGTGATCCACGGGTTGATTCAGCCGGATGCAGGAGCGGTGCTTGGTGAGCAATCCGAGGTGGAGCGTCGTCCGATCCGTTCGGCGCTGGTCTTTCAGCGCCCGGTCATGCTGCGTCGTTCAGTACTGGGCAATATCGAGCACGCGCTGCACCTCGCAGGGGTCCCAGGCCATCTGCGTCGCCAACGGGCGCTGGCCGCCCTGGGCACGGTCGATCTGACCTACGCGGCAGAACGCCCTGCACGAGGCCTGTCTGGAGGCGAGCAGCAGCGTCTGTCGATCGCGCGGGCACAGGCGCTGCAACCCGACTGTCTGCTGCTGGATGAACCCACCACGAGCCTGGATCCGGCTGCCGGCGCTGCAGTGGAGCGCTATCTGATGCGACTGGCTCAGGAGGGCTTCGGGCTGATCATGTGCACGCATGACCTCGCCTTGGCGCGGCGATTCGCTCAAGACGCCGTCTTGCTGAATCAGGGTCGCGTTGTCGAGTCGGGGTCTGCGCAGCAGCTCTTCGATTCACCACGCACGGATCAGGCGCGCAGGTTCCTGTCGGGCGAGTGGCTGGAACCGTCGTAGCCCGCCCGCGATGCGTCTGGAAACCGCAAGCCCAGTCGGCTCGCCGCAAGGACCGCCTGGGTCCGATTGCGAACACCGAGTGCGCGCAGCACGGCGCTCACATGCACCTTGATAGTCCCTTCCGCCAGATCGAGTTGGCGGCCGATCAGCTTGTTGGGCATGCCTTGCAGGATGAGGCGCAGCACGTCGGTCTGGCGGTCGGTCAGGCCCAATTGACGCACATCCCCATTTGGACCGACGCGTGAGCTCTGGCGCACCAGCCATTGGCGGCTGAGCGAATGCTCGAGCTCGGCCGGAAGATAGATGCCGCCGTTCAGGATCGTGCGTACCGCTGTTGCCAGAAACTCCGGAGTGGAGGTCTTGGGCAGGAAGCCGGATGCGCCGGCCTGCAGGCAGCGGTCGATGAGATTGGGATCGGCATAGCCCGAGGTGACCAGGATCTTGAGCGAGGGGTGCAGACTGCGCAGGGTTTCAGGTCCGCTTGCTGCAGCCGCATCGGGCAAGGCCAGATCGAGTAGCACCATGTCAAAACGTGGTCCGGCAGCCAGGCGCCTCAGACCTTCTTGCAGGCTCGACGCCTGGTCCACCTGATCCGCGAGGCCGTAGGCTTCAAGGTGGTTGCGGATGGCGCCGCGCATTAGCGGATGGTCATCGATGATCAGGAACCGGTTTGAGTGCATGGTGTGGATCTCCTGTTCACCAATGGTCGCGGTCGCCGAGCGTGACTGTCAACGCGACCCTTTGCCGAGCGAACTAGTACTTTCGGCCGAGTTGCTTCGCGGGTGCAACGGCTCGTGACAGCGCTAGGCTTTCGCCGAAACAGTGAGATTGCATTGACGACACAGTGGTCGACCTAGCCGGGTGCGTCACAATGGGTTCATGAAAACACCCGAACGCTTGCGTCCTCTGCTCGAAGAAGGCCTGATCGACACGGTCGTCAGGCAACTCATGAGCGGTAAAGAGGCCACGGTTTATGTCGTGCGCCGCGGCGACGAGACCTTGTGCGCAAAGATCTACAAGGAGGCGACGCAGCGCAGCTTTCGTCAGGCGGTCGATTACACCGAAAACCGCAAGGTCAAGAACTCGCGCCAGGCCAGGGCCATGGCCAAGGGCACGCGCTACGGGCGACAGGCTCAGGAAGCTGCCTGGCAAAGCGCCGAGGTCGATGCACTGCACCGAGTGGCAGCAGCCGGCGTTCGGGTGCCGGCGCCGATCAACTTTTGCGACGGCGTGCTGCTCATGGAGCTCGTGACCGATGAGCACGGTGACGCCGCGCCGCGTCTCAATGATGTGGTGCTCTCAGCCGACGATGCGCTCGTACATCATGCAGCCCTGATCCGCGAAGTGGTCCTGATGCTGTGCGCAGGGGTGGTCCACGGGGACCTCTCCGAATTCAATATTCTGCTGGCTGCAGACGGGCCGGTCATCATCGATCTGCCTCAGGCAGTGGATGCTGCAGGCAACAACCATGCGCCCCGCATGCTGTATCGGGACGTGCAGAATCTGCGCGACTTTTTCGGCCGCTTCGCACCGTCTTTGCTGAAGACAGATTACGGCCACGAGATCTGGGATCTGTACGCCCGAGGGCTGCTCAGCCCTGACACTGTGCTGACAGGTCAGTTCTCTGAACGCTTGGGCGAAGTGGATGTGCGCGGCGTGTTGGCGGTCATCGATGACGCCTCAGCCGAGGAAGCTGCCCGACGGGCACGGCTTGCGGATGCGAACTGACCGGGCTGGCTGCGGCCAGACCCGATCAAGGTGCTAGTCCGGCCTCAGACCCCGCCCTGCGGGTGGGTCGGATCGATCCACAGTACCGTCTCAGGTTTTTCAACGGGTTCGATGTCGATGTTCACCGCCACCGCCTGGCCATCGCTTCGACACAGCACACATTCGAGCACCTCTTCAGCGCTGGCATTGATTTCCTGATGCGGCACGTACGGCGGCACATAGATGAAATCGCCCGGGCCGGCCTCGGCAGTGAATTCGAGCTGGTTGCCCCAGCGCATGCGGGCGCGCCCCTTGACCACATAAATCACGCTTTCAAGCGGGCCGTGATGGTGAGCCCCGGTCTTGGCATCGGGGTGAATATGCACCGTACCTGCCCACAGCTTTTGCGCACCCACGCGCGCAAACGTGATGGCCGCCTTGCGGTCCATGCCGGGCGTGGAGGGCACGTTGCCGTCGAGCTGATTGCTGGGAACAACGCGCACACCGTCATGCTTCCAGTCGGTGGGGGTGTGCGAGTGATCGTGGGTGTGAGGATCGGACATGGTGAGTGAGGTCATCAGAGCGGGGATCGGGTCGAACTTTAACAGGCCGTCTGCGCATCCGTGTCGTGCCGACTCAGTCCTCGCCGCGGCGTGCATGGGTCAGGCGCGTGTGGGCCTGTTCTGAATAGTGCGACCGTGCAACACTGCCGGACAAGCAAGGACGCCGCGATCCGCTCGTTTCGAGCAACCAGTGCTGGTTGATTAAACCGAGGCCGGGCTGGCAGGGCGCGCCCGCGAGCCTGTGTACAGTGGCTTCTTTCATCAGGAGATCCTCATGCCCAAAGGCGAGCAGCGCAGCAACAAGATGACGAAAAAGCCGAAGAAGGACAGCACGCCGCTGAAAGACGCGTCGATTGTCTCCAATCGGCCGACACCCCCGGTCACGACAGTCATGCCCAAGGGCAAGCTGAAAAATAAGTAAGGGCGGTGCGGGTGGGTTGGATCACGCCGTGTTGGGTGCGCTGGTGAGTGCCGTCAGGCAGGACAGTGACTGGCGCTTTTGTGTGGCGCCTATGATGGACTGGACAGACCGCCACTGCAGGTTCTTCCACCGCCAGCTGTCGCGCTATGCCCGCCTGTATACCGAGATGGTCACGACCGGCGCCGTTCTGCATGGGGATCGCGAGCGGCTGCTTGGGTTCGATGCCGCCGAACACCCGGTTGCGCTGCAGCTCGGTGGCAGTGAACCGGCCGACCTGGCTCAGGCAGCCCGCATCGGCGAGCAGTTCGGCTACGACGAGATCAATCTCAACTGCGGCTGCCCCAGCGAGCGGGTGCAGCGGGGCGCCTTTGGCGCATGTCTGATGGCCGAGCCTGCGCTGGTGGCTGACTGCATCAAGGCGATTCAGGACGCCGTGTCGGTGCCGGTAACCGTGAAGCACCGCATCGGGCTGGGCCGGGAAGAATCCTATGGTTTCGTGCGTGATTTTGTCGGCGCCTTGTATGCCGCGGGCTGTCGGGTGTTCATCGTGCATGCCCGTAATGCCTGGCTCGAGGGCTTGAGCCCCAAGGACAACCGCGAGATTCCGCCCCTGCGGTATGCGGTCGTGCATCAGCTGAAAGTGGACTTTTCTGATGTGCGCTTCATTCTGAACGGCGGGCTCGATACGCTCGATGCGGCCTTGCTGGCCGGGCAGGGGCTCGATGGCGTGATGCTGGGCAGGGCTGCCTACCACGATCCCTGGCAATTGGCGCAAGTTGACATGCGGCTTGGGGGGCAGGCCGCGGAGGGCTCAGCGAGACCCGTGTCGCGTGCTGAAGTGGTCGAGCGCATGGCGATCTATGCGCAGGACTGCGCGGCACGCGGCATACCCTTGCGGTCCATCGTGCGTCACATGCTGGGGCTGTATCACGGGCAAGCCGGTGCGCGTGCCTGGCGCCGCACCTTAAGTGATGCACGCCTGCTGCATCAGGCCAGCGCGCAGTTGCTGCGCGAAGCCGCAGCGACGGTTGAAGCCGCGTCGCAACCTGCGCAGGTCTAGGGTCTGACCCTGGGGATGCGCGGATCCATGATGGCCCGCCACAGGGGTGGGATCCACGCAATCAGCACCATCGCGCCATAGCCTGCAGGCAGCTGGGGCGCATCGGGTTCACTGCGCAGTGCGGTATGGGGCTTGCCCGCATGCGCATGGTGGTCGGCGTGGCGCTGCAGGTTCAACAGGAATGCGTTGATCAGTGCGGAATTGGCATTCCAGGAGTGGCGATGGTCCACGGGTTCATAGCGACCATCTGCGAGGCGTGCGCGCCGCAGCCCATAGTGCTCGATGTAATTGACGACCTCGAGCTCGACAATGGCCACTACGCTGGCGACCCACACAAAACACAGTGCGCCGAAGCCCCAGACAGTAGCCACGGCGATCCACAGCAGCACGGTCAGGGCCGACCAGGTGAGGGTTTCGTGGCGAGCGCGCGCCGCGTCGATCTGCAACGCATGGCGCAGCGTACCCAGGACTGAGCGTGGCACGAAGGCCCACAAGGATTCGCCTTGTCGTGCAGTGGCTGTGTCCTCGTCCGTCGCGACCCGAAGATGATGGCCGCGCACATGTTCCACCTTGAAGGCGCCATAGCTCACCGAGGCGAGCAGCAGCCCACCCACTGTACGGTCCAGACGCGACGTGCGGTGAATCAGTTCGTGCCCGACATTGATGGCCACGATGCCGCCGGTGGCGCCACAAGACAGCGCCAGCCCCCACCACGCAAGCGTATCGAGCCCGCCACTGATTGCCGCACCGGCCAGCAGCACACCCATCCATGCCGGCAGACACCCCAGCAGGACAAGTCGGGTGATCAGGTGCGGGCGGCCAGTGCGCGGGGCGGCGTGATCCTGGCCCAACAAGAGATCGAGCAGGGGAATCACGCTATGCACGCCAAAGAACACCTGCCAGGCGACCCAGGCTGGCGCCTGCGGATCGCTGCCCAGTTGATGGATGCTCCAGGCAAGCGAGACCGGCAGCAGCCAGACGGCGGCGTCGCGCAAGCGAAAGACGGCCACCTCACTGGTCTGTACGCCAGACTGGCTGGGGGTCTGGGGCATGGTCAGCGATTCGAGTCGGTGGAAGGGCCCGCTGCAGAGGCTGCGGTCGAGGTTACTTGCGCAGCTTCAGACGCCTGGGCTTTGCGCACGTACGCCACGATGGCGCCGTAGGCCAACACGCTTAACAGTGTCTCGGTCCACCCCAGCGTGCGGCCGATGTGCGAGGCGTCGCTCATGCCGCGCACCACGCCTTCACACAAGTACAGCAAGATGAGCATGGACCACCACTGATAGGCGCGTACGCGCCCGCTCAAGAAAGCGGGCAACGCGGCGATCAGTGGCACAGCCTTCAAGGCCAGCAATGAACCGCCCGGGCGCTGTGGCGCCAGCACGAGTTCCCAGGCGAGGCACAAGACAATCAGCCCGGTCGTGCAGGCCAACACGGCAAGGCGCAAGCGGTGCAGGGAAGTCATGCCTCGAAGGTATCATGGGTCGATGCATGCTTTTGCCGCCAACCTGCGCCGTCTGCTGGGTGCAATGGCCCGACAGGGCAGGGAGCTCAGGCTGCAGCAGACCGCAAGCAGCCTGACCCTGCTCACGCTGCTTGCGGTCGTGCCCATGGTGGCCCTCGGTCTGCTCGTGCTCACCGCGCTGCCCGCATTCGAATCCATGCGTGAAGATTTGCAGCGCTACCTCGAAACGCATCTTTTCCTGCCGTCGTTCAGCGATTCGGTGGTCCGCAGCATCAACCGGTTTGTGGGTGCGGCGGATCGGCTGTCCACGATCGGCACCGCAGCCTTCCTGGCCACCGGGCTGGGCGCGATGCTGACCATCGATCGCACCCTCAACGGCATCTGGCAAACCTTGCGCCCGCGTCCGTTGTGGCAACGGCTGGTGCTTTATTGGGCACTCCTGACGCTGGGGCCGATTCTCTTGGCGGCGGCGATCACCCTGCAACTGAAGGTTCAGTCGCATCTTCAGGCCGTGGCACCGCTCACGCAGGCCTTGTCGGCGGTGTTGCCCACGGCCTTGAGCATCCTGGTGCTGACCTTGCTGTACCGGCTGGCGCCCAATGAGCGCGTGCGCTGGTTGCACGCGCTCGCCGGTGCAGCGCTGGCCGTGCTGCTGCTCAATGGGCTCATGCGGCTGCTGGGGTTTTACATCACGCGCTTTCCCACATACACCTTGGTGTACGGCGCGTTTGCTGCATTGCCGCTCTTTTTGCTCTGGCTCTTTGCGGTCTGGATGAGCGTACTGACTGGGGCGCTTCTCGCTGCGAATTTGCGCTTCTGGGGCATGCGCGGCGTCGGCCTCATGAGCAAGGGCCCTGCAGCTGAATTCGAACGCACGCTGAATGTATTGAGTGCTCTGTTGCGAGCGGGAAACGTACCGGTGCACAGCGCGCAGCTGCGTGCCGAGTTTGGTGCGGATGCGCAGGCCGCCGACCGGATGGCGGCACGACTGGCCGAGCAAGGCTACCTGGTGCGGGTATGGCCAGCTTCGGCGGCCACCGGGTCCTTGGGCGTGTGGGATGAATACTGGCTGGCCGGGCCAGGCCTCAGAACGCTGACCCTTCGACCTGTATTTGAGCGTCTGTGGTACGGGCGCGCGCAGGCTTCATCGGGCCGCGCCACTGCGCCGCACGCACCTGAGGCGCAACATGCATCTGCGCAGCGCTTGTACAGCAGGCTCACTACGCTGGACCCTGGATCGACCGAACTTGACCGTCCGTTGGGCGAATGGCTGATCGGTTGAGCGGCCCGATCAGGCCGTGGCGCTTGCCTGCTGCATGGATGGCCCAAGGAGCCATGCGGCGATGGCCTGACGTGTGGCGTCGGGCGCTTCGGTCATCAACGCGTGGCCGCATTGGGGCACCTCGATCACCGTTGCCTGCGAGACCGCCTCGATCAGCGTGCGCGCCGCACGCGGTGGGGTCATGGCATCGCGCGCGCCCAGCACGAAGAGCACCGGACAGCTCAGCGACCTGGCACGTTCAAGGCCGCCCGCATAGGCATTGCAAGCGGAAAAATCGTTGAGCAGCACGCCGTGAGGCTGGCGTTGCATGAGTCGCAGGTTCTGCACGTGCACTGAAAACCCAGGGCCAGGCGTGCCAGGTCGGTGAATCCAGCGCGCATGCGACCACCGGTTGATCATGTCGAACGCGCGCTCCTCATCGTCGCGGGCCGCGTTGAGCAGGACTTCGGACACCTTCATCGGAACGGCCGTGCCGATCAGTCCAATGCCTTGCACCTGTTGCGGGGCCTTGCCCGCAGCTTCGAGCGCGATCAGCGAGCCCATGCTGTGGCCGATGAGGGTGGCGCGTGATGCCCCCAGGGCTTGCGTTGCGCGCAGCACCCAATCCGCCATGGCTGGGATGTCGGGCAGCGCAGGCCCGGCGCTGCGTCCGTGACCAGGCAGATCGAGCGCGAGCACACTGAAGCCATGATGTGCGAGCCAGCGTGACTGCAAAATCCAAACGCTGTGGTCGTGCTGCGCTCCGTGCACCATCACCACAGTGGGCAGGGCGGGATTGAACGGCTTGCCACCGGTATAGGCGTAGGCACTGCGTCCATCCAGTTCGAATTGCATCGGTGGCTCTCCTAAGCGCCCTTGGCGGCTGCACGCAGGCCGCGCTTGAGGTCATCGATCAGATCGTCTGCATCCTCCAGACCTACCGATATGCGCATGGTGGCTTCGCCGATCCCCGCCGCTGCGAGCGAGGCGCTGTCCATGCGGAAATGGGTGGTCGAGGCCGGATGAATGATCAGCGATTTGGCGTCACCCACGTTGGCCAGATGCGAGAAGAGCTCCAGGCTCTCGACGAAGCGCCGGCCCGCTGCCCGATCGCCTTTGAGGTCGAAGCTGAAGACCGCACCACAACCTCGGGGCAACAGTTTTTTCGCAAGTGCGTGGTCCGGATGCGATGCGAGTTCCGGCCAACCGATCCGGGCGACCTGCTCTTGCGAGGACAGAAAATCGACCACTTTGCGCGCATTGCTGACATGCCGATCCATGCGCAGCCCAAGGGTCTCGATGCCCTGCACGATCTGAAAGGCATTCATGGGTGACAGACACGCGCCGAAGTCACGCAGGCCTTCGCGCCGTGCACGCAGCAAGAAGGGTGCAACCGTCGACTCCTCGGCGAAGACCATGCCATGGAACCCGTCATAAGGTTCGGTGAGCTCAGGAAAGCGCCCCGATGCGACCCAGTCGAATTGCCCAGAGTCGATCAGTACCCCGCCAATGGCTGTGCCATGTCCGCACAGGAATTTTGTGGCGGAATGAAAGACCAGGTCTGCGCCATGCTCGACCGGGCGCAGCAACCAGGGGGTGGTGAAGGTGGAGTCGACCAGCAGCGGCACACCATGGCCATGGGCTACTTCGGCGACCCGCTCGATGTCCAGCACATCGAGGCCCGGATTGCCCAGGGTTTCGCCGAAAAGCAGGCGCGTGTTCGGACGCAGCGCGGCACGCCAGGCGTCGATGTTGCGCGGGTCGACGAAGGTGGTCTCGATGCCGAACCGGGCAAGCGTGTAGTGCAGGAGATTGTGGGAGCCGCCATACAAGGCCCTGGAGGCCACGATATGCGAGCCCGCTCCCGCGAGCGTGGCGACTGCAAGATGCAGTGCGGCCTGGCCACTTGCCGTAGCAATGGCGCCCACGCCTTGCTCGAGTGCAGCCATGCGCTCTTCAAGGACAGCGACAGTGGGGTTGCTGATGCGTGAATAGACATGACCCGACTGCTCCATGTTGAACAGCGCTGCGGCCTGCTCGGAGTCGGGAAAGACGAACGCTGCGCTCAGATAGATCGGCGTGGCGCGGGCACCGGTCGCGGGATCTGGAGGGCTGCCAGCATGCAAGGCCAGCGTGGAAAGACCTTGAGGGTCGCGTTGGGACATGCGCGCAGGGATGAAAGGTTGAATGATTGCAGCCAGACAAACGCTGCTGCAGGACGCAACGATGCTAGCACGCAGGCACTGGCTCGTTCATCTGCGCGCCACGCAGGGCCCATCACGGGGCGGGTGTGCCGTGCGCGCCTTGTCAGTCCTGCGCCGGACCGATAGCATCGCTGGCTCGGCGCAGCGGAGGCAGCCATGCAGGTCAGCGAAATTCTCAAGGTGAAAGGCACCACGCTGTTCACAGTCAGTCCAGCCACCATGCTGTCCGACGCTGTGATCGTGATGGCCGAGCATGACATTGGCTCGCTGGTGGTGATGGAGCGTGGCCGACTCGCTGGCATGCTCACCTTTCGCGAAGTGCTGCGTGTGCTCGCCCGCCGTCAACAGGAGCATCGCACGGGCCCGACACCTCCGGTGGCGGAAATCGTCGTGCGTGAAGTCATGAATGTCCGGCCCACCGTGGCGGTGCCCGGGATGGAGGTCAATGAGTTGCGTCGCCTGATGCTCGAGCATCATCAGCGCTACACGCCGGTCATGGAAGGTGAACTCCTGCTGGGCGTCATCTCTTTTCATGATGTGGCCAAGGCGGTCCTTGAAGAACAAGGTTTTGAAAATCGGCTGCTTAAGGCCTACATCCGTGACTGGCCCGCCGAAGGCTGATCCGCAGGACATTGCCCAATGAAGATTCTGATCAGTAACGATGATGGTTATCTGTCGCCGGGCATCGCCGCCCTCGCGGCCGCGTTGCGCGAACTGGCCGAGGTGACCGTCATCGCACCCGAACAGGATCGCTCCGGGGCCTCGAATTCACTGACCCTGGATCGGCCGCTGAGTGTGCGCAAGGCCGCCAATGGTTTCCTCTATGTGAATGGCACGCCCACCGACTGTGTGCATATTGCGATCACCGGGCTGATGGGAGGGCGCCCTGATCTGGTGGTGTCCGGCATCAACGACGGCGCCAATATGGGCGATGACACGGTCTATTCCGGCACGGTCGCAGCGGCAACCGAAGGATTCCTGCTGGGTGTGCCTGCGATCGCGTTTTCGCTGGCTCACAAAGGGCATGCGCATCTGGAGTCGGCGGCACGTGTTGCGCGCGATTGTGTGGCCCGTTTCATGTCCCGGCCCTTTCCGGTCGAGGGCCCCGTGCTGTTGAACGTGAACATTCCCAATCTGCCCTTTGACCAGCTCGGGGGACTTGTGCAGACCCGGTTGGGCAAGCGTCATCACGCTGAGGATGTGGTGCGAGCCACCAACCCGCGCGGTGACACGGTGTACTGGATTGGACCGGCCGGTCAGGCAAAAGATGCTGGCCCTGGAACGGATTTTCATGCCGTGGCGCAGGGTCAGGTCTCCGTGACCCCGCTGCGCGTTGATCTGACCGCCACCGACCTGGCGCCTGCGACCCGGGCATGGTTGAGCGCGTAGGGCCGTCACCCGGCCTTGGTCTGACGTCCGAGCGCGCCCGTGCCCGCATGCTCGATGCGCTGCGCGCTCAAGGCGTGCGCGACGAAGTGGTGCTGGGTGCCATGCTCGCAGTGCCGCGCCATGCCTTTATCGACTCGGGGCTTGCCAGCCGGGCCTACGAGGACGTGGCGTTGCCGATCGGCCAGGGTCAAACCATCTCCAAACCCAGCACGGTGGCGCGGATGCTCGAAAACGTGGTGCGAGGCCGATCGGCAGCTGCCCTGCGTGAGGCGCGCGTGCTGGAAATCGGCACCGGATGTGGGTATCAGGCTGCGGTATTGGCGCATGTGTTCGGCGAAGTGATCTCAGTCGAACGGGTGCGCAGCCTGCATGAGGCCGCTCGTACGCACCTGCGGCCCCTTCGCCTGTCTAATCTGCGCCTGGCCTTCGGAGACGGCCACCAGGGGATGCAGGCGCAGTCGCCCTATGATTCGATCGTTGTCGCCGCGGCGGGCGAAGCTATCCCAGAGCCGCTGTTGCTGCAGATGCAGGTCGGTGGCCGTCTGATCGCCCCGGTCCAGAATGCCGATGGCGCAGGGCAGGCGCTGCATCAGGTTGACCGCACAGACACAGACCACTGGGCGCTGACCGTCCTTGACGCGGTACGATTCGTGCCGCTGCGTCGCGGCACCCGTTAACTTTCTGCACGCTTCACACATTTATGCTCAAGTTGCCTTGTCGGTTCAGTGCTTTGCCATTCGCCTCGCGCGTTTTGCTGTCGCTCTCGGTGGCTGGCCTGGCCGCGTGTGCGAGCGCGCCGCCGGCACCCATCCAATCCCGAACTACGCCTGGCGGTACGGCGGTGACGCGCCCGGCACCCGCCGCGACGGCAGCGCCGGCTACTGCCGCGCCGGTCGCGCCCGCGCCGTTGCCGCGCCCCATGCCAGCACCAGCAGTGGAGTCGGCTCCGATGCGTTCCGCCGCGATCGAGTCCCGACCCATCGATACGCGCACGCTGCCGCCGGTGACTGGTTCATCCCCCGCACCAGTCGTTGCCAGCCCGCCGCCCGCGACCGCTGCACCAGCACTGACTCAGCCCGCCACAGGGGCGGCCACGACGACACGCAGCGAGCCGCGTGGCACCAAGGTGCCGTATTCAGACGCGGCCTTGGCCGACATGAAGTCGGCGCCTTCTATGGGCGCCCCGGCGCCAGGCCGGGCCCCGGAAGCGGCGACCGCAGGGGCGGCGACCGCAGCTTCGGCAGCTGGCGCGGCGCCCACCCGTGCACCGGACGCCGAGTGGGGTTGGCCGACCAATGGCAAGGTGGTTCAGGGCTTCGCCGAATCAACCAAAGGCATTGCGCTGGGCGGCAGCAGTGGCGATCCGGTGTTGGCCGCAGCGGAGGGCAAGGTCATTTTCAGCGGCAATGGTCCGCGCGGATACGGCAACCTCGTGATCGTTAAGCACGCCAACGACCTGCTCTCGGTGTATGCCCACAATCGCACGCTGGTGGTCAAGGAAGGGCAGATGGTCAAACGCGGCCAGAAGATCGCTGAATTGGGCGAGTCAGGCGGGGCAACCCCCCGGCTGCACTTCGAGATCCGCCAACAAGGTAAACCGATCGACCCGACGACGGTGCTGCCCAAGCGCTGAGCGGGTCTGATGACACCTGTTCTCGTATTCGATATCGAGACCATCCCCGATGCGGCCGGGTTGCGGGTGGCATGGGGACTGCAGGGAGACGATGCCAGCGTGGTGCAGGCGGCGCTGGCGCGCCGGCGAGAGCAGACGCAGGGCAGCGATTTTCTGCCCCTGCACCTGCATCGGATCGCGGTCATTTCCATGCTGATGCGCGATGACGACGGATTGCGGGTGCGCTCGCTGGGAGTCGATGCCGATGTCAGCGCTCAGCCGCACGATGAAGCGCGAACGGTCCAGGCCTTCTACAAGGTGATCGAGCGTTACGCACCGAACCTGGTCTCATGGAACGGCAGCGGGTTCGATCTGCAGGTGCTCAATTACCGCGCCATGATCCACGGCGTACAGGCGCCCCGATTCTGGGATCAGGGCGAAGACGACCGCGATTTCCGCTACAACAACTACATCGGCCGTTATCACGCGCGCCATACCGACCTGATGGACCTGCTGGCGATGTACAACGGCCGCGCCAACGCGCCCCTTGATCAACTCACGCGGCTGTGCGGCTTTCCGGGCAAGCTCGGGATGGATGGCTCGCAGGTCTGGTCGGCCTGGCAGGCCGGGCGTCGCAGCGAAGTGCGTGATTATTGCGAGACCGATGTAGCCAACACCTGGCTGCTGTGGTGTCGGTTCCAGTTGTTGCGTGGCGTCATGGACCGTGACCGCTATGACCAGGAAGTGGCCTTCAGCCGCAAGACGCTGGGCGAACTGCCTGGCCAGCACTGGCGCGAATTCATCGAAGCGTGGCCGGCGTGAAGCAGGAGGTCCTGATCGGCCAGCTGCGGATCGAATCACTCGATCTGGAGGCCCGCGGTGTGGCGCACCATGAGGGCAAGGTCGTTTTTGTGCGCGGTGCATTGCCGGGTGAGTCTGTGAGTGCCCGGATCGTGCGACGCAAGCCGCGCTTCGATGTGGCTGAAGTTGAGCGGGTCTTTCGCCCGAGCACCTTGCGGGTGACACCCCGCTGCCCCCATTTCGGTGTCTGCGGTGGCTGTTCGATGCAGCATGTCGATGCACGTGCCCAGGTGTCGATCAAGCAGCGAGCGCTGGAAGACAGTCTCTGGCATCTCGGCAAGGTGCACCCTGACACCATGCTTGCGCCCATCGTCGGGCCCGCCTGGAGTTACCGCTATCGAGCGCGCCTGTCCGTGCGGTATGTCCCCAAGAAAGGTGGGGCGCTCGTCGGCTTTCACGAACGCGGCTCCAGTTATGTGGCCGACATGACCGAGTGCCACGTGTTGCCGATGCATATTTCGGCGCTGCTGGTGCCGCTGCGCCAGTTGGTCGGCGAGCTGTCCATGCGCGATCGCATGCCGCAGATCGAAGTCGCCCAGGGGGAGGACGTGCTGGCTCTGGTGTTGCGGGTGCTGCAGCCGCTGACGCCTGCTGATGCGGCCTTGTTGAAGGCATTCGCCTCACTCCACCAGCTGGAGGTCTGGCTGCAGCACTCCGGACCGGACTCGATCGAACTGTTCTGTTCGCCTACCGCAGGGCAGTCGAGACTGCGCTTCGATCTGCCGGAGTTCGGGGTGACCATCCCGTTTCGGCCGACCGATTTCACCCAGGTCAATCACCGGATCAATGCGGTGCTGGTCGGGCGTGCGCTGCGCCTGCTCGACCCCGCGCCAGGCGATCGGGTCGCTGATCTCTTCTGCGGGCTGGGTAATTTCACGCTGCCTCTGGCGACGCGTTGTGCGCAGGTGCTCGGCATCGAAGGCAGCAAGTCCTTGGTGAGTCGCGCCCAGGCGAATGCACAAGTCAATGGCCTGGAGGGTAAGGCCCGCTTTCAGGTGGCGAACCTGTTCGAGCTGACGCCCGACGCCTGGCGAGCCCTGGGGCGCTTCGACCGCGTGCTGATTGACCCGCCTCGTGAAGGTGCGCTAGCCGTTGTCCAGGCGCTTGCCGCGGATCGCGACAACCCGCCAAAGCGTCTGGTCTACGTCTCCTGCAACCCGGCAACCCTGGCGCGCGACGCCGCTGTCCTCGTGAACGAAGGCGGGTGGCAGTTGAGCATGGCGGGCGTGGTTAACATGTTTCCCCACACATCGCACGTGGAGTCCATGGCGGTGTTTGAACCACCGCAATCATCCGGCGCCATGTAAAAAGGCCGCCCCGAGGGGCGGCCTTTAAGTGGTTCAGAGCGTGCCGAGCAGGACTCAGTCGTCTGAGCCGCCGCCAATCCCGAGCAGGGCCAGCAGATTGGAGAACACGTTGTAGACGCTGAGGTAAACGCCCAGCGTCGCGGTCACGTAGTTGGTCTCTTCGCCGCGAATGACCCGCTGCAGGTCGATCAGGATGAAGGCGGAGAAGATCACGATGGCCAGCACGGACAAGGCCATCATCAGTGCCGGCATCTGCAGCCAGATGTTGGCGACGCTGGCCACCAGCAGCAGGATCACGCCCATGAACATGAACTTGCTCATCCCGGTGAAGTCGCGCTTGGAGACGCTTGCAACCGTGGCCATGGCGGCAAAGATCGCTGCGGTGCCTCCAAAGGCGGTCATGATCAGCTGCGCACCATTGGCGCTGCCCAGCACGACGCCCAGCAGGCGCGAGAGCATCAGACCCATGAAGAACGTGAAGCCCAGCAACAGGGCGACGCCCAAACCGCTGTTCTTGTTGCGCTCAATGCCCCAGAAAAACCCGAAGGCGATCGCCATGAAGACGATGAAGCCGATAAACGGGCTGCCGGAGAAGAACGAGAAACCGCTTTTCACGCCGATCCAGGCGCCCAGAACCGTGGGCACCATGGACAGCGCGAGCAGCGCATACGTGTTGCGAAGCACACGGTGCGTCGATTCGCGGGAGACCGCGCCGCCGCGGCCGAAGGGAATCGACGAATTGGACAGGGGCTCGTAGGCCATCGAGTAAAACTCCGATTGGAGAGAGCGCGACGTCCGCGCACAGGGAATGTAGGGCAGGCTGGCCCGGAATTCAACCCGTTGCGCGATAGGGTTGAAGCATCCCATGGGGTGCGTCGGCTGGAAGGGCTGTGCTAGACTTACCGGCTAACCTGTGGCGGGGTATTGTCTGAAATCACCCGTCCTATCAAGCGCCTAGGCGCGAATCCTTTCCTTTTTCCTCAAGCTTATTCCGGGAGTTTTCATGGCTGTCGAACGGACTCTGTCCATCATCAAGCCCGATGCCGTTGCCAAGAACGTAATTGGTCAGATTTACAGCCGTTTCGAATCAGCGGGCCTGAAGATCGTCGCAGCGCGTCTGGCGCAACTGTCGCGTGCCGAGGCTGAAGCTTTCTATTCTGTGCATCGCGAGCGTCCGTTCTTCGGTGAACTGGTCGGTTTCATGATCTCAGGGCCCGTCATGATCCAGGTCCTGGAGGGCGAATCGGCCATCCAGAAGAACCGTGACCTGATGGGTGCGACCGATCCGAAGAAAGCGGCGGCCGGCACGATTCGCGCCGATTTCGCCGACAGCATCGATGCCAACGCTGTGCATGGCTCCGATGGCCCCGAGACCGCCCGTAACGAGGTGGCCTTCTTCTTTGCGGGAATGAACCTGCACAGCCGATGACCGAGGCGGGCGCCACCGACAGGATCGAGCTGCTGGGGTTGCCCCGAGAGGACTTGCTCGCGCTGTGTGGCGAGTGGGGTGAAAAGGCTTACCGCGCGCAGCAGCTCATGCGCTGGATGCATCGGCGTCATGAGGGCTGCTTCGACGCCATGTCCGACCTCGCCCGCAGTTTCCGGTCTGCGTTGCAGCAGCGAGCAACGATTACTTCGCCTGCCATCCTGTCGGACCATGTCTCGGGTGACGGTACGCGTAAATGGCTGATCGATGTCGGACAGGGCAATGCCGTTGAGACGGTCTTCATCCCGGAAACCTCGCGCGGCACCTTGTGCGTGTCCACGCAAGCCGGCTGTGCCGTCAATTGCCGGTTCTGCTCGACTGGCCGACAGGGCTTTGCCCGCAACCTGACCGCCGCGGAAATCGTCGGCCAGCTCTGGATGGCCAACCGGCTGCTGGGGCCGCGCGCGATGGTCGATGCCAATGAATCCGACGTGCACGCAGGCGCCGACGAGGGGCCTGAGGATGCCCACGACCGCCGCGTAACGAACGTCGTGTTTATGGGCATGGGCGAGCCGCTGCTGAACTATGACGCCACGCTGGCAGCGCTGCGCATCATGCTTGATGACCACGGATATGGTCTGTCCAAGCGGCGGGTCACCGTCTCCACTTCCGGGGTGGTGCCGATGATGGACCGTCTGGGCCGCGAGCAGCCCGTGGCCCTGGCGGTTTCGCTGCATGCGCCCACAGACGGTTTGCGCGATGAACTCGTCCCGCTGAACCGCAAGTTCCCTTTGGCCGAATTGATGGCAGCATGCCGGCGTTATCTGGAATTTGCGCCGCGCGACTTCATCACGTTTGAATACGTCATGCTTGATGGCGTCAACGATTCAGATGAACAGGCTCGTGCGCTGATCGAACTGGTGCGCACGGTGCCCTGCAAATTCAATCTGATTCCCTTCAATCCCTACCCCGAATCCGGTCTGCATCGGTCTTCGGCGGAGCGGGTGCGTGTCTTTTCGGCGCGCCTGCAAGATGCCGGCGTGGTGACTACGGTTCGCAAGACCCGTGGTGACGATATCGATGCTGCATGCGGGCAATTGGCAGGCGACATCCTGGATCGGACGCGGCGCGCCCAGCGGGCCGAGCGGGCGGTCACCTTCCTCGAGAGGGGCTGATCGACTATGGTCGCGACCCTGCCTCAGCTTCGTTCAGCCGCACCCCGATGGCTGGGCCGGTTGATTGTCGTGTGCGCGGCCGCACTGGTTGCCTGTACCACGGTTGAGGAAGCCCCTCGGGTGGTCAACGATGCCCCTGGCGCGCCCGCAGTCAGGCCTGCTCGCCGTGATGCTCCAGCTACCACAGGTCGGCCAGAGTCCCGAGCGGCTTCAAGCGGCGCAGCAGTTTCTAGCGTTGCCAGCACAGGCGCAGAACGCACCGAACCTGACCCCCAGCGACGCTCACGCATCAGACTTGAGCTTGGCACGGCACTCTATCAGCAGGGCAGCTACGCGCAGGCGCTCGAAGAGGTGCGTTCTGCAGTCACGATTGATCCCAACTTGGCGCAGGCCTGGGGCTTGCTCGGGCTGATCCAGATGGATCTGGGGGATCGGGCCAAGGCACAGGAATCCTTTGCCCGCGCACTGACGCTTGCGCCCGACGATTCGGAACTGCGTAACAACTACGGTTGGTTCCTGTGCCAGACGGGGCGTCAGCGTGAGGCCATTCCGGAATTCATGGCCGCGTTGCGCGATCCGCTCTATGCCACGCCCGCCCGGCCCCTGCACAATGCAGGCATCTGCTCGTTGCGCAGCGGCGATCCGGTGGCCGCCGAGGCGTACTTCCAGCGGGCGTTCCAGATCGACCCGAGCAACCCGGTGTCGATGTACCACCTGGGTGAGTTGAACCTGCGGCGCGGCAATGTGGCGCAGGCGCGCTTTTACGCACAGCGGCTGCTGGCAAGTTATCCGCCGAGTGCCGAGACGCTTTGGCTGGCCTTGCGGGTCGATCGCAAGGCGGCCGATCGGGACGGATTTAACAGCTTGTCGGCTCAATTGCGTCGACAGTTTCCGGCTTCGCGTGAGGCCGACCTGCTGCAAAGGGGTGAGTTCGGTGACTGATTCAGTGCTTGGGACACCGGCAGCCGTCCCTGGCCTCCCGACGGGTTGTGCCGAACTGATTGCGGCCCGCGAACGCATGGGCCTGTCGGTGGGTGATGTCGCTCAGCGCATCAAGTTGCACCGACGCCAGCTTGAGGCGATTGAACGGGGCGATTGGCCGGCCCTGCCTGGAATGGCTTTCGCGCGCGGCAGCGTGCGCTCTTATGCCCGTCTGGTCGGGGTCGACCCGACCCCACTGCTCCAGGAGATGGGCGGCTACGAATCACTCGATACCCTGCAGGGAAAGCCCACGATCGGCGCTCCGATGCCGCGCAACGCAGAGATCAGCTTTGGCAGCGATCGGCGCTTTCGGCGACTGCCCTGGGCGCTGCTCGGCCTGGCAGGTGTGGTTGCTCTTGCCGTGTTGTTCGGTCGTTCCGAGCGAGGCTTATCCGGGTTCTATCCGTCAGCGCCGACTTCGGTGAATGTGCCAGTCGAGAAGCCCTCGGATCCGAATCGGCCTGGTGTTGACACCGCGTCGGGCGCGTCATCGACTGGCGGTGCCACGGCGACCGCGCAGCCGGTGCCATCGGATGCTTCAGCCGCAACGTCTGCCCCTGCTGTCGCCGCTGAAACCCCGCGCGCGGGCGCCGCTGGCTTTCGTCTGAGCACCCGTCAGGACGCCTGGATCGAAGTGCGTGATGGAGTGGGAAAAGTCCTGTACATGGGTACGGTCAAACCTGGCACCCCGCTGGAATTACCGGGCGCAGGCCCCTTTGTGTACACCCTGGGTAACGCGTCTCAGGTGGAACTCGAATTCGGCGGCAGGCCGATTGATCTCAAGCCTGTCACGATCATGCCCAACAACATCGCCAAAGGCAGGGTCCCGTGAGTGCACACCCGAATGAGCCGATGACCAGTTGCCCCTCACCCATGCCGGTCGGTCCGCTGCGCCGCCGGGTTTCCCGTCAGGTGGCGGTCACATGGGGCAAGCGTACCGTTCTGATTGGCGGTGATGCGCCCGTGGTCGTGCAGTCCATGACCAACACCGATACCGCCAACCCGATCGCCACGGCGATCCAGGTCAAGGAACTCGCGCAGGCCGGTTCCGAAGTGGTGCGTGTGACGGTCAATACGCCAGAGGCCGCGCGCGAGGTCGTCGCCCTGCGCGAGCAGCTCGATCGGATGGGCGTGGATGTCCCGCTGGTGGGCGACTTCCATTACAACGGCCACAAGCTGCTCACTCAATACCCTGATTGCGCGCAGGCCTTGTCCAAATACCGTATCAACCCGGGCAACGTGGGCTCGGCCAGCAAGCGCGATGGCAATTTCGCGCAGATGGTCGAGGTGGCGGCACGCTACGGCAAACCCGTGCGTATTGGCGTGAACTGGGGCAGCCTCGACCAGTCGCTGCTGGCGCGTCTGATGGATGAAAATGCGGCGCGTGCGGTGCCATGGGATGCGATGCAGGTCATGCGCGAGGCGCTGGTCACGTCAGCCATCGACAGTGCCCTTCAGGCCGAGGCGGTTGGCCTGCCCGGCAATGCCATCATCCTCTCAGCGAAAGTCTCGAATGTGCAGGACGTCGTCGCGGTGTATCGCGACCTTGCACGTCGTTGTGACTATCCCCTGCATGTGGGTCTGACCGAAGCGGGCATGGGCAGCAAGGGGATCGTGGCCTCTACCGCAGCCCTGGCCGTGCTGCTTCAGGAAGGCATTGGGGACACCATCCGCGTATCGCTCACGCCCGAGCCGGGCGGCGACCGCA
>DGIT01000101.1:71885-72816 GCA_002386465.1 Burkholderiales bacterium UBA4615 | reverse complement strand
TGGTCGTATTCCCCGACGATCACGTGCGTGCCGATCTCGTACATGCGCGCGTTCATCGCTTCGGCGATCTTCTTCTTCTGACCTTCGTCGGTGGCGCGCATGAAGCTGTTGCGCAACTCGACCATCTTGTCATCCGTGGCCCAGCCGAACCAGGTCGATTTCTCGCCCCGGGTGTCGGTGGTGGGATTGGCGATCGGGTTCCACACGTCAAAGGCTTGCCATGCGGTCAGGAACATGTGCCAGCCGCCCTTGTCGATCGGGTCTTTCTTGGCCCGACGTCCAACCAGCGTCTGCCAGTCCATCGCCTGCAGGTCGACCTTGAAGCCGGCCTGACGCAGCAACTGGGCCGCCACATCGGGGAGCTTCTGGATCGAAGCCAGGTCAGTTGGTTTCATGAGAACGATCGGTGTACCGTCGTAGCCCGACGCCTTGAGCAGGTCCTGCGCCTTCTTCATGTTCGACTTCATCTGGATATCACTGCCGGCGGTCGACCCGAAGGGCGTGCCGCAGATGAACATCGAGCCGCAGGGCCGATAGAGTTCCTTCACACCCACCTGGGCGCGCAGGAAGGCTTCCTGCGAGAACGCAGCAGCGACCGCCTGACGCACCTTCGGATTGTCGAAGGGCTTGTTCAGGTGATTAAAGCGCGCCATGTACTGCAGGCCATAGTTGGCGTACTTCGGCATCTGGATCGAGGCATCTTTTTTGACGGTCTCGAAGAAATCGAAGGGGAGCGCCTCGATGATGTCGACCTCGCCCTTTTGCAGAGCATTGACCTGGGCCTGCGCATCGCGCAGCGCGAGGTTCCATTCCACCCGGTCCACATACACGCGCTTGCCGCCGGTGGTACCTGAGGGCGGCTCGCTGCGGGGCACGTATTTGGCGAACTTGGTGTAAACCGATTTGTCGCCCGGCTTGAACTCGTCTTTCT
>DGIT01000101.1:70870-71815 GCA_002386465.1 Burkholderiales bacterium UBA4615 | reverse complement strand
TGCGCTTGGGCATGATGAAGGGGACGTTCGAAGACGGCTTGCCAAGTGCTTCCAGCACGAAGCCGCAGGCTTCGCCCAGGAAGATCCGGAAAGTGTCGGGCGTCGGGCTGTCCATGCGCGAAACAAACTGCATCAGCGCCGAGCCCATGGCATCACGCTTACCCCAGCGCTGCAGCGAGGCGATCACGTCGTCGCCGGTCACGGGCTGCCCGTCATGGAACTCCAGGCCCTTGCGCAGTTTGAAGGTGTACAGGCGGTTGTCGGTACTGATTGAATACGACTCGACCATCTGCGGTTTGACCACGCCCTTTTCATCGGTACCGAAGAGGGTGTCGTAGATCATGTAGCCGTGGTTGCGGCTCATATAGGCCGTGGTCCAGATCGGGTCGAGCACCGCGAGGTTGGAGTGCGGCACGACCCGCAGCACATTGGACTGGGCCGCGGCAGGGGTGGCGACGGACAGCACCCCAACGGCCATCAGGGCGGCGGCAGTGCGCTTGATCAGTGCAGAAGGTGACAAGTTGGTGCTCCTGTTGTGAGGGACAACGCTCCGAGGCGATGTCCGGACGCAGACCTTAGTCCATCCTGCCGCCTTATTGCAAGACTCGGGCCAACTTGTGTACTCGCTTCGAGCCTGGGCACAGGGCGGTTGTTGGCGGGGGGCGGTCATCGGACTGCCACTGGCTTCGTGATATGGTCCGGCGCGCTTTTGCCTGACCATACACGGCAAGTGATAGAGATTCCGCAATCCGCGGGGTATGCCACGGCGCCAGCCGTGCACAGGAAGGCGCCCCACGGGAACGCATCGGTTGATGGGCCCGTCAGTCACAAGCCGTAGGAGTCACGTGACACTGTTTCTCGAAATCTGGGCGGCGTTCGGGCTGCTATTCGTGGGCGTGAAACTCGTCGGCAACCATGTTCAGGAGCTCGCTGGCGGGCTGCTGC
>DGIT01000101.1:47011-70833 GCA_002386465.1 Burkholderiales bacterium UBA4615 | reverse complement strand
ATGCGTTCAACCGTCCCCTGGCGCCGCAGGCGTTGGGCATGGTGTCGGGCGCCGTGACGCAGTCCAGTTCAGCCGTTGCGGTGGCCGCCGCCGGGCTGATCAGCAGCAGTGGCCTGAGTGTGGTCAGGGTACTGCCCTTGTTGCCCTGGGCCAGCGTCGGCACGACCTTGCTGCTGATGCTCGTGGCATTCAATCTGCAGGGCGCAATTCTGTTTGTTTTTGGCCTGGTCGGAGTTGCCATGATGCTGCGACTGGACCGGCGAGAATGGGTACGCCACACACTGGGCGCGGTACTGGGGCTGGCGCTGCTTCTGTTTGCCATTTCCATGCTGCGCGATGCCGTGGCGCCGCTCAGAGGTGATCCCGCGACTGACGCACTCATGGCCCGGATTGCGCAAAATTGGCTGCTGGGGGCGCTAGCCGGGACGGTCGCCGGTGTGCTCACGCAGTCGTCTCTGATCGTCACGATCATCTGCCTGCCGTTGGTGCAGGCCGGTGTGCTCACCCTGGAAGATGTCGCGCCTGTGGTCTACGGGGCGACCCTTGGTACAGGCATTGGGCAGGCGCTTCTGTTGGCTCCGGGAGCTTCGGCATCAGTGCGCAGGCTGATGTCAGCCAACCTGATCCTGCGGGTCCTGAGCTTCGTCGTGCTCATCGCCGCGTTCGAGTTGGAAGTCAACACTGGGCTGTTCGGCTTGATCGCGTTGTCCGAGCATGTCGGCCCTACACCGGGCACTCAACTTGGGGTGCTCTATCTGCTGGCGCAACTTTCACTCGCGGCTGCCTGCGAGCTGTTCAAGGCACCCCTGTGTGCCCTGGTGACGCGGCGCATTCCCGACGCTGCCCCGCTGAGCAAGCCCTGGACGCAGCCGACCTTCATTTTTTCCGGTGGACTCGAGGTGGCCGACACTGCGCTGGACTTGGCCTGGCGTGAGCAAACCCGGCTGTTCCGACTCTTGCCCACGTATCTGGACGATGTGCGCGATCCAACAGAGCGGGCTGCGGATGCCTTGCCGCTGACTCAGCGCCATGAGGGCAGCACGGCGGTCGCTGCCCGCATTGACGAGTTTCTGGCGCAAACGCTCAATATCCATCCCGGCATGGCGCGGATGGATCAACTGTTCAGGCAACGCCGACTGCTCAACGCGCTGCAATCCTGCCATGAGCTGCTTGAAGGGTTCGTTCGCAGCATCCAGACCGTGCCGCCGACGCAGCGGCCCACCCTGGTCAGCAGCATGATCGAAGCCCTGCATGCCGTGCTGGAGGCGGCAGCCGACACGCTGGAGCAGCCCGAAGATGAACTGGCCGCCGAGATGTTCGGCCTGATGACTGATGAGCGTGGTGCGTCCATGGATCTGATCCGCAAGGCGCTGATGCAGAGCGCGCAGACGTTCGAAGGTCGAGAAGCCCTGCTGACGGCAACCTTGCAGTTCGAGCGGATCCTCTGGGTGCTCAACCACATGCCTTTGGCCGCCCCTGCAGCGCAGGCCGATGCGGCCAGTTAAGCTTCAGGTTCAGAGCGTCTTTTCGCAGCTTCGGAGAACCTCAGTGGCGACGATTGCAGTCGGCGGCATGCAGCACGAAACCAATACCTTCGCACCCTCGAAGGCCGATTACGCGGCCTTCGAAGCGGGTGGCGGATGGCCCACCATTCAGCGCGGCGAGCCGTTGTTCGAGGCTGTCGCGGGCGCCAATTTGCCCGTGCAGGGCGCCATTGAAGTGCTGCGCGCGCGCGGCCACACGCTGGTGCCACTCACCTGGGCAGCGGCCTCGCCCTCGGCGCATGTCACGCGACATGCCTTCGAGACCATTGTGGGCGATCTGATTGAGCGGCTGCGCTCCGCTGGCAAGGTCGACGGGGTCTATCTCGACCTGCACGGGGCCATGGTGTGTGAACACGTGGACGATGGCGAAGGCGAAATCCTGCGAAGGGTGCGCGAACTCGTCGGCCCACAGGTGCCCGTGGTCGCCAGCCTGGACCTGCATGCCAACGTCACCCGCCAGATGGTGGCGCAAGCGGATGCGCTCACCATCTACCGCACCTATCCGCATATCGACATGGCCGAGACCGGCGGGCGTGCCGCCACCCTGCTTGACCGCATGCTCAGCGAAGGGCGCCGCCCCGCCAAGGCGTTTCACCAGTTCGACTATCTCACGGGTATTCCGTCGCAATGCAGTTTCATTGAGCCCTGTCAGAGCCTGTATGGGCGTATTGCCGACATCGAGCGGCGCCACCGTGCGTCCGTCGACTTTGCCCCGGGTTTTCCGATGGCCGACTTTCCGGAGTGCGGCATGTCGGTGGTGGCCTATGCCACCGATGCAGCCGCCGCGCAGGCTGCGCTCAAGGAGATCGGCGATGCAGTGGCTGCCGCTGAACCCGACTTCGCCATGGAGCTGCTCACGCCTGACGAGGCCGTGCAGCGCGCCATGAAGACCGGCGCACCGGGCGCGCCCACCGTGCTCGCCGACACCCAGGACAACCCGGGCGCTGGCGGCAATGGCGACACCACGGGCTTGCTGGCTGCGCTCATTCGCCACCGCGCGCCAGATGCGGTGCTGGGTCTGCTGTGCGATGCGGCCAGCGCGGCACGGGCTCATGAGGCCGGGCTGGGTGCCACGACCGAGTTCCGGCTGGGTGCGGTCTCGGGCGTGGAGGGGCATGTGCCGGTGGTGGCCCGCTTCGCGGTCGAGCGGCTGGGCGATGGCAAGTTCACCTGCACCGGCCCCATGTTTCGCGGGTTTCGCATGGCGCTTGGCCCCATGGCGCTGCTGCGCGAGCAGCACTCCGGGGTGCGGGTGGTGGTGGCCAGCCGCAAGACCCAGGCGGCCGATCAGGAAATGTTCCGCCACCTGGGCATCGAACCCGTGCGCCAGCGCATTCTGGCGCTCAAGAGTTCGGTGCATTTTCGGGCTGATTTTCAGCCGATCGCGCGCGAGGTTCTGGTGGTGCGCTCGCCTGGCCCGGCCCTGGCGGATCCGGTCGATTTCCCCTGGACCCGCTTGCGTCCGGGCATTCGGATGCGCCCGCTGGGGCCGGTGTTCACGCCACCGCTTCGGCACGCTCAACATTAGGAGTCTCACATGTCTACCCCGACCACAGCAGCGCCCCCAACGCGACCGCTGGCTGAAACCTCCCTGTGGCGCGATGTGCATAAGGGCATCCGCCTGGGTCTTGCCCGGTTGATGACGCAGTCTGGAATAACCGATCCTGCTGACGCGGCGGCGCTCGACTCGCTGAATCGACAAGTGATCAGCATGGTCGGACTACTCGAGTCGCATGCACGCGCGGAAGATCAGGTGACCGGCCCGGTCATCGACATGAGCTTGCCGCATCTTGGCAGCGAGATTGCTGCCGCGCATCTCACCCTGGGCGTCGCTACGTCATCCCTGCTGGCTGCGGGCGCTGCGCTGCAGACAGCCAACGATCGCCGGCGTGCCCTGCAGACCCTGCACCTGGACGTTGCCCGATTCGCCGGCGACTACCTGCTTCACCAGGAGTTCGAAGAGCGGGTCGTGCTGCCTGCATTGGAGGCTGCAGTCGGTGTTGATGAGGTCAGACGTCTCGAAGTTGCTTTCATTGCATCGATTCCGCCGCAAGAAAAGCTCGATGGCATGGAGTCGATGTTCGCGGCGATGAATGTCGAGGAACTCACCGAGGTGCTGTCGATGATCCGCGCGGGGGCCCCCAGGCCCTGGTTCGAATCGGTGTGGGCGGTCGCCGTCCGGGTGGTCGAACCAACGACGCTTGACTCGCTCAGAAGTCGACTGCACCTGGCCTGATCCAGGCCGTGTCCTGGCGGGACTCAGGGCGTCCGCAGGCCTCAGTCGGGCCGGATCACGCGACGCCCGAGGTTCTCGCCGGTGAACAGGCCGATGAAGGCCTCGGGCAGCGCGGCAAAGCCGTCGATGACCTCCTCGCGGTAGCGCAACCGCCCGGCGCGAATCCAGTCGGTCATCCGAGCCCAGGCCTGCGGATACTCGCGGTAATAATCGAAGGCGACCAGCCCGCGCATGGTCAGCCGCTGACCGATGAAGGCGCGGGTGTTCTTCAGGCCGACCGCCTCCGGCTGCGGCTGGTTGTAGTCTGCCATCTGACCGCAGACCACGATCCGCCCACCCCGATTCATCAGGGGCAGCACGCTGTCGATCATCGCGTTGCCCACGTTGTCGAACAGCACATCAACCCCGTTGGGGCAGGCGGCCGCGACGGCTGCGGTCATGTCGGTCGCTTGGCGATGGTCGATTGCATCGGCAAAACCGAGCTCACGGGTCAGCCAGCCGCACTTGGTCGGGCCGCCCGCCACACCGACCACCCGGGCGCCCTCGATCATCGCCATCTGCCCTGCCGCAGACCCGACTGCGCCCGCCGCTGAGGTGACCAGCACCTGATCGCCTGCCTTGACTGCGCCCACCTCCAGCATGCCGAAGTAAGCGGTCAGCCCTGGGATACCGAGGACCCCGATGGCCGTGGACGGCGGCAAGCCGTTGTCGGGAATCACCCGCACGCCACGCCCGTCAGACAAGCCCCAGTCCTGCCAGCCGAAGGCGGCCGCAACCCAATCGCCCACCGCAAAGCGCGGATGGTTTGACACTTCCACGGTGCCGACCGTGGCTGCCTGGATCACTTCACCCAGTGCCAGTGGTTGCGCATAGGTTTCCCGATCGCCCAGGCGCCCGCGGGTTCCTGGATCGACCGAGATGAAGCGGCTGCGCACAAGCAGCTGCCCAGGCCCTGGTTCGGGTCTTGGCGTGACCTCAAGCCGAAAATCATCGACCTGCGGCAGGCCGACCGGGCGATGTGCCAGCACGAAGCGGCGGTTCACAGCGCCGTTGCCAGCCCCTGCGCTCACAGCATGCTCGCGTCGGTCGGCAGCCCCATCAGTACCCTGCCCGCCAGCTCCCAGCTGGGGGGCGCGATCATCATGTGCTGAGTGGCGGTGTAGGCGTCGCGAAAACGCCGCTGCAGCGGGTGCGATGCATACACAACCGAGCCGCCGCCCAGCTCGAACATTCTGCGCACCACATCGGCACTGCTGCGGGTGGCGTGGGTCGCCGCCAGGCGCAACAGGGCGCGGTCTTCGGTGCCAATCGCATCGCCCTGCTGCGCCTTGCGCCAGGCATCGCCGATGGCTTCGTAGTAAAAGGCGCGGGCCGATCGCAAGATGGCCTCAGCCTGAGCGAGCTCACTTTGCGCCGCGCTGCGCTCGGCCAGGGTGCGCCGGGATCCCTGGGGCTTTTTGGCGCCCGCCAGTTCCACCAGATCGTCGATCGCGGCCCGGGCATTGCCCAGCGCCACTGCGCCAATGCCCATCGCCAGCAGGCCAAAGGCCGGGAACTGATAGAGCGCTCCAGAGGCGAAGGGTTTGCCGGTGACCAGCGAATAGGTGAAGGCCTGCGGCACGCGAATGTCGGTGACTTCCATGTCGCCGCTGCCGCTGCCATTCATGCCCGACACCTGCCAGGTATCGATCAGG
This sequence comes from Burkholderiales bacterium UBA4615, assembly GCA_002386465.1. Classification (GTDB taxonomy): domain Bacteria; phylum Pseudomonadota; class Gammaproteobacteria; order Burkholderiales; family Burkholderiaceae_E; genus UBA4615. The sequence goes on along the minus strand of DGIT01000101.1, from coordinate 65,359 downwards.
GTGGCCTGGCTGGCCGGGAACACCATCATGCGCGCGTCGGGTGAGCCATTGGGCAGCAGCCGCGGTTTGCCGTCTTCCATCACCACCGAAATGCCTTTGAGCCAACGGCAGTTGGCCCCGCCGCTCACCCAGGGCCAGCGGCCACTCAGCCGATAGCCGTCGCCCTCAGGCGTCGCCCGGCCGGTGGGCGTATTCGAGCCGCCGGTGATGACCAGCGGGTCGCCGTAAATGTCGCGCGCAACAGTCGGCTCAAGGTAGGCTGCCGACATGCCCGAGGTGGCCCCGATCATCACGCACCAGCCGCTGGATGCATCTGCGCGGGCCACCGCCTCGATCGTACCCATCAGGGTCTCGGGGGGCAGCTCGAGCCCCCCGAGATCTCGGGGCACGACCATCCTGAAAAAGCCAGCCTGCGCGAACTCCTGAGCCAGGTCTGCAGGAAGCCGGCGTGCGTGTTCGATTTCATCAGCGCGGGCACGCAGGGTCGGGGCGATCCGCTCGGCGGCGGCAAGGACGTCCATGTACAGCTCCTACTCCGGCTTGACGCCCGACGCCTTGAACACTTCGCCCCAGCGCGGTGTGTCCTTCTTTACGATGTTGACGAACTCCTTGGCCGTGGTGCCGGTGGGCAGCAGGCCGAGCTCCAGAATGCGCTTCTTGCCTTCAGGAGACTGGATGATTTTCTGGATCTCCAGGCTCATGCGATCGACGATCGCCTGCGGCGTGCCCTTTGGGGCCACGATGCCATTCCAGCCCACCAGATCGAGCGCCGGAAAGCCCTGCTCGGCAAAGGTGGGGGCGTCGGGGAATGTGGGCCAACGCTTAGTCCCGGTGACCGCCAGCAAGGTCAGACGCCCGCCGTTGATGAACGGCCCGGTGGTGGCGAAGTCGTGCACCCCCATGGTGGCCATGCCGGCCATCACGTCCTGAATGGCGGGGCCTGCGCCCTTGTAGGCCACGTGCACGGTGTCGAGCTTGTTCAACTGCGTGAAGGTTTCGGCGTACAGGTGCGAGGAGCTGCCGATACCGAATGAACCGTAGGTGGTCTTGCCCGGATTTTTCTTCACGTAGGCCACGTACTCGGGCAGGGTTTTGATGCCCAGGTTGGACGCCACCACCAGCCCCAGCGCTGCTTCGCCCAACTGCGTGACTGGCTCGAAGTCGTCCTGGCTGTAGGACAACTTTGTGTACGCGAACATGTTGATGCAGTAGTTCGACGAGTTGATGTACACGAAGGTGTAGCCATCAGGGGGCGATTGCTTGGTGGCCGTGATCCCCACGATGCCGTTGGCTCCTGCGCGGTTTTCAACGATCACCGGCTGGCCCAGCACGGGGGTGAGTTTTTCGGCCAGATAGCGCGACACGATGTCGGTCTGCCCGCCAGGCGGATAAGGCACGATGAGCTTGACCGGCCGCGTAGGCCAGGTCTGTTGCGCCATGGCGCCTGAAAGCGGTGCGAGGGCTACGATCGCTGAAGCGATCACCTTGAGGCATGTTGAGAAACGAACCACATCAACTCCGTTTGAAAGGGACTGCAAAAAATTGGGTTCAGAAATGCGTTCAGGCTTCGCCGCCGAAATGCGCGACCAGGTTGTCGACGTACTGGTCGACCAAGCCTTCGAATTCAGATTTGACCAGAGGCGTCACGATACCTTTCATCAGGCCGGGCAGTGGCACGTCTACGGTGCCCTTGAGTGAGAGCACGACATCGGATTTGCCCTTGCCTTCGGCCACGGTCCAGCTTCCCGAGACCTGCGCATTGCCCACGCCCTTGACCGGTGACCACACCACGGTGCCCTTGGCCCCGTCCGAAACATATTTGCATGCATAGACGGTTTGCAGCGTGACCTGACCCACGCCGATCTTTTGCATTTCCCATCGGTACACGCCCTTGCCTTCATCGACCAGCTTGTTGACCTTCGGAAAATGGCTCACCGACGCCGGCACATCCGAGAGCACGGCAAAAACTTTCTTGGCCGGCGCTTTCACCGAAAACTCGTAGCCCAGTTCAATGGGAATGCTGATGGCCATATTGTCTCCGGCAGTCGGTAGGGGTCTGTATGCAGGGGGCAAGACGGTCTGCGCCGCCAATTCAGCCGCAGTCTATCGTTTCGCAGAACAGAGCGCAGCCACTCGTCAGTATGGTGCGCAGTGTAGGCTCGTGGCCCTGCCGCAGGGGCGCACGCGCCGATGCCTGCATGCACCCACCGCCGGAGCCTCCTGATGCATCCAGACAAGCCTGTCGCCACGCATTCCAGCGGCCCTGACGCCCCTCTGTGGCAATGGTCGGCTGCCGAGCTCGCGCAGGGTATCCGCACTGGTCTCATTTCAAGCCGCGAAGCCACGGCCTCGTGCCTTGAGCGCGTGGCCCAGGTCAACCCCTTGCTGAATGCAGTGGTCCATGTACTGCACGACAGTGCGCTTGCACAGGCCGATGCAGCTGATCGCGCGGTCGCGCGCGGCGAAGCCCTGGGCGTGCTGCACGGCGTGCCGGTCACCACCAAGGTGAATGTCGATCAGACAGGCTGCGCCACGACCAATGGCATCGTGGCGCTCAAGGACCTGATCGCCACCGAAGACAGTCCGGTGGTGGCCAATCTGAAGGCTGCCGGCGCTGTGCTCTTCGGGCGCACCAACACCCCGGCCTTTTCTTTCCGCTGGTTTACCGAGAACGCCCTGCACGGCCGTACGCTCAATCCGTGGTCGCGCGATCACACGCCCGGGGGCTCCAGCGGCGGTGCCTCCAGTGCCGTGGCCTCGGGCATGGGCCCGATTGCGCATGGCAATGACATTGCAGGTTCGGTGCGTTATCCGGCCTATTGCACCGGTCTGGTCGGTCTGCGCCCCTCATTCGGACGCGTACCCAATTTTCTGCCCTCGGCCACGGCTGAGCGCCCGCCCGGCATGTCGATGATGTCGGTGCAGGGCCCGCTGGCCCGTACTGTGCAGGACGTGCGCCTGGCCCTGCAGGCGATGTCGCCCGGCGATCCGCGCGACCCCTGGTGGGTGCCTGCCCCACTTGAATGGCCTGCCGATGCCCGTCCCCTGCGTGTGGCGGTCAGCACGAAGATGGCAGGCGTAGCCGTGCATCCCGGGATCGTGGCCGCGATCGAACGTGCCGCAGCATGGCTGTCGGATGCGGGCTATGCCGTCGAGTACATCGAACCCCCCGATATGGGGGCGGCCGCGGCGCTGTGGCCACTCATCGCCGACACCGAGTCGCGCGCCACCATGGGCCCGCTGGTGGAACGTATGGGCGATGAGGGGATTCAGCGCGCCTATGCCGGGATGACACGGCACACGCCCGTTCTGGATACTGAAGCCTATTTCATGGCGCTGGCGCGGCGCAGCACACTGATTCGCCATTGGAGCCTGTTCCTGCAGACCTATCCGCTGGTGCTAGGCCCCCTGAGTGCCGAACCGCCCTTTGCCTGGGGGCTCGATGTGGAATCGTTCGCCGGGATGGATCGCATCATCGCCGCACAGGCTCCGCAATTTGCAGTGCCGGTTCTGGGGCTGCCGGCTGTGTGCGCACCCATGGGGCGGATTGATGGCCTGCCAGTGGGTGTGCAGCTTATCGGTCCGCGCTTTCGTGAAGACCTGCTGCTCAATGCGGCCCAGGTGCTCGAGGCGCGCCAGCCACCTGTACGGCCGATCGATCCGTGCTTCGGCGCATGATCGCCCCCGCAGGGCCTAACCGTCGCCGGCCGCACGACACCCTTATCAGGAGAACATGTTGAGAATCGAGGACCTTCCCCCGCTGCAGACCGGCCCGGCCGCCTGGTACGGCCCGGATGTATCCGGGCGCACCGACTGGATCGTGGAACTTTCTTCAAGCGATGTGGCGGAAATCCGTTCAGCGCTCGATGCCTGGAAGGCACGCCCCAACCGTGGTCCTGCGCCGCTCAAGGCAGCCGATTTTCCCCTGCCCCAACTGGCTGCCCGACTGCAGACCATTCGCAGCGAACTCATCGACGGGCGCGGCTTCATCCTGATGAAAGGTATGCCGGTGCGGCAGTGGTCGCACGCAGACAGCGCGATGGCGTTCATCGGGTTGGGCGCTCATCTGGGCCTTGCGCGTTCACAAAACGCCAAAGGCCATCTGCTGGGTCATGTGCGTGATGTGGGTCTGGCCAGCACCGACCCCAACGTGCGCATCTATCAGACCCACGAGCGGCAGACCTTTCACACCGACTCGTGCGATGTGGTGGGGCTGTTGTGCCTGCGCCCGGCGCGCTCGGGCGGCGACTCGCTACTGGTGAGTTCCAGCACGCTGTACAACGAGATGCGCCGGCGTCGCCCGGATCTGGCCGCCGTGCTGTTTGAGCCGGTCCCCACCGATCGGCGCGGCGAGATTCCGGCCGGCATGAAGCCCTGGTTCGAAATCCCGGTTCTCAACTGGTACCAGGGCCATCTTACGGCGCTCTATCAGCGTCAGTACGTGGACAGCTCGCAGCGCCTGCCCGAGGCGCCGCGCCTGAGTGCGCAACAGATCGAGGCACTGGACCTGTTCGATGCCCTGACCAACGATCCCGCCTTGCATTTTTCCATGCGGCTGGACGAGGGCGACATGCAGTTCGTTCACAACCACACGATGCTGCATGACCGCACGGCGTTCGAGGACTGGTCCGATCCGGCGCAGCGGCGCTATCTGTTGCGGTTGTGGTTGGCGGTGCCGGGCGCGCGGGCCCTGCCTCCGGTGTTCGCGCAGCGCTATGGCAGCCTGACCGTAGGTGATCGCGGCGGCATCGTGGTGCCGGGCATGCAACCTACGGTCGAGATGGCGTGATCAGGGTGCCGTGCCCCAGGGCGCGGCCATCATCAGCTTGTTCTCCTGATGCTTGATCAGCGGGCGCAGTTTGGCCGCGAAGGCCATGAATTCCGGGTCGCCGAAGACGCTCGCCCAGAACGCACGCCGGTCAGCGTCATCATTGAACTTCCACAGGTGCACCAGCTGATTGAGCGCGCCGATGTCGCCGGTGAAGTAGCCCACCAGCCGCTGCGGATGCTTTTGCAGCGCGGGCCAGCCTTCAGTCTTGTAAAGCTGCACCACCTCGGCCATTTTGCCTACGGTGATGTCATAGGTGCGCAATTCGTAAATCGCCACGTCTGTCCCCTTTCAGGATGTTGTGTATCGACACCGCGCATCGTCCCGCGCGTCACAAACCGAGTGTAGCCTGCAAGGGTTCCCCTCTCTCGGAGAAGCCCACCATGACCCTGATGCTCATTCGCCACGGCGAGACTGAACTGAACGCCGCGCGCACGCTGCAGTTTCCCGACACCCCGCTGGGTGCACGGGGTCGCGAACAGGCGCTGGCTGTGGGCCGCCGTTTTGCCGCCCGACCGCCCGCTGCCATTGTGAGCAGCGACATGGCCCGTGCTTATCAGACCGCGCAGGCTATCTCGCAGGCCACTGGTATTCCGGTCATCGCGTCGCCGCTGCTGGGCGAGCGCAATTTCGGCGACCTGCGCGGCCGGCGTTTCGACGACTTGGGCTACGACCCGATCCATGCCGATGAAGGCCCGCCCAATGGCGAATCGATGGAGCAGTTTCGTGCGCGGATTGCTCAGGCCTATCAGTGGATCATCGAGCAGCGGGCCCGGGCCGGCGGTGACCTTGCTGTGGTCTCACACGGTTTGTTCATCCGCCACTTCCTGATGGGCCACACCCACTTTCCCGAAGGCATGACCTACCCCGAACAACTGGCCAATACCTCGGTCACCATCATGAGCGCCGAGCCACCTCACCTGGTCAGCCTGGTGGGCTGCAGCATGCACCTGGAAGGCGGAGCACGCGACGACGGCAAGGGCGTGGTCGGCGTTTAATCGGCCCGTCTGAGCCTGTCTGAGCCCGGTGCGTCGCTGCCCCGGGCCTGAACCGGTCGTGATCAGGCCACGTTGCGCGTGCGCCCTTTCCAGAACGGCTCGCGCAGGGTGGTCTTGAGGACTTTGCCCGCACCCGAAAGAGGCAGGGCGGCCACGAAATCCACGCTGCGAGGGCATTTGTAGCCCGCGATCAGCGCCTTGCAATGGTCGATCAGCTCGCTCGCCTCGGGTTTGACATCAGGCTTGAGCACCACGACCGCATGCACTGATTCGCCCCACTGGTCATTGGGGATGCCGATGACTGCACACGCAGCGACGGCCGGATGCTGGGCGAGTGCGTTCTCGACTTCCGCGGAATAGATGTTCTCGCCGCCGCTGATGATCATGTCCTTCAGCCGGTCGGCAATGAAGATGAAGCCGTCCTCATCCATGTAGGCGCCGTCACCGGTATGCATCCAGCCGTTCTTCAGTGCAGCGGCGGTTTGCTCGGGCTTGTTCCAGTAGCCCTGCATCACGTTGGGGCCGCGCACGATCACTTCGCCCACCGTGCCGCGCGGCACTTCATGGCCCTGGGCATCGACGATCTTCACCTCGGCGCAGTGACTGGCGCGACCTGCCGAGCGCAGCTTGCCTGCCTTGCGGCCTTCTGCCGTGTGGTACCAGGCCGGGTTGAGCGTGGCCAGAGGCGACAGCTCGGTCATGCCGTAGGCCTGGATGAAGCCCACACCGGGCAGCGCCTTCATGGCGCGGTCGACCACGGCCTCGGACATGGGCGAGGCGCCATAGGCGATGGTGTGCAGGGCGGAGAGGTCGCGGGGCTGCTGCATGGCTGGATGGTCAACCAGCATCTGCACCATGGTTGGCACCAGCAGCACGTGGGTGACGCGGTCGCGGGCCATTACATCCAGCACCACCTCGGGGTTGAAGGCGGCCACGATGGCGTGGGTGTTGCCCTCGATCCAATGCGGCATGGCCACACCCATGTCGGCCAGGTGAAACATGGGCGCCGCATGCAGGTACACGCCATCCGGTTGGGCCAGACCGTCGGCGCGCATGGCCAGACCCGAACTCATCATGTTGGTGTGACTGAGCATCACGCCCTTGGGAAAGCCGGTGGTGCCGCCGGTGTAAAAGATGCCAGCCAGATCGTCGCCGCGCCGAATGGCGTCGGGCACAGCCGTGGCAGCTTCGATCAGCGACTCATAGCTGTGGGTGCCAGCTGGAGCCGCACCATCGCCGCAGTGAATCACTTCGCGCAGTCCGGCGGTTTCAGTGCGCAACGAGGGCACCATGGACAGGAAGTGATCATCGACCAGCAGGATGGTCGAGCCCGAATCGTTCAGCGAATAGGCAATCTCCGCGACCGACCAGCGCACATTGCAGGGATTGAGGACGCCGCCTGCCCACGGCACGGCCATCTGGTATTCCAGGTAGCGATCGGAGTTCATGGCCAGCATGGCCACGCGGTCGCCGGGCTTCATTCCCAGGCGCTGCAGCGCACCCGCCAGCCGCGCGACCCGGTCGGCAAACTCGGCGAAGCTGCGTCGGCGTGTACCGAAAATACTGGCGACGCGATCGGGGTGCTGCTGCACCGCGCGGTGCAGGGCCTGGGTCAGGTACATGCGGGTCTCCTCGAGGGTATGTTCGGTGATGTCATTCGATCGGGTCAGTCCAGCAGCGGTCCCGGATCTCCTGCGGCCAGGGCGTGGCGCGCCGTGTGGCCCGGTCGATGCAGGCATGGATGACCTTACCGCGACCCACCAGCACCGGCGCGTCGCGCCCGTGCGGCTGCATGTCCCACATTTCCACCGCATGTTCCATGCTTGCACGACCGACTCTCACCACGGTGATGCGGCACATGACTTCTCCCGGTGGCTTCACCTCAGCAAGAAAGTCGTATTCGCTGCGCACCATCGGTGCGGCAAAGGACGTGCTGCGATCGCGCAGGCCCATCGGCCGATACCAGGCCTGAAAGGTGCGGTTGATAAATGCGAAATAGCGGGCGTTGTTGACGTGGTCGGAGTAGCGATCTTCGGGCAGATCCTGCTCGTCGACGGCGATGCGCAGCTCAAGTGTCTTGAGGGGCGGCTCAGAGAGAGACTGAGCGGACGACTGAGCGGGCAATGGATGCGAGGCGCTGGCGTTCATGGGGTCAGGCCGCAAGGCCTGCTGCCCGCAGTTCAGCCTCGAACACATCGGGCTGATCCGACGTGGTGGCGCGTTGCATGTCACGCGGCCAGCGGGTGTCATCAAAGGCTGTGCCCCGGTGCATCGTGCAACGGTTATCCCACAGCACCAGATCGCGCACGCGCCAGCGGTGCAGATAGGTGAAGCGACGTTCGGTGGCGTGCGCCATGAGCTGCGCAAGCAGCGCATCGGCTTGCGCATCCTCCATGCCGCGAATGCGCCCGATATGCGAAGCGAGATACAGGCTGCGCCGCCCCGACTGCGCAATCGTGCGCACCAGCGGCCGCGCTACGGGTGCCCAGGCCGCACGCTCCTGCTCGGAAAAATCCGTGAAGCCCAGCTTGCGACGGGAGTACAGCAACGAGTGCTCGCCGATCAGGCAGTCCACTTGCGCTTTCAGTTCGGCCGGCAGTGCATCGAAGGCCGCTCGCAGGTCGGCAAACTCGGTGTGCCCGCCAATCGGTGCAACCGAGCGGCAATACAGCATCGAGGTAAAGCCCGTGGGCTGCTTGAACGAACTGTCGGTGTGCCACAGTCGGTTGCCCAGTTGAAACAGGCGCAACCGATAATCTTTGCCCCAGACCTCGCCGTTCGGGGTCATGTTGGCGATGTCGGCGATTTCTTCGCGCACCCGCAGTTTCTGCCCGGGCATGACCGCGGCGACCGTGCGCTCGTGTGGGCCGAAGAGCCGCGCAAAGGCCAGGTGCTGCTCAACCGTCAGTGTCTGCTCGGGAAAGATCAGCACGGCATACTGCGTGAACGCGTCACGGACTTCGCGTTCGGTCTGCGCGTCCAGCGGGCGGGTCAGATCGATGTCGCCCACCTCGGCGGCGAAACCATCGGTCATCGCAGAAACGGTGATCGGCATGGGAGTCTCCTCTTTGAACGTATTAGCTTAGCGTGCCCATCCATGCAGCGGGGTGTCCGCTGCGCCCGCAGGCCACTGCGCCTCGAATAGTGGAAGCCTGTGGGCCGATGCCAGGCAGGATCGGGCCGCTGAGCGCCTATCATCAGGCCAGGCATGCGAGACGCGCCCCCGAGGGCGCACGCTAACGCAACTCCAGAGGAACTCCTGATGAGCACAGTCGCCACACCCCCCGCCACCGGCCTGTCCGCCACTGAACTGCTCGATCGCGCCGCGCGCTTTGCCTGCGATGTGGTTGCGCCCAATGCGGCGCAATGGGAGCGCGAGCGGCGCATGGGCCGTGAAGCCTTCGCCCAGGCCGCAGCCCTGGGCCTGACTTCGATCGAGGTGCCGCGCGAGCATGGCGGCCAGGGCCAGCCTTTCTCGGTGAAGAACCGCTTTTGCGAAATCCTCGCGGCGGCTGACTATGGCTTTGCCTTTTCGCTGGTCAACACGCAAAACGTGGCCAACAAGATCGCCCGCGAAGCCTCGCCCACTGTCATCGCCCGCTATGTGCCCGATCTGATTGCGGGCCGCATCGTGGGCTGCACTGCGCTCACCGAGCCCGGCATGGGCTCGGACTTTGGCGCCATACAGATGCGCGCCACGCGGGTGGCTGGCGGCTGGCGCCTGGACGGGCGCAAGGCCTGGATCACGAATGCTGCGCAAGCCGATGTGTCGGTGATGTATGCGCAGACCGAGCCGGGGTCCGGCGCCAAGGGCATTGCCGGCTTTGTCATCGACGCACACCGCGCCGGTTTCGTGCGCGAGCCTGCTTTCGGTCTGGCCGGCCAGCATGCCATCGGCACGGGCGGCTATACCCTGGATGGCTACATCGCCACCGACGAGGAAATGCTGCAGCCGCCGGGCAAAGCCTTCAAATCTGCGATGAGCTCGATTAACGGCGCGCGCACCTATGTGGCCACCATGTGCTGCGGCATGGTCGCAGAGGCCCTGCGAATCGCCACTGCGTTTGGCGAATCGCGCCATGCCTTTGGCGTGCCGCTGGCCGATCACCAGGGTTGGCGCTGGCGCTTGTCCGAAGCCTCGGCCGAACTGGCTGGATGTCGGCTCATGGTGGCCGAGTCGGCCCGCATGATTGATGCCAAGGAAGACGCCCAGATGATCGCCGCGCAGGCCAAGCTGATGTCTACCCGCATGGCCGAGCGCCAGCTGGCCGTGCTGGCTCAGGCCATGGGCGCTGAAGGCTTGCGCGATCACCATCCGTTTGGCCGTCATCTGGTGGGGGCGCGGGTGGCCAGCTTCACCGACGGTTCCAGCGAAATGCTGCTTGAGCGCATTGCGGCGGGGCTGCGCAAGCAAGCCACCGGGCGATGAGCCCACGCATCCCGGGCGATTGGGCTGCGCACAGCCAAGACCTGTCTTGAACGACGCGCAGCACTCCGCCTGGCGGGTCAATGCCCGCGGCATCCGGCTCATGATGGCCTCCATGGCCGCCTATCTGGTCAACGACACGCTCGTGAAGGTCGCTGGACAGACTGTGCCGCCTGCGCAGCTCATTCTTGTGCGCGGGCTGATGGCCTTTGCGTGCATCGCACTGGCCGCCCGACTGACCGCCGCACCGGTGCGGCTTGCCCACTGCAACAATCGCTGGGTGGTGGCGCGTGCCTTGATCGACGCAGGCGCCACCTTCGCCTACCTCACCTCACTGCTGCACCTGCCGATCGCCAACGCCACCGCCATCAATATGGCTGCGCCGCTCTTCATTGCCGTGCTGGCGGTTGTGCTGCTGCATGAGCGCGCGGGGCTGGTGCGCTGGCTCACCATCGCAGTCGGGTTCATCGGTGTGTTGCTGGTGATTCAGCCGCGCAGCGAAGGCTTCAATGCCTTCTCGGTGCTGTGCCTCTTTGCCACGCTGCTGCATGCCTTTCGGGACCTGGTCACACGCCGTGTTCCACCAGGGATTCCATCGTTTTCGATCACGCTGGCAAGCCTGTTCACCGTGCTGATCCTGGCCGGGCTTGCCCTGCTGTTCCTGGGCTGGAAGCCGATGACCGCCACCGAATTCGGCCTGCTGGCGGCGGCGTCGGTATTTTTGGCAGCGGGCTATCACCTGATCACGCTGGCCGCCCGCGCAGGGGATCTGACCGTGATCGCCCCGTTCCGTTACAGCGGACTGCTCTTTGCACTGATCGCAGGCGCCACGATCTGGGGCGAGTGGCCCAATACCTTGGGCTGGATCGGCATCGTGCTCCTGATCGCAGCCGGCTTATGGCTGCTGCGCCAGGAGCGCGCACGCGCGGCCGCACGGTGAGCGTGTGCGGGCGCGCATTAGGGCCACAGGTTGAACGTGAGGCCTGGGTCACAGGCCTCGGCGGCGCGGTTGAGTCGAATCAGAAGCCGAACTTCGGCCCATCGGGCATGCGGGTGTAAACCGCGGACCCTTCCTTGATGGTCTGCATGACTTTGATGTCCTTGATGGCCATCGGGTCGACCTTCAATGGGTTGCGATCCAGGATCACCAGATCGGCCAGCTTGCCGACTTCCAGCGTGCCCTTGTTTTGTTCTTCCTTATACTGCCAGGCGCCGTTGATGGTGAGGCTGCGCATCGCGTCGTAGGCCGAGACCCGTTCGCTGGGCACGAAGACGCCCCCCGACTTAGTGACCCGGTTGACCACGTTCCAGGCTGCAAACAACAGACTGGGGCTGACACCCGCCGGCCAGTCAGTGTTCAGCGTCCAGTTGATGCCCTGCTTTTGCAAAGAGGCGGCAGCACCGGTCCAGCCGATGCGTTCCGGGCCCACCAGCATCGACACATAATCCCCCATGGCCTGCAGACCGCCCGCAGTCATGCTGGGCGTGCCACCCACGGCTTTCACGCGGGTAATCTGATCGGGGCGCAAAAACTGTGCATGCTGGAAGATCGGCCGCGCATCAGTCATGCCCTGCTTGGCGATGGCGCCTTCAATCGCCTTCAGCAATTGCTCGTTGGCCTCATCGCCGATCGCATGGGCGGCAATCTGCCGGTGGCTCTTCCAGTATTTGTCCAGAGCCGCCACCAGCTGATCCTGGGGATCGACCCGCTGACCCTTGTAATCCTTGGTGGTCACGCCGGGCGGGTTCTTGGTGAAGGGCTGCGACATGAACGCGGTGTCGATGCTGCCATCGAGCCAGAACTTCACGCCCGCCAGCCGCAGTCGGTTGATATACCGACGGTCCAGGTCGGGTCGTGTCGACAACAGCGCGCTCGCGGTGTCGGTGCCCGCGGGTAGACGGCTTTTCTGGATCTGGTAGGCCGCATCGATGATGCGTTCCGACTCGGCGTACTTGGCGAACATCACCAGATCGATCGGCATCAGTTGCTCATCGATGATCCTCTGTGCGATTTGAATATCGTCGGCACTCAGCCCCAGCCCCATTTCGGAGGCGGTGGTGATGCCGTTTTCCACCCACAACGACACTGCGCGCTTCAAGCCCTTGCGGGTTTGCTCGGCGCTAAGCGGCGCGCGGGTCGCCAGCGCTGCCATCCATGCGGTTTCGGCAGCATGGCCGGCGAGCTCGCGTGAACCCGGTTTGCGGGTGTAAAAGCCACCCTCCGGATCGGGCGTGGCGGCAGACAGCTTCAACTCGTTCATCAGGACGGTGTTCATCACCCCATGGTGGCCCGATCCATCCGAGATGCCGATCGGACGCGTACTGCTGACAGTGTCGAGCTCTTCGCGCGTGGGATGACGGTTTTCGGTCATCTGCTCGGCGCGGTAACCCATCCCAACGATCCGTTCGCCCGCAGGCGTTTCGGCCGCATGTTTTTTCAGTCGCTCCAACAGTTCGGGGATGTTCTTGACGCCCATCAGGTCGGCATCGAGCATGCTGTGGGTCGCGTAAACCAGATGGCCATGGGCATCGATAAAACCCGGCATCAGTGTCTGGCCCTGCAGATTGAACTGGCGCGTGCCTGGCCCTGCCAGCTTCATCACCTCGGCGCGCGAGCCCACGGCCAGAATGCGCCCGCCACCGATGGCCAGTGCCTCGGCATATTGTGGCGTGGCGCCCGCCATGGTGAGGATGTCGCCACCGCTGTAGATCGCATCGGGGGCCGCTGCAGCCAGGGCAGTCGGTCGGGTTGAGCAGCCGGCGCTCAGTGCAATGCTGGCGGCAAGAAGCCAGGGCGTCAGGCGGGAGACTCTGCATGCATGGGTCATCAAGGGGGTCATGAAAGCAGCCTCATTCAGTCTAGAAAAGAAAATTTCTTTCTGAAGTATACGGTTCATTCCTGGGCGCCGGCAGCCCCCGGGTGCAGCCAGCGGAACGCGATATCACGCCCACCTTGCCGGGGCAGGGCTGCCGGGTACGCAGGGGTTGACCGAGTCGCGGTCTCGCCGGGCCCGTCCTTCCCTGACGCTGACCCGACCCGGTCCCCTGGGTTACCCTCGTGTCCATGAACCTCGCCAAACCCCACTTGGATGTCGGTCTGTTCACCAACCGGCGCGAAGAGCAACTGCACTTCTGGCAGCAGACCATCGGCCTGGAGTATGACCACATGGGCAAGCTCGGTGGCGGCATGCAGCAGTTGCGCCATCACATGAACGGCTCGATCCTCAAGGTCAATCACGCTCGCGATCCGCTGCCACCCGAGCCGGCCAGCGGCATCGTGCGCGTCCGCATCGCCCGCCCCGGTCTTGCGCAGCGGCAGGCGCTGGCCGACCCCGACGGCAATGCGGTACTGCTGGTGCCGCCCGGTGATGAAGGGGTGACAGGCATTGCCATTGAGCTCGCGGTCAGCAATCGCGACGCCCACGATCGGTTCTGGCGCCATGCCATGCAGTTCGAATCGCCCCGCCCGGGCGTCTATGTGTGCGGCGATACGCAGGTGATCATTGCCGAAACCCGCGCGGTGGCCCGCTGCGACAACTGGCGTGCCCCGGGTTGGCGTTACACCACCGTGCAGATCCGCGATTGCGTGGCTGAGCATGCCGGCGTGCTTGCGCGCGGCGGTGAAGAGGGTCGCCCGCCCATGCTGCTAGGTGACACGGTCCGTTACTCCTTCGTGCGCGACCCTGACGGCAATTTCATCGAACTCTCGCAGCGCGCTTCGCTGGTGGGCCATCTCTGAACCCACCCTCTGTTTCAACGTCTGCTGTGCCAAACCTCCTGCGCCTATGAACCCAACTGATCCGGCCACACCCGAAGCCCTGATTCACCCGGGTTACCGCAACATCGGCGAGTCCCTGGTCAGAGAGCTCAGCCGTCTGATGTCGGACCAGGAAATGATTTCGCTTGCAGGCGGCTATCCCGGTGCTGAACTGTTTGACCGCGACGGTGTGCGCGAAGCGGCGCATGCGGCGCTGACCGATTCACCTACGGCCTGCCTGCAGTACGGGCCCACCGAGGGCATGGCGGGGCTGCGCGAGTCGGTGGCGCAGTGGATGGCGCATTGTCGCGCGCCGGTGTCTCCCGACGATCTGCTGATCCTGTCCGGTTCAGCGCAGGGCTTCGATCTGCTGGTGCGCACGCTGATCCGACCGGGTGACTGCGCCGTCGTCGAGCGGCCTACCTATACCGGGCCCATCCGCGTGCTCAAGGTCGCCGGTGCACGCACGCTCACGGTGAGTGTCGATGCGCAGGGGCTCAATGTGGACGAGCTGGAGGCCATGCTGCGCGACCCGGCACTGCCCAGGCCGCGGCTGCTTTACGTGGTGCCTACCTTTGCCAACCCGAGCGGCGCCAGCATGCCGGTATCGCGCCGCCTCAAGTTGCTGCAACTCGCAGTCGAATACGGCTTCGTGATTGCGGAAGATGACCCCTACAGCCAGTTGCGCTTTGAGGGTGAACCGCTGCCTCACCTGATTGCGCTCACCGACCAGGTGCCCGGATCGAAGCCATGGGTGGTGCACCTGGGGAGCTTTTCGAAGGTGATTGCGCCGGGGCTGCGTGTGGCCTGGATGGCAGGCCCTGCGGTGTTGCGCCGACCCTGCATGCTGGCCAAGCAACTCGACGATCTCTCCAACCCGGGCTTCACGCAGATGACGGTGCAGCGCTATCTGGCTGCCGGGCGACTGCAACAGCATCTGCCGGTGATCGTGGGGGCTTACCGCGAGCGGGCCGCCGCCATGCGTGATGCAATTGCCATACACCTGGCGGGGCGCGTGAACTTCAACATTCCGCAGGGCGGCATGTTCATGTGGGGGCGCCTTCAGACCGAAGGCAAGGCGCGTGACCTGCTGGCGCTGGCCATCGAAGAGAAAGTCACGTTTGTGCCGGGCGACATCTATGACGCCGACCAACCGGATCTGCGCACCCTGCGGCTGTCGTTTTCAACACCCACGCCCACTCAGATCACAGAAGGCGTAGCCCGGCTCGGTCGGGCGGTGAACCGACTGGCCGGGTAAGCCGCAGCACGAAACAGGACGCACTGAACAGCCGGCCGGTCAGCATGGGCCTTCTGACTCTGGCCAGCCCGTGCAAGTCAGACCGGCGTATCGCCCGCTACCGTGACTCGGTGCCCGTAGCGCCGATGCGGGAAGTAGTCCCAGACCGCCAGATGTTGCGTGCAACGGTTGTCCCAGAAGGCCACCGAGCCGGGCGCCCAATGGAAGCGGCACTTGAAGTCGTCGAGCTCGATATGCCGGTACAGCATCTGCAGGATGGCGTCGCTCTCTGAGCGGCGCAGGCCCTCGATGCGCGTGGTGAAGCCGTTGTTCACATACAGCGCCTTGCGCCCGGTCACCGGATGGGTGCGGGCAATCGGGTGGCTGGATTTCGGGTATTCACCCTGACCCTGTTTCTGCCGAACGCCGTAGGTGTAGTCGCCGTCGTGTACAGCGCGCATGCCATCGAGCATGGTGCGTATCGGTTCGGACAGCGTTTCCCAGGCCGCGTACATGTTGGCAAAGAGCGTGTCGCCGCCACCGTTGACCGGTACCTCGTGCATGTAGAGGATCGAGCCCATCGGCGGCTGGGCGTCGCAGGACACATCGGTGTGCCAGACCTCACCCGCCACCCCTTTGGAGTTTTCGTCGGTTTTGATCTCGAGCACTTCCGGGTGCCCTTTCATCCCGTAGACCGGGTGCACATGGAGCTCGCCAAAACGCCTGCCGAGCGCCTTGTGCTGCTCGATGCTCATGCGCTGGTCGCGAAAGAAGATCACCAGATGATTGGCCAGCGCACGATGCACCTCAGCGAACTGCTGGTCGGTCATGGGGCGCGCCAGATCGATGCCCTCAATGGTGGCGCCAATGGTGGGGGTCAGCGGACTGACGCGAATGGTTTCGTAGTCCACGGATGGACGTTCGGCCACATCGAATCGCTTCATGGGTGTCTCCCTGTCGTCGTTCGGCCGAGCCTACGCCTGTCTTCGCCACCGCGCCACCGGGGCATGGCTACAATGAAAGGCACATCAGAACAGAAACGGGGGAGCACCCATGGACAAACCGATTGCACCGGCTGTGCCGGCCGCGACCATCATGCTGCTGCGCGACGGCGCACAGGGCCTGGAGGTGTTCATGGTGGTGCGCCACCACCAGATCGACTTCGCCTCCGGGGCGCTGGTGTTTCCTGGCGGCAAGGTCGACGCCCAGGACTCTGATGAACGCGTGATCGCGCGTCTGGCTGGCTACCAGGGCGCCACGCCCGGTCAGTCCGAGTTGCGTGCCGCGGCGATTCGCGAAGCCTTCGAGGAGTCAGGCATCCTGCTGGCGCGCCGTCGCCACGATGGCGCGCTGCCTGCGCACACCGACCTCGACCGCTGGCGCGCTGGCCTGAACGATAAATCGCTCAAGCTCGGCGCCCTGCTGGAAGAAGGCGATCTGCATCTGTCGTGCGACGACCTGGTCCATTACGCACACTGGATCACGCCCGACTTCATGCCCAAGCGTTTCGACACGCATTTTTATCTTGCGCGGGTCCCGCATCAGCAGGTGGCTGGCCATGACGGCCACGAGAATGTCGACTCGGTCTGGATTCGTCCCAGACAGGTGATGGCCGATGCCGAGGCCGGCACCCGCACCGTGATTTTTCCGACGCTGTCCAACGTCGTGAAGCTCGCGCAGTTCGACAGCGTGCAGGCCGCCTTCGAGGGCACACAACGTGCGCCGGTGGTGCCGATCAAGCCGTGGTCTGAAAAGCGTGAAGACGGCCGCTATGTCTGCATTCCCAAGGATGCGGGTTACACGCTCACCGAACACAAGGCCTCCATGCCCGGCTGAAGGTCCGCTCGATTCACGAATACCCTGGGAGCCTCACCGTGACTGCACCGACTGTTTCGCCTGCGCGGAGTGCGCACGCCGCCACCGCCCCGACCGATGATGCGCACACAGACCAGGTGCTGTACGCGGTCGAGGACCATATCGCCACGATCACACTCAATCGCCCCGACCGCCAGAACACCATCACCCGGCCGATGCTGGCCGCACTCAGCCAGCGGCTGGTGCAGGCCAACGCCGATTCGCAGGTGCGCGTGATCATCGTGACTGGTGCCGGGCGTTTTTTTTGCGCAGGGCTTGATCTGCGCGAAGCACCGCCAACGGTGCTGCACAACCTGGACAAGCCCACGATCTGCGCCCACAACGGCTCGAGTGCAGGCTACGGAATGGATCTGGCCCTGGGCTGTGACATCCGCATCATGTCCAGTGAGTCGAAGATGGCTGCGGCGTTCACGGCACGCGGCGTAGTGCCTGAATCAGGCGGGACGTGGATCCTGCCCCGGCTGATCGGCTGGTCAAAAGCCTGTGAACTGATTTTTACAGGGCGCACACTGAGCGCCGAGCAATGCGTGGCGATGGGCCTGGCCTCGCAAGCGGTGCCCGCAGACCAGTGCCTGACGGTGGCACGTGCGCTGGCCACCGAAATTGCGGGCAATGCGCCGCTGGCCGTGCAGGCAGCCAAACGCATGATGCGCATGTCGGCCGATGAGCACTTCGATGACCATGTGCACCATGTCTACCTGCAACTGCTGCCCTTGTTTCAAACGCAGGACTTCAAGGAAGGCATGCAGGCCTTTATGGAGCGGCGCGCGGCTAAGTTTGAAGGCCGCTGAGTCAGGCGCGGTCGGCCAGCGCGCGCGCCACGAGGGCGTCCTTGGAAATCTTTCCGACTTCGTTACGGGGCCACTGCGCCTCGCTCACGATCCAGACCTGCTTGGGAATCTTGTAGTCGGCGATACGGCCCTTGCAGGCTGCGCGCACCGAGCCGGCATCGAGTGCAGCGCCTGGCAGCGGCTCCAGGAAGGCCACCACCGCTTCTCCCCACAGCGCATCGGGCACACCCACCACCTGCGCCAGATTCACGCCCGGGATGCGCTCTTCCAGCCAGGTTTCCACCTCGCGTTCCGAAACATTTTCGCCGCCTGTTTTGATCATCCGCTTCAGGCGTCCGTCGTAGAACAGCATGCCGTGCTCGTCCAGCCAGCCGAGATCGCCGGTGCGCAACCAACCCTGCGCATCGAACGTCGCCTCGGTCTGCTCGGGCATGCC
>DGIT01000101.1:42935-46960 GCA_002386465.1 Burkholderiales bacterium UBA4615 | reverse complement strand
GGCAGATCGGTGTGCGGGTCGCAGATGCGGATCTGGGCGTCGGGGGTGGGCGTGCCGTGCCCGTATTTGCGTTGCTGCGCATCGGTGCACTGCGGATAGACCAGCGCCGTGGGCCCGCAGGTTTCGGTCATGGCATAGCACTTCATGCCGATGCGCAGATTCGGGAAGGCCTGAAAGACCCGGTCATAGACCGCGGGCCCGGTGGCCAGCAGCATGCGCTGCATCGAGCGCACACGTGCCGGTTCAAAGTCTGGCTGACCGATCAGTGTGGTGAAGGTGGTGTCGAAGCCCAGAAAGGTGGTGATCTGCTCGCGCTCGATGAGGCGCAGGGCTTCGGCCGGGTCGTAAGACTCCATGAGCCAGCACGGTGCTTCGCGCAGGGAGGCCATCATCATTCCGGCACTGATCCCGCTCACATGAAACGTGGGCCAGGGCACCAGCACGCGATCCTGGTCGGTAAGGTCCAGGCCTCGGCCATATTCCCAGGCACCGCGCAGCAAACCGAAGTGATGCAAGACGGCGGGCTTGGGACGACCGGTGCTGCCCGAGGTATAGACCATGCAGCAGGCGGTGTGTGGCGTGGCCTGAGCGATGCGCTCGCGCACCCGGGCCTCAGTGGCTGCCGTGGGTGCGTGCTGAAGCATGGCCTCGCCCGACATCCATCCCTGTGGTGGCAGCACGCCGTCCCCGAGGATCACGCCCATGCGCACCTGGGGCGGCTCGGGCGGTGCATCCGCCGGGCCGTCCAGGCGCACCGGTGTGGCCAGTGCCTCGATCAGACGCGCGGCGAGCGGTCGGCCACGCGAAGCCACGCTGGCCACCACGACACTGACCCGGGCCTGGCGCATCGCAAAGCTCAGTTCCTCAGCCTGCCAGGCGAGGTTCAGAGGCACCACGATGGCGCCCGCTGCGATGATGCCGTAGTGCACCGCTGCCCACGCCGTGCCGGGCGGCATGAGCACCGCGATGCGCTCGCCCGGCGCCACGCCATGGTCCACCAGGAAGGCGGCCACACGCTGGACCGACGCACTCAGCGCCTGATAGCTCAGACTGGAGTGGGCGTCATGCAGGGCCACCTGATCGCCCAGTCGCTCTCCTTGTTCCAGCAGCATGCGCCCGATGGTGTGCATGGCTCGGGCCGTGCGGATCAGGGCGCGAGGAACAGCGTGCGCAGCGCCGCTTTGCGTTCGGGCGGCACATACGAGGCGCCGCGCATGGCTACTCCGGCGCGCCGCAAGCCCATGGCCTGTTCGGCCGCCTTGATGGCCACCGCCAGAATGTCGAGCACTGGCACGCCATCGACTTCGCGCAGGCCGTGGTCGACGAAGAACATGTTCAGCGGGCCGCCCGCCGGGATCAGCACCTTGGCCCCGCGGGCGATCACCTTGCGCGCCTCGGCCTGAAACGCCGCCCTGCCGGCCGCCGGGTCGGCGTACAGCTTCACAAAGTCGTGATAAGTAAGCTCGAGCGATGCGCCTTCGACCACCATGGCCCCCAGGCCATAGCGCCCCGTGATCTGCTCCATCTTTCGGCGAATGCCCGAGTTATGGGTCAGAAAGCCGAAGCGCCCGCCCATTTGCGCGGCCAGGTGCACTGTGGCTTCGGTGATGAAGATCGCCGGCAGATCGGTGAGCTCGAGCACCTCATCGCGCCCGGCATCGGTGGTGGTCACATTCACGAACGCGCCATAGCCCATGTTTTCAGCGCGGATCGCATTGCGGATCATCTCGCGCCCCACCAGATGGATAGCACCATCCAGTGAATCGACTCCGGGGTACGTGGCGCTCACACCATGAAATTCGACGGACACCCCCGGCTGCACGATCGCACGGGCATGTCGTGCGGCCGATTCCTGATACACGCGCCAGATGGCGGCATCCGAAGAGGCCGAAGCGCTTTGCAGCCAGAGGGTGTGCTCGTGGGTCATGCGGAGATCCTTTGCAAGGCTGTCCGGCAGCGTCTGTCAGTCGACCTTGATGCCGGCTTGCTGCACCACACGCGACCAGACGTCGCGCTCGCGTCGGACCACCGCACCCAGCTCTTCGGGTGTGCTGCCCTTGGGCTCCAGGCCCTTGGAGAGCAGGTCTTTGGCCACGGCAGGATCTTTGACGATGGCGGTCAATTCACGCGAGAGCCGATCCACGATCGGGCGCGGCGTGCCGGCGGGCGCAAACACGCCGAACCAGCCGAATACGTCGACGTTTTTTACGCCGGACTCGGCCATGCCGGGAATCTCCGGGAAGGCTGGCGAGCGTGCCTGACTGCTCATGGCCAGTGCACGCAGACGCCCCGCCTGATGGTGCGGCATGACGACCGTGAGTGAATCGAAGGCCACGGCGACGCGACCTGCCAGCAGGTCAGTGAGCCCTGGCGCCGAGCCCTTGTAGGGAATGTGCTGCAGATCAATGCCAACTTCCCGGCGAAAGAGTTCCATGGACAGATGCGCAGTGCTGGCGTTGCCAGCCGAGGCATAGTCGAGTTGGCCGGGGTTGCGGCGGGCATGCTCGATAAAGTCGGTGAGCGTGCGCACTTGCGGCAAGGCCGGGCCTACGGCAAGCACCAGCGGATAGCTGCCCAGCAGGCTGACCGGCGCCAGGTCGCGTACGGGGTCAAAGCTCAGGTTTTTGTAGAGCGAACCATTGACCACGATCGGCCCGGGGTAGGCGAACAGCAGCGTGTAGCCATCGGGTGCCGCCCGCACCACGGCCTCTGTGCCGATGTTGCCGCCCGCACCGGCGCGGTTTTCGACCACGACCGGCTGGCCCAGACGCTCGGAGAGCTTTTGCGCCATGGTGCGTGCCACGATATCGGTCATGCCGCCTGTGGCGATCCCGACCACCATGCGCAGCGGGCGCACGGGGTAGTCCTGAGCCTGGCTCGGCGCCGCCGTCCCAAGCAGGGCAAAGCAGGCCAGAAGCCATGAGCATGCGTGCGTACGCAAAGAGCGTGATGTCGACATCGCTGACCGGCCTTGTTGAAAGAGTGATCCGAGGGCGCGCCTGAAGCTCGAAAATATACGGAGTCGTATGATCCGGAGCAAGCAAGCGGCCTCGGGTGATTGCGCTGCAGGTCTGGGGTCTTGAACAGGCAGCTGTCAGCCTGTGGGCCGCATGTCCGGCGAGAGAGGAGACTACATGAAGCATCCTGAGCGTGCAGATCGCCCACCGGGGGCGCAGCATCAATTCCCCGCAGGAGCGGCGATCGTGATCGGCGGCAGCGGCGGTATCGGCCAGGGCATCTGCCGCGCGCTGGCCGAGCGGGGCTGCGATGTAGGGTTCACTTTTCGCGCGAACGAGGCCGCTGCGCAGCAAACGCTGGAACAGTTGGCAGGCGCGAGGGTGCAGGGGCACGCGTTGCGGGTGGATCTGGGCGACCTGCAGGCAGTCACCCAAGCCCTGGCGACTTTTCATGCGTACTTTGGTCGCTTGCACACGATCGTCTTTGCTGCCGGGGCCGATATCTCGATGACCTATGTGAGCCAGGTCGACCCCGATGAATGGCATCGCGTGATCGAGTCCGAGCTGCACGGTTTTTTTCATGTGACCAAGGCGGCATTGCCTTGGGTACGGGCGGGCGGAGGCGGCGCCTTCGTTGCGGTGACCTCGGCCGGCATCTACAGGCATCCGCCGCTCGATATTCTCTCCACCGCGCCCAAGGCGGGCGTTGAAGCGCTGATTCGCGGCATCGCCCGGGAAGAAGGGCGGCACAACATCCGCGCCAATTCAGTGGGGCCGGGCGTCATTGATGCGGGGGTGTTCACGCGGCTGCGCGAAAGGGTGACCCCCGAATTCGTCGAAGCGATGAAGCGCAACACCTGTTTGCGCCGCTTCGGCACGGTCGATGAAATCGGGGACGCAGTGGTGTTTCTCGCATCGCCCGCGGCGGCGTTCATTACCGGACAGCACCTGGCTGTAGACGGTGGCTATTCGGTTTGAACCTCCAGTCCAAACAGACTTACCCAATCGGGTCGGGTTGACACCGGGTTCATGCCCTCATAACCTTAAATTATACGCGCGCGTATAATT